>JACRMA010000020.1:0-20842 GCA_016235085.1 Candidatus Zixiibacteriota bacterium
GCGCGAAGCGCGGACCATCAGTTCCACCGCTTCGCGGTGAACGCGGCCGAAGGCGTCCGCGCCACATCTGGAATTCTCTGAATCATCCCGCCGTCTTGTGGAATCGCTTCGCCGCGAAGGCCAGAACTCCAATTCCGGTGGCCGCCAAAGCGAGATACTGCGGCCAGAGCACCGTCAGTCCCGACCCTTTCAGGAAGATTCCCCGAACGACAACGAGGTAGTGTCGAAGGGGATTTACCAGAGTCAGCCACTGGAAGAATTCGGGCATACTGCTGACCGGGAACATGAATCCGGAAAGCAAGATCACCGGCATGAAAATCAGAAAGCTGACCATGAAGGCTTCCTGTTGTGTGTTTGATATCGTGGAGATCAGAAGTCCCGTGCCCAAACCCGACAACAGGAAGAAGACGCTGGCGAGAGTCAAAAGCAGGATGCTCCCCTGCAACGGTACCCCGAACCACAGCATCGCCACGGTAGATATCAACACCAGATCGAACAGCCCAATGATGCCGAACGGCAGCGTCTTGCCAATGATCATCTCCCCCGGCGTGAGTGGGCTCACCATGAGCTGCTCCAGCGTGCCGATCTCCCGCTCGCGGACGATCGCCAGCGAAGTGAGAAGCTGGCAGACCAGAAGGATGATCAGCCCGATCACCCCCGGGACATTGTAATTGCGGCTGGCGAGATCCGGGTTGTACCACGCCCGCTCGCGCAACTCAACCGGCATCTGGTGCGAAACAGTTACGAGCTGCAGATTGTAATTCTGCACAATCCGCTCGGCGTATCCGAGCGCCACATTGGCAATGTTTGAGTTGGTCCCATCAACAAGTATCTGAACCCTCGCGCCGGTTCCGTTGTGGATCGACTTACCGAAGTCCGGCGGGATTTCGATCCCCACGACCGCATCGGCGTGATCCAGCGCCTTGACCAGATCGGCCGGCCGTTCGGATTGTCCCACAACTCGAAAGTAGTCCGATGAGGTAAAGGCCGCGATCAGATCGCGTGACGCCCGGCTCTGATCGTGATCGACGACAAATGTCTTCGTGTGGCGAACGTCGGTCGAGACGGCGTACCCGAAAATCACCAGTTGCAGCAGCGGTGCCACCAGGATCACGCGCCACAATCTTGGATCGCGGCGAATCTGGAGGAATTCCTTGCGCATCACCTCCCAGACGCGCTCGAACCGGATCGACGATATCATGCCAGCTCCTTGCGAAAAACACGCACCGCCAGCAGGAATCCCAGTACCGCGAAAGCCACCATTAACAACCCTTGAACCCACAAGACCTCGATACCAACACCTTTCAGGAATATTCCGCGCGTCACGACCAGGAAGTAGCGGGCCGGTACGAGGAAGGTGATCACCTGCAACGGCACCGGCATCACATCAATGGCGAACATGAACCCGGAAAGCAGGTAAGCGGGAAGGAAGGTAATCACCATCGCGAACTGGGTGGCCAGCAATTGCGACTTGGCGAGCGCCGAGATAAACATCCCCAGTCCGAGCGCTCCACAAAGGAAGAAGAACGACAACACCGCCAACAGGAAGGGATTGCCCCGGAAGGCCACCCCAAAAAGCAACACCCCCAGAAGTGAACTCACTGCCACGTCGATCAGGCCGATGGCGATATACGGGAGCATCTTGCCGAGCACAACCTCCAGCCGCGTCACCGGCGTTGCGGCCAGTTGCTCCATCGTTCCCCGTTCCCACTCGCGCGCAATGGTCAGCGATGTGAGCATCGCGGCGATAATCATCATGATCACCGCCACCAGCCCCGGGACGATCATATTGCGGCTTTTTAACTCCTCGTTGTACCAGACACGGCTTTCGGCTGTAACCGGCATCGGCACGGATGATCCCTTTAGCAGAATAGCCGCCGAATACTTCTGCACAATCGCTTGTGTGTAAGCCAGAACAATCGTCGCCGTGTTGGCATCGCTGCCGTCGACAATCGCTTGCAACTGCGCCGTGCGCCCTGTGGCGAGGTCGGAGGAAAATTTCGGCGGAATGACGAGCCCGATACGGACGGTCCGCCGGTCCAGAAGCGGCTCGATCTCGCTGATCCGATCCAATCGGGAGTGCAATGTAAAGTAGTGCGACGAAAGAAACGCGCTGACCAATTCACGGCTGGCGACAGTATTGTCCTGATCAACCACCGCCAGAGGGATGTCGTCGACGTCCCACGTAATCGCATAACCAAACAGGATCAGGAGGAGAACCGGCAGCATGAATGCCAGAATCAGACTCCGGGAATCCCGCCGAAGCTGGATGACTTCCTTGCGCGCAATCGCCGTCAGCCGCATCCAGTTCAGCATAACAATCCTCGTGTCGCCGGCACCACCAGGGCACAAGGGAGGGCGATCCGCCTCGGCGGACTGCCGAGCCTCTCTCTTTGTGGGCGCAACAGTTCCAGTGACAGTGGAATCCGGCTTGAGCCGTCGAGCTCATTTGCGCGCGGACAGATGGCTCGGCAGGAGCCTCGCTCGGAAAACGCACGAGACCACTCCCTCGTCATTCCCGCGAAAGCGGGAATCCAGCGCGGGAGCGCAGGACTGGATTCCCGCTTTCGCGGGAATGACATCAAGTGAGACTTCTGCCCTGGAGCATATAGAACGATGGTGTAATTCCTAATCAACCGCCGCCCCGCCTTCCGCGTGCACCCGCGCGATGAAGACATCTTCCAGCGAGGGAGGAATCTCCCGAATGTCATCGAATCCGAGGCCATGCGCGCGGAGATGTTCAGCGATTTCACCGCGCGCCCTGGCCGCATTATCCACCATGACGTGCACCGCGCGCCCGAACATCCCCGCCTCGAGCACTCCCGGGACACCACGCAAAGCATCCACGACTTGCGGACTGTGCTGCGTCTGGATCTCGAGGAGCGGCTCAGGCAATTGCGCCCGCAACTGCGCCGGACGGTCCAGCGCGATCAGCTTCCCCCGGTTCATTAGCGCGAGCCGATGGCAGTATTCCGCCTCTTCCATGTAGTGTGTGCTCACGAATACCGTCGTTCCCTTTTCAGTGAGGGAGTAGATGAGGTCCCAGAAACTGCGCCGCGAAATCGGATCGACA
This sequence comes from Candidatus Zixiibacteriota bacterium, assembly GCA_016235085.1. Lineage (GTDB taxonomy): Bacteria > Zixibacteria > MSB-5A5 > WJJR01 > WJJR01 > JACRMA01. The sequence continues at coordinate 3,074 of JACRMA010000020.1, forward strand.
CCGGACGTCGGTTCATCGAGGAACAGCAGTGGCGGCTCATGCAGAATCGCGCACCCCAGCGCCAGCCGTTGCTTCCAGCCCAACGGCAATTCTCCGGTCAACCGGCGGCGCTGGCCATTCAGCCCCGCCATCTCGAGCACCCAGTCGCGCCGCCCGGCGCGCCGCGCCTTCGGCACACTGTACAGGCCGGAGAAGAAGGCGATATTTTCCTCGACCGTCAGATCCGCGTACAGCGAGAACAATTGCGACATGTACCCGATGTTGCGCTTAATCTCTTCTGTCTCGGTCATGATATCGAATCCGGCGACCGTGCCCTGCCCGGAGGTCGGCAGCAACAGCCCGATCAGCATCTTGATCGTGGTCGTCTTGCCCGCGCCGTTCGGCCCGAGAAAGCCGAATATCTCACTTTGATTCACATCGAGCGTGACACGATCCACTGCGACGAAGCGGCCGAATACTCTCGTCAGGCCGTTTATGCTGACCGCAGCCTGAGCGTTCATTCGCCCCCTGCCTCGGCGATCCGATCGATGAAGACGTCCTCGAGAGAGGGGACGATACGCTCAGCGTGAGTGTACCCGAAGCCCGACTGGCTGAGCGCCGCGCCGACCGCCGGCCAATCGCGTTCCATCGACGACACCGTCAGGTGAAGATGGTCGCCGAACACCGAGGCCCGGCGCACCGCCGGATGACGCAACGCCGCATCACGCGCTTCGCGCGCCCGATCAATCTGTATGGACACAATCTCCGCCGACCCGGCGGATTGAAGACTCGACGGTGTATCGATTGCCAGCACCCGTCCCCGGTGGAGAAGCGCCAGCCGGTCGAACCGCTCCGCTTCGTCCATGTACGCCGTGCTGACGACAACCGTCACACCCTGCGCCACCATCTCATGGACAATCAACCACAAATCACGCCGTGAAATCGGATCGACACCAAATGTCGGCTCGTCCAGAAGCAGAATCTGAGGCTGATGAATCAGCGCGCACGACAATCCGAGTTTCTGCTTCATCCCACCCGACAGCCTGGCGGCCAGCCTGTCTTTGAAAGCACCAAGATTGGAAAACGCGAACAACCGTTCCATCCGTTTAGTCCGTTCGGCCCGAGGCACGCAATACAGATCCGCATAGAAGTTGAGATTTTCCAGAACGGTCAGGTCGCCGTACAATCCGAATCGCTGGGACATGTAGGCGATGGCATGTTTGACCCGCTCGGGGTCGTGCGCCACGCTGATTCCATTCAGCCGGGCATCTCCCGAGGTCGGCCGCAGAACCCCCGCAAGCATCCGCAATGTCGTGGTCTTGCCGGCGCCATCGGGGCCCACGAGCCCAAACAACTCGCCGGGCTCAACCACGAACGTCAGCCGATCAACCGCGTTCAGTTCGCCAAACCGGCGCGTGAGCTCCAGCGTCTCGATTGTCCCCTGTTGCCCGGACATCGTTACGGCTCCAGACGCACATCTGCGGGCATGCCAGGTTTCAGATCATAGGCCGCATCGCCGGTGATACGCACTTTGACGGCATACACCAGCTTCACGCGCTCTTCAGTGGTCTGCACGGTCTTCGGCGTGAATTCCGCCTGGGTCGAAATGTAGACGACGTCGCCCTGGTACGATTTGTTGGGAGCACTGTCCGATGTGATTGAGGCTTTCTGCCCGATGCGCACGGTCCCAATCTTGGTTTCCGGGATATAGATGCGAATCCAGCGGTCGTCCCGGTTGATGATCGTCAGCACGGGTGATCCGGCCGGCACGATCTCGCCGGGTTCGCGGTGGCGCACCGAGACGATGCCATCGAACTCCGAGTGAATTGTCATGTTGCGCAACAGGGCATCCACCGAACGCACCGCCGCCTCGCCCTGCGCCACCATGGCGCGCTGGGCATCGATGCGTTCCTTGCGTGCCCCGCTTTCCACCAACCGCGCCTGTTCATCTGCTTGGGTGAATTGATTCTTGGCCACCTCCGCCAGCGTATTGGCTTTATCAAGTATCTCCTGGCTAACGGCACCGCCATCCCGGAGTTTCCGGGTTCGCTCGAGATCACGTTGCGCATCGGACAGTTTGTCCTGCGCCGCGTTTCGGGCGGCGCGCGCCTGTGCGATTTCTTCCGAACGGAAACCGCTTTCCATTTCGGCCAGGAGCGCGCGCGCGGCGGCCAGTTGAGCGTCGGCCTGATCGCGGCGGGCCTGCGCCTCCGAGCGATCCAGCCGCGCCAGTTCGGCACCCGCTTTGATCTGGTCGCCCTCCTTCACTGAGATGTCCTCGATCCGTCCTGGTGCCTGGAATCCCAGCTGTGCCTCGGTTGCCTCCACCGTGCCGGAGACCAGTAGCGATCCATTCGCGCCACGGCCACGGCAGATGATCAACAGAGAGGCCGCAACTGTGATCACCAGTGCGGCGATGACGGAAATGCGTTTCCTTGAGTTCATTCGCGATTCTCCAGTGAGTTGGCAATCCAGTGGGACGACAACTGGCCGGTGACGCGCGCCAGTTCCGCGCGAGCGGCAATCTCTCCCCGGCGGGCTTCGGCGAGACCTGCTCTTGCCGACAATAGATCAGCTTCCGCGCGCAGGTAATCCGTTTGTGTCCGCGCACCGGTCTCCAGCGAGAGTTTTTCGATTCGCACGACTTCCGTAAAGCGGCTGACGGCATCATCGAGGCTTCTCACCCGTGCTCGCGACTCACGAACCGCCCCCAGCGCCCGATCTATGTCCTCCGCCAGTTGCAGATGGGCGAGGCGCAATTGTTCCTGCGCACCGTTAGCCGCCGCGTCCGCCCGTGCAATGGCGCTTCGAACTGCTCCGCCGGTAAACAGGGGATACGCGAGCACCAGACCGGCGTTCCATTCGGCCTTGTAAACACCAGGACTCGACCCTCGGTCAACATAGGCGCTCGTGGCGCGCAGAACCGGCCACATCGTTCCCCGCGCGGCCGTCCGTCCGGCCTGCGCCGCGTCGGCCTGACGCGATGCCTGCGTCAGATTGGGGCTCGAACGCTTCGCCATCGCCAAGGCGCTGTCACGAGCCATGACTGTCGTATCCGCTGGCGTCACCCAGGCCAATTCATCCGTTTGAATCTGCTCGTACGTCATATCGATTAACCGAGCCAGATCACGTTCCGCCGTGTCCAGTTCGGTGAACAGATGCACCCTGTCTGCTTGGGCGGTGGACAATGCCGCCTCAACCCGCAGTACTTCCACGTCCGCAGCTCGCCCAACATCGCGCAGTTTGTGCGTCCTGGACAACTCCGATTCCAGCGACTCCAGCCGGCGATCGTGCGCGGCCAGGGTCTCGCGTTTGGCGAGTACGCCGAGATATGCATTGATTACCCGCAATGCCACCGCTTGCTGGGACGCATTCAATCCGGCGTCTGCCGCCGCTGCCTGATACCGCGCCCGCCGTACCTTGGCGTCGCGGCCCGCGTCAAACAGCGTGTAGTCCAGCATCAACGAGCCTTGCACAAGCGCGCGGTCGAATTGTGGCCGCTGAGCGGGGTTTAGTAGCGAGTTGGGGTCCAGACCGTGAAGCGGGAAGACCAGCATTGGCTTTTCGTACCACATGGCCGTCGCCCCGATCTGCAACGTTGGCAGCCACGCCGCGAACGCCTCGCGGATCGCGGCGTGCGCCTCGTCGGATTTGGCCCGGGCCAATCCGATGCCGGGATATTGTCCCAGTGCCCGCGCAACCGCGTCCGCCAGGGTTATTCGTGTGGCAGCTGCTGCTTCCCCCGAGGCAGTGCCTACCCCTTGCGTTGCCGCCAGCAAGATCGTCACCAAGATGGTGAAACATCGTCGGCTCATGACTCACGCCTCCTCGCACGGCTTCTGGAACCACTCGTGGCAGGACGGCGCTTTGGCCGTTTGACCTGCTGTGCTTCGATACTGCGCCGGATCGAGATCACGATGTGATCGAGAATCTGTTCTCGCATTCGATGATCGTGGGTATCGAGTCCGATGACTTCACCGAGCGGCACCCGCATCCACATCACATATGCCGGCAATGCCAGCACGCTGACGACCAGAAGCCTGGGCTCCCCGCCGATAATCGTGCCGTCCTTTTGCCCCTCGCGAATCAATCCCGCCATTGTCTGAAATACTGTTCCCATGATCCCCCGCAATGGCGACGGAACGGGACGCCTCAGCGATAGCTCATGCATCATCAACGACGGCATTTCGCCGTGGTCGCACAAGTGATTGAAGAATGCCCGGACGAACGCCTCGATACGATCCAGCGGGGAACCGGGCTGCGCTGCGGCGGCCAGAAGCAGCTCCATGAATGGCTCCCCGACCGACCGAAGAACCGCGTGGTACAGTTGTTCTTTGGTGCCAAAGTGGTATGTGACCGCCCCCAAATTGGCCTTGGCCCTCGTGGTGATGGCCTTAATCGAAGTCCCCTCATAACCATTGCGGGCAAACAGGGCGCGAGCGGCCACGATCAGCGCATTGAGTGTAGACTGTGATTCATTCATACGTATGAATCATACGGCCAAAATCGATCAGGAGTGTGCGAAATCTTCCGATTTCCGGAGCTTTCCCAATATTGTGTCAGACCGCAGCCGTCGGGACGTATTGCATACACCCCATTGGTTTGTCAGATGATTGGCAATTCACTGGCACATGCCGAAAGGCACTACTCTCAAGACGATAGGAAAGCGTTGAGGATGTGGAGCGGTTGAGAAGCTGGGGAGGCAGGACTTGAACCTGCGCTTACCCGGTTAACAGCCGGGAGCCTTACCGCTTGGCCACTCCCCAGTCAAGCCAGCCGTACTACAGTGTACGTAATCACACCGGGACCATCTTTGCAGTGGTTTCCGGCGGCTTCATCTGTGCCTGCATCCCGGCTGCGGGCAAGACTTGATCACAGAATACCTGGGCCGCCCGCTTGGGATCGAATCGTTCCAGCAACTCGCTGCGCCCTCTCAGTTCGAACTCCGGCTGATGCGCCATTCGCACCATCGTCGACGCGAGGCTGGAATCATCGACTGATGGCACCACCTGCCCCACTAGATAACGCCGGATCAGCATGCCCAAATCTCCGACCTCCGTCGCAATGACCGGACGCATCGCCTGCACCGCCTCGGTGAAGACCAGCGGGACGCTGTCTGATCGCGTCGGAATGACCACGAAATCACAGTCTCTCAATGCCCGCACCACCCCGGCATGCGAAACCGCGCCGCGGATGTGAACGCTGCCGGCATCCGGATCATGCCGATGATAGAACCGCATCTCCTCGGCCTGATCCTCCAGTTCTTCCTTCCCGGGGCCGTCGCCAACATACTGAAGAGTCGCCAGTGGCAATGCCACGCGCACATGGGCAAATGCTCTCAAGAGCTCTAAGATTCCTTTGTCGCCATGGAGACGACCGAGATAAAGGTATCGCGGTGCCTCGGTGGGGGCAGGTGGCTCGCAATCTTCGAGTCCTTCCAGCGGACGGTACGATGGCAGGAAGGTCGCATGAATTCCCAGCCAGGTGCGAATGCGCTCGCAAAGATCCTCGCCATCGCCAAAGACCGCAGTTGCACCTTTGAGGACATGGGCGATGCGGTCGCGAATGATACGTCGCCGGGCCCATGTGTAGATGTCTGAGCCAAGGCACCAGACTGAATAGGGGATACCGAACTTGCGCGAGAGCGCATGCGCGAAATGCCCCGACGGGAGCGCCCACAACGCCAGGATGTGATCGTATCGCTGAGTCCGGCACAGCTTTTCTCCCGCCAGCTTTCCGGCCTTCAAAAACCGCGACAGTTTCACCCACGACAACGGGTTCAACAGATTCCACGAGCCCACTGGCTCCGTAGCGCCGGTTGGGAAGCGAAACACGCTGACCGAAGGAGGAGCCACAGTCCCAACGCCGGACTCACGCCCCGATACCGCCCGGCGCTCGTTCCACATCGTTGCGGTGGCATGGCCGTATTCCGGGGTCAGCACGTCGACGTGCACGCCGCGCGCGGCCACCGCCTCGGCAAAGTACGGGACAAATGGCGATGCGTGATCATCCGCGTCCGCAGGGTACCGGTTGCTGATCAGGAGAATTCGCATCAATGAATCACAGGTTGTTCAGCGGTTTTGTGTCGCGGCTGTCTGGCGCCGGGTCGGACCGTGCTTTCGGTATGTGATATTTCGGCAGTCTGGTGTTCCAAAGTTCGCGCGATCAACTTGATGGTCTTTTGCGTGCGATACAATTCGCGTCTCACCTGCACGATCTGCGAGCCCAGAAAGCCGAACAGGAGAACCTGTAAGCCCGCCACGAGTAAGATCACAGTCAAGGCTACCAACGGCCGATCCGGGTTGAGAGTACCCAGATGCCACAGATAAACCAGCCGCAATCCGCATCCCAGGCCCAAACCCAGGATCATTGCTCCCACCAATCCAAACAGCAGAACCGGCTTTTGGTAGAATGAGAAGACGAGGTGCGAACCCACGGTGGCGCGCAGCAGAAACTTCGACTTGCCCCGAATCCGCCCTTTTAAGATCGCCGGCATCTCAATCGGGACAAATCCTGCTGCCAGAGCCTTGGAGACTATCTCGAGGTGGATTTCCTTATCATTCGACTCCAAGTCGAGCACTTCGAGAACGGCACGCCGATACGCCCGCAGAATCCCGGTCACCGCGGTGAGACCGCCCGGCATCGCCAATCCCAGAACCCGATTGCCCCACCGGGAAATCCAAAGCCGCCCACGGGGGACGTTGACTGTTTCGCCACCATTCGCGTATGGCGAACCGACGACAAAGTCTGCGTCGGGGTGCTGCTGGAGCACCTGGAGCATCTGGCCGATGTGCACGGGATCGTAACTCAAATCGGCGTCGATGGTCACGATGATCCCACCCCGCGCCGCCGCAAATCCCTGCCGAAGCGCATAACCGCGGCCGCGATTTGTCGGATACGAGACCACACGCAACCGGGGATCGCCCTCGGCCATCGCCGCCAACCGCCGCGCCGTGGCATCTGTGGAACCGTCATCGACCGCGATAATCTCGAACGTGCAAAGCGTCTCCGCCAGTGACCGGGCAATCCGATCCACCGTGGCGGGAAGATTCTCGATTTCGTTGTGCATCGGCACAACGACGGAAACTTCGGGATTAACCGTATACAGATGTGCCGATTCCCTCACCATCACAACCCCTATCGCGCCCGGTTAGCTCCGGGCCGCCCCATAGCAGGATTATCGACGGTAAACCGGTCTAAGTTGATCGGCAGGGAATGCTCTTGAACCGGAAACGGGAGAGAGACGCTACGTCCTGGTCACGCCTTGCGGCCACGTCGAAGGAGGGTATTTGAAGCCTGAACCGGTATTGAAGATCACGACCCTCTCGTCGGGGGAGATGGTTCTCTTGTCCAGAAGCTTCTTCGTCGCGATCACCGCCGCTCCGCCCTCCGGCGACGCGAACAGTCCGACGTCACTCGCCAGCCATGACTGCCCCGACGCCCACTCGGCTTCGGTAACGGCCACGGCACAGCCGCCCGACTCGCGAATCGCGCGCAGAATCAGAAAATCCCCCACGGCGCCAGGAACGCGAAGTCCCAAGGCGGCGGTGCGAGGATTGGCCACCGGTTCTGCGGTCTCGGCCCCCCGCTCGTAGGCGCCAACGATAGGCGCGCATCCCGTCGTCTGGACACTGACCATCCGCGGACGCCGCTCATCGATCCAGCCCAACTGCTGCATCTCGCCGAACGCTTTCCACATTCCAATCAACCCGGTTCCACCGCCGGTCGGATAGATGATCACATCGGGGAGCTGTCCGCCAAGATCCTCAAACAACTCGTATCCCATCGTTTTCTTTCCTTCGAGCCGGTACGGTTCCTTGAGTGTCGAAAGATCAAACCACTCCGATGGGCTGCACTCCGCGGCCATCCGACGCCCGCAATCGGCGATCGTGCCCTCGACCGCATAGACCTCAGCGCCGTACCCCCGGCACTCAGCAAAGAACGCCTCACCCGAATCCGCGGGCATGTAAACTCGAACCCGGCACCCCGCCAATGCCGCATAGGCGGACGCCGCCCCGGCGGCATTACCGGCCGATGGGAGACAGAACTGCTTCGCGCCCAGTTCTACGGCGCGCGAGATCGCGACCGGCATTCCCCGCGCCTTGAACGAGCCGGTGGGATTTTGGGATTCGTCCTTGATCCACAGTTGTCGGAACCCCAGCCGTGCCGCCAGCCGTGGAGCATTGGTCAGCGGTACGCCTCCCTCTCCCAAAGAGTGAATGTTCTTCGAATCTGCCAGCGGAAGGACATCATGATACCGCCACAACGAACGCGGACCCGAGCTCAGCCCGTCTCGAATGCGCTGTCCCGCCACCGGAGTGAAGTTATACTTCGCCACCAACGGACGTTTGCAGTCCACACACAATCCCTGAAGAACATCCGAGGGATAATCGCGTCCACACCAGCCGCATTGAAGGGAAACGGGCAACATGAGGTACTCCAATTGGGGATCGGCTCAGCCAACCTGGGCTGGGGTCAATCCAATATCAACAATCGAACAGGCGACAATGACCGTGAGTCCGAGCGCCTGGCCCCGCTCGATCAATTCCGGTGATTCCGAGCCCGGGTTCAGAAAGACCTCACCCGGTTTCGCCTTGGCGATGTTCTCGATCGCCGTCATTCCCACATCGGGAGGAAGATAAACGGAGACGCGGTCTATCGGCTGCGGGACATCGAGAATTGTCCGGTACGCCTTCAGGCCCTCGATGGAATCCGCCTTGGGATTGACCGGATAAACAGTCCACCCCTGCCGGACATAGGCGCGAACGGCTTTGTTGCCGTACTTGTTTCTATCTGTCGAGGCTCCAATGATTGCGACGGTTAGCATACTGGCTCCCGGTTTGGGGACAAAGAACCTACTGGATGCGCACACTCATCGCTCGACGTGCTCTGCTCAGCAAACTCACTTCCCGCTCCCAAACTTCGTGCGGTACGACTGAAACAACTGCCCCCACTCTGTGCGCATGAATCCGCGAATGATCTTCTGGCCGACCGTCGGATACCACATCCAGTCGTGGTAGACGTTTGAAGCAAACGGCGCCCACACCACCAGTGGCGAATGCAGGGCAGCCTTCTCCATGAATCGCAACGGCCCCTTGCGCAACATCTGATCGCCCCAGATCACCAGCGAGCGTTTTGTCGAGAAACCAAGATTCATCGCGGCAATGTCATCGCCGATGATGTCAATCGCAGACGGATCGGCGACTCCCAGCCCGCGTTCCTGGCACATGCGCAGGTACGGAATCGACAGAGGATCGAAACCCATGACCCTGGCCGCGATGGCATCGATCGCCACCGAGTCATACGACGCCAGAATCACATTGCCGACGCGTGGAATCATGGTCCGGGGGCCGGCTCCATCACCGCAAACAGTCCCGTCCATCACCGCCAGCACCTTGGGATGCAGCTCGCGCTGCATCAGCATCAGGTCGACCATGACCTCGTGGATGTACTTGTGCGCGTAGTGCCGGACTTCTTTGAGCAATCCACCGAACGCGTTCTTGATTGCCCCGGTGGTGATTGAATGCCCGTGTGTCTTGACAGTGGGGAAGTGGATGATCTGTTTCCCCGGATAGATCTTGGGGATCTCGATTCCCTCGGGGAAGATTTCGTTGAGTTTGAGCAAATCCGATTTGAACTTGTAAACGATCCACTCGACATCCGGCAGAGGCGTGAATGTGAGACCGTAGTTCTTCAGGATGGGGAGCCACAGATTATTCTGTGCCCCCTGGATCGGATTCGTAACAACTGTTTTATTCTCAATCGGAATCAGACGCTCGCGCGGGAATCCGTGGTCGATGAGCGCCTTAACCACACCCTCCACCTGCCACGGCTGCGAGGAGCAGGCCGGGAAGTACTTGGTCCAGGACAAATTCAGCTTGAGAAGTGTATCGGTGTCACGGCTCAGCCCGTCAACCACGCCCACCAGATCCAGTAACCTCCGGTAGTCGTCGAGCACGGTTGCCGGCCGCGTCATGACCGCCGCGACACGCGCACGCGTCGGGGGCGCCGGTCTCTCAATCCTGCCAGAACTTGTTTGTGTCGATTCCGCCATCATCTGCCTCAATAATCAAATCGCCCTGGCCTCACGGTTCAGGTTTACCCTGTTGAGTTACGCACGGTTGTTTCCCCGGTTTGGGTGCCCGTTCCATTTTCAGCCGTACAGTGGTCAGTTCCTCGGGTTTCTGACACCGGACATTCGCCTCAAGCGTTCCCAGTGCGCAATCCTGCAGGAGCTTCATCAGCAACTCCTGCCGATCCGCAACGTCGCATACAATCATCGCCGGCCAGCCAACTTCGTTGTTCGCTTGAATCGCCCGGCGAACAAACCAGTACGGCAGCGAACGGGCGGAAGGCGAACAATTCAAGGGAATCAAGTTCCCGAATAGCTTTGCGGTTGTCAGCGGCCATTCGGTGATGCCGCCACCACCCACTACCACGCGAAAGGGATAGCGGGGGAGGGAGATTTGCCGGTCCGGCCCGGATTCATACGGAATCACCGACGCGTCGTATTGAAATCCCGCCTTGGCCAGCATGGTCCAACGCGCCAGATCGGTATATTCCAACGGGAAGAGACTGTCGCGAAATCCTGTGATGGGCTGACCAGATCTCTGCTGAAGAGTGGCTCGCAGAGTACTGATGGCGCCCAGTTCGCCATCGCGGGTCGCCAGTCGGCGGTCTGCCGCATTGCAGCGCAGCAACCCGATTTCGTGCCCCTCGCGCGCGATTGCCTCTACTCCGTCGGCGCCTTGAGACACAGCATGCGCGCAGAGGAAGAAGGTAGCCTTACATCCGCGTGGGCGAAGCAAAGCGATCACATCGCGGATGAAATGAGGCCAATCGTTATTCGACTTGGGCAGAACCGTTCCCGGCTCCGTGCCTGGGCATGAATTGAGAGTGAGTACGCCGGTCATCCTTCGCGAATCAGGCGAGCCAGAATCTGAAGTCACAGAAGGCAGGACCGCGGTGCCGATCACTTGGCGCATCCATTGCCGCGCATCGAAGCTTCATAGAGGAGAAAACGGTTGCGGCCCTGCTGCTTGGCCTCCAATAGCGCCATATCCGCGCACCACAGGATCGTCTCGGCGTCGGTGGCATGCGTCGGAAACACCGCGCCCCCGATTGAGATTTGAACCGGTACTGCTTCCAGCCCGGCTCCCGGTGCAAATCGTTTGAGACGGAGTGTTTGCTGCAATCGTTCGCCGAGCCGCAGGCAATCTGCGAGATCGGTGTCGGACATCAGAATACAGAATTCATCTCCGCTGAGCCGGCAAAGCAGATCGGTCGAACGCACGGTCCAACGGACATGGTCGGCCACGCGGTGCAGGATCGTGTCGCCCGCCTGATGCCCCATCGAGTCGTTTAATTCCTTGAAGTGATCGATATCGAATACCAGAAGTGACATCGGCCGCTCGAAACGGCGGGCACGGCTGGTCTCCTCGGTGAGTCGAAGATTGAAGTACCGCCGATTGAATACCCCGGTGATGGAGTCGATATGAGACAGCTCGCGCAGGTACTCCAGCCGCGCCATGTTGCCCAGCGCCACCTGAAACTGCTTCCAAAGATAGCCGTCCAAAAGCTCGCCGTCTAACTCGGCCGCGATGGCAGGATTCTCCAAATGAGCTGGACCGGTTCCTTCCCCCCGAATCCAAAACACACAGTACGATGTGCTCCGTCCCGTCTCGATCGACGCTCCGGCGCGAAATCCCGCACGCTGCAATTCCAGATCAATGTCCGTCAGCCGGGAGGACTTTGTCGGACACGCCTTGCCGGCAGCCGGCCGTGGGTGAACCTGGTCCCGTGTGCGGGCGGCATACCATTCGTCCACGGCACGCCAGTGCTCATCCCATGGCGTCAGCGCCCACTTCTGCGGCCATCCACCGGTGTGCGCCACAATCAACAAATGCGACAGCCCGTGTGCCTCGCGGAAATCGGGTGCGGCCATCGCGCAGAGGGAAAGCAGCGAATCGGCCGACAGCCACTTCGCCAGCGGCATCGGATTCTCCGGCAATCCGGCGAGCTCCGCGCCCGCAAGTCCCGTGAGATCGTATGAAGTCGCGATCCAATGTTCCAGCTCTTTCGTCAGCTCGAGTACGCCAGCATCGCAACCCGGACCGATATCGCCGATCCAGCATCCGAGCAACCGGCCTTTGCTATAGAATGGATGAACCCATTGCGATTCACGCGGCGATGAGCGGCGTTCCCCCGCAGGCCATTCGAGATCCAGACAATCCTGCAGTGGCAGTGCCGCCCCGGCCTGGAGCGCCTGTGGGTTCAGAGGCAACGTGGCCGGTGGCGCATTCGTTTCACCATTCGCCGCCATCCCAGGCGAAACGAGTTGCGCCTGGCTCGGTTGGAGAAGGTATAGATGCGGAAGCGCTCCGGGTGGAAAGTGTGCCAGCGCCCGGCCGACGCGCGCTGTCCACTCGGTTTCTCCGCAACCGGGAAGGGCATCATCAACCAGCTCCCGCAACGCCGATGGCAACGGGTGTTCGCGCGTCCTGGACTGGAGCGCGAGACGCCCCCCGGTATTGGTGAGCAGGTGATGCCGCGATCTAAAGCGCAGCTGACTCATTGTGATTGCACCAATGCGATTCCGACCTGGTGACGCCGGAAATATCGAAAACGCCGCCGCCGGCTTAACAGCTTATGTGCACGCAGGGTATTCCAGATCGTCCAATATCCAATCTGGCCATGGCCAAGCTGCCCGAGGCGAGCCCTGATTTCAACCAGACTGTAGAATGGATCCTCGAGGACCAGTTGCAGAACCGCCGCATCCAAGAGCGGAATTCCCAGCGGGCTCGTGAACGGTTTCGCCGTCGAGTGCGCTGGTGCTGCCGGCGCGGCACTGGCCAGCATGACCGCTTCGTGGGAGTGTCCGTTGCCGCCATTGAATGCCGCCTGAGCTGAGTCCAGACGGTCGAAGTGCGAGAGGACCCCTTCGAATTCCAGCAGGCTGTATATCTCCCGGACATCCGGCGTCATCCGCGCCAGTTTCAGATCGCCGCCCCCCTCGCGAATCTCACGCAAGCGCGAGATGAATACACCCCAGCCCGCCGACGAGATGTAGCCGACCCCGGCCAGATCGAGCACGATCCGCAGCCGCTTCTGTGTGATCAGTGACGCCAGGACCGTGTCAACCTCCGACGAGGTCAGCGTGTCCACCGCTCCGTCCAGACGGACCACGTACACATCCGAGGGCGTGCCCGCCGCCGTCAGCGAAACCTTGAGTCTTCCATCGCGCGAATCAGCCATGTGTTGTCCTATGGTTACTCGATGGTTTCCGCTGCCTCACGGAGAAAGCCGACCGGAACCGGCGGCAAGGCCGCAACAATCACACGTTTTTCCCAGTGCAAATAGAGTGTCGGATGCAATACTTGATTCTCGGTCAATGTCGGGACATATGGCTTGCTCATCGCATTCAAGAACCGCGTCCGAACGGTTTGGCTCTCGTAGTTCCGTTCTGCCGCCAGAATCGGCAGCGACGGGAACGTCTTATTCCGGATGGGATCATGGAAGATCACGGAATCGATGGACAATCCGCGCGCCAGCGGCCACTCCGGAATGGGGCGAAGCGTAAGGTTCACGATACACTGCAACGGGTGCGTGTCCTTGTAGTCACCGGGGATGAAATCCTGTGCCGCGATCATCCGCAACCGCATCAGCAGTCCATCCTGGCGGTGCTCGAACGCCGAGTCAAAGTTCCAGCGCAACGTGTCCGGCCAACTCCGGCTCGCGGCAATCCAGGCCGTCGATTCCTGCCCGGTCGAAGGGGCGACGGCCGCCGAGTTCGCCGGCGCCTGCGCCGCCGGCTTGGCCTCGCCGGCGCTCGGCGTTTCCGTACGATTGCATCCGATCGCAATCAAAACGGCACCAAGTATTGTCATGCACAACGTGGCCCGATTACAGTTCACCATTCTGCTCCTTCGATTCAATTCCATGTCTTGTATCACTCGCTTATGCTCAGGCAGCGAGCGACAGGTAATACAGCCGTCCGCCGCGTGAGACCAAAAGGATCAGCGTCTTACCCTCAAATCGGCTGACCAGGTTCTTGAAATCGTCCACAGACCGCACTTGCTCCCGGTTGATTTCCAAAAGGATGTCACCGACCCGCAATCCCGAGTATGATGCCGGTGACCGGTCGACGATATCCTTGATGATTACTCCCTGCGCGTCCGGACGCAGTCCCAGCCGCTCGGCGGTGTGCCGGTCCAGCGTCTCCACCACCACGCCCTCAATCGGACTCACCCATTGTTTTGAGTTCGCCGAGAGGTAGGTGTATTCCGTCTTCAACTGCGTGACCTTGAGCTTCGTGGTGGTCGCATGCTCTCCGTGCTTGTAGGTCACGTCCACCATATTCCCAACCGGTGTCAGCGCGATTCGGCGCCGCAGATCGGTGGCATCGGCGATCTTTTCGCCGTTGAATTCCGTGATCACATCCCCCCGGTTGATCCCGGCCTTGTCGGCAGGACCGTCGGGTGTGACTTCGTTGACCAGTGCGCCGCCCGAGCCCTCGAGGCCGAACGCGGTCCGAATGCTCTCGTTGATGTCCTGGAACGACATGCCCAACGAGCCGCGTGCCACCGCGCCGGTGCTCACGATACTCTGCATGACCGCGCGCGCCATGTTCGCCGGGACGGCGAATCCAATTCCCTGGTAACCTCCCGACCGCGAGAAGATGGCCGTGTTGATCCCGATCAAACTGCCGGAGACATCGACCAGCGCGCCCCCCGAATTGCCGGGATTGATCGCGGCGTCGGTCTGGATAAAGTTCTCGTAATCGACAATGCCGACGTCGGAGCGGCCCGTCGCCGAGATAATCCCCATCGTCACCGTCTGGCCGATTCCGAACGGATTGCCGATCGCCAGCACCACGTCGCCGATTCGCGCTGAGTCGGAATTGCCCATCGGAATGACCGGCAGGCTGTCGGCTTTGATCTTCAACACGGCGACGTCGGTGGCCGGATCTGTGCCCAGCAGCTTCGCCGTGAATTTGCGGCCGTCCGCCAGGGCGACCTGAATCTCCTGCGCACCCTCGATCACGTGGTTATTGGTCAGCACAATTCCCGAATTGTCCACAATCACGCCCGAACCCAGCGACGTCTCCCGGCGTTCCCGTGGCACCGAGTAATAGCGCTGCCCGAAGAAATCGAAGAACGGGTCAGACCAGAAAGGCGAGTTGACGCGCTCACGCGTGACCACGGTGCGCGCCGAGAAGACATTCACCACGGCCGGGGTGACCCGTGCCGCGACATCGGCGAAACCCCACCGTTGGGCGGTGAGCACTGAGGACAACGGCTGCGCCACCGCATCATGACGGGAATCCACCGTGGCATCGGTCTGGGCCGCGGATGCCGGCGGTTTCGCATTCTCGGCGCGGCAGCCAAGGGTGATAATCACCAACGCCAGAAATCCGGTGGCAAGGATCGGCTTGAAATTCAATCGGACGGCACGTTGTGCGCTCGAGATCACAGCTTCACTCCAACTCCAGGACGCATCAATGTGCCTTCGCGCACATTCGGCTGAAGGCGTCCTGTGCAAATTATACCGCAGCGAAGGGGCAGGGCAAGGGACAAGACTCGCACGTGCAATCCCAAACCCGATGGCTTCGCGGAATCCACCTCCGCTTCCCTGCCGATTGTGACCTATTTACGCTCCGGCACACCTTGTCATTGTATGGGAACTCCCCGTGGCTCTGGGGTACGAAATCCTCGTTCCCGCTGTGCGAATCTTGAACATGCCTGTGCAGCGCGTTTCTAACTCGTTTCCCGGCAGATGCTTACCTCCGTGTCCAGGGGCGGCTCACATCGGGCAGGTCGGTTGCAATTGGTAGCTGTCGGAGGAAGTGAAAAGGAAGTGAATCACGGCAGTCGAAGTGTCTGGGATACGGAGAGAAGGAGGGAACGATGAAACGGTCAAAGGGGATGGGGATGTTCGCCGCAGTCGTTGTGGCAGTGGTGGTCAGTTTGTTCCTCTTGGGAGGATGCGGGCACAACCCGGTTTCCTCCAATCCGAACAATGGCTCGATTTCCGGCTCGAATGGCGGCAAGACCGACGGCAAAGGCACCAAGCAGGGTAACATTGGCGCGTCGGCCGATCCCGCCGCTGCTCCGGCTTCAAACCTATAGTCGATCCTGGTGTGGTTGGCTTCGTGCGTGCCCGGGGACCCTGGATGGGTCCCCGGGTTTTTTTGTAGGTCCACTTCGTCCATTGCGTCCACTAAGTCCACCTCTTCCTGCCCACCCCCCCCCAAAACGAAAAGGGAGAGTCCACCATCGTGAACCCTCCCCAGTGTCTTGCGGCAATCGAAGCTTAGCCGTTGAAATTCGGGCCGTTGCCCACGCCGGTCACGTCGAGCGTGCCTTGCAGGACAATGCGATACTCACCAGTCGTCGGGTTGATTGTCTCAACCTTGCAACGGCAGGCGGTGGAATTGAACACGAGGCCCGAAATCTGGGACTGGATGTAGCCGGGCGACGCCGGGGTTTTCTCGATGCAATGCACGTCGTTGACAGTCCAGTTGGTGGTGTTGGTCGGCATGGTGGATCCTCCTCTCCCGGCATCAGAATCATCCGACTCCGATGGCGGGTATTCGGTTTCTCCCGGTGCCCTGAGCCCGGTCCAGTGTCGCCTGGGCCCATCCCCGGTATGTTTCAGGATATCGGACAATTCCGGTTTTCCATTAGCGACAAAATGAAACTGCAAGTCAAGTTTGGGCCGTTTCCACGGCGGCCGGAAGAACTCGACTACAAAAGGGACAGAGCCCGCGTTGCCACGGGCTCTGCAGTTTGGAGAGAACAGGTAGAGTCCGTCCCGGACCTGCGAAAGTGAGAGCACCTGGGTAGCAGGCAGACTGTTCTCTCCGGGGGACCACAAGCACGCGGATCATGGTAGCCCTGTCAAGCCAGAATCACATGAAGAACGCCAGCTCTACGATCTCGTTTTCAATTCATTGGGGCACCTGCCATGGGCCTTGAACGAATAACGTCCTTCTTGGCCCCGCAAGGGGCGAAAGCACATAGCCCAGGCCGCCAGGCCTGGGTAACCGGCACGAAGGAGACCCAAGCCCTGAAAGGGCGTCCTAACCTGTTTCCACTTGATCCTGAATACCCATCTGCTATCTTGCAAATCGAGGCAGCGGCGATTCGCCGGTCGCGCGCCCGGCCATGTTACAAACAAGCAAGCGGTATTCAACCGGAGGAGACACTCATGTCCACACGCATGACCAAGTCGGCGTTCCTGGCGCTTCAACTTGCCACCGCACTGGCACTTCTCACCGCCCCCGCGTTTTCCCAAACCGGCGACTCGGCATCGGCCGCCCCAAAACACTCCCTTCATGCCGGCGCCTGGGCGCTGCAGTTCTCGGTGGGCAGTAACTTCACGCTGGGCACGTTTGACGGGACCACTATCTCAATTCAAAAGCACACCTCCGATCGTGCCGCCTGGCGCCTCGGCGTGAGCATTAGTGGTAACGTCAGCCGGCAGGACTTCAACATGACGACCCTCCAGGATACGGTCACGCAGTCCTCGGATCACAAGTCGAACAACGACTCCCAAGCAATCAGACTGGGCCTCACCAGAGTCGTCTACCCCCGCACGCCGTCAAGGCTCAATGTCTACTATGGCCTCGGGCCGCGACTTTCCTATGGTCGCGATCACCAGGAAATATTCGTGTCGTACCCAAACAAATCCATCCACACTCAGACGACCTGGAGTGCCGGTGCCGGGCTCCTGCTGGGGGTCCTGTATTTCCCGGCCAAAGGCATCGGTCTGTCGGCCGAATACGGCACC
>JACRMA010000020.1:20856-42773 GCA_016235085.1 Candidatus Zixiibacteriota bacterium
CCTCGGTCACCTACCGTTGGCAAGAGAGGACCGAGTCTGCGATCTACCCGACCTCCCACATGCGATCCGATCTGAAAGATCTGACCAAAGGGCTATTCCTCGACGCTGGCGCCGTGCGCATGGGTCTGTCACTGTACTGGTAAGGGAGAGGTGTAAACCGTAGGGCGGCTGCCTGTCCGAATGCCATCCGGTCAGACAATCCGAACGGCAGCCGCCGATTTCAGTCCACCGCGAACATGTCGCAAAGCGATTGACCCGCCGCTGGGGAGTGATATCTTGGACAGTATGCACAATCTGAAACTTATTTCGAAGGTGTCACAAGGGAATAGGAGATAAGAGATGCCGCGCCAGAACACCCGACTTGAGGCCGAAGGTGCCGAGTTCCTCGTACTGGGAAACCTGTTGGCCGAAGGAATTCCCGCCTTCAAGAGTTACACCAACATCCCCGGTTATGATCTTATTGCCGTGAATCCTGACAGAAATCTGTCTGCCCGCATCCAAGTTAAGAGCCGCTGGCGAACTAAGCCAGATGGCTTCATTATCAAAGGCTTTGAATGCGACTTTGTTGTCTTGGTGTTGCTCAACCGCGGATCCAAGGATGGCTCCGCGAAAGTGCTGCCACCCGACTACTACGTTTTACCGGTAGACCTCATCCGGGCTCTTCCTCGAACTGAAGACTGGGGCAAGATATCGTCTACAAATTTCCCAGTGTTGCAACGCTATCGTGAACGCTGGGATCTTATAGGTGCCTTTCTGAAGGTATCCAGAAGCTTCAGCAAGAGGTCTGGCCGGACCCGGAACAAGTGATGCCTAGGATGGCAGTATCCCGTCGATGTAGAAGCGATGAAAAAGATTGTTGTGTATCTGGCCTTAATCGCGGTTGCCGATATCGCCCTTCTCGGCGCGGGGAAGATCGGATTCCTACCGCAGTGGTGGAATGACTTGGGGTTGATGTTGCCATGTGCTCTAGTCGGGGGAGTCGGAGGGGTTGTTTACTGCCTTCGTGGTGTCTACTTAAATGCGAGCGTCCGAAAGGCGTGGGATGACGAGTGGCAACCTTGGTACTACATTCGACCGGTCGTGAGTCATCTCTGTGGTGCAGTCAGCTTCCTCTTCCTGCGAGCGGGTCTTCTTCTATTGGAAGCGCAACCAAAGATGCCTGCAACAGACTTGGGCTTCCTGGCGCTCGCCTTCATCGCGGGATTGAATGTTGATAAGTTCATCACCAAGATCGAAGACATAGCCCAGGCGACGTGGGGGATTGAGAGATCACGCACAGCAAGAGGCGAGAGCAAGTGAATATCCAAGTGTTCGACGTCTCACACGGATTTTGTGCCTACCTAATAGCAGACAACGGCAACGTGATGTTGTTCGACTGTGGTCACAACGAAAACACCGGGTTTCGTCCCTCCGATTACCTGCCTTTCCATGGCTGCACAGCAATTGAGAGTTTCTTTATTACCAATTTTGATCACGATCACGTGAGCGATTTGGCGAACCTGCGGGAGGTTCTACACATCGGCATCCTGTACCGAAACAGGACGATCCCACCGGAGGCGCTCAGAGAATTGAAAGAAGCGGGTGGGCCTCTTTCTGAAGGACTGGAAGCAGCACTCGACATGGTGACCGAGTATTCGGAGGACGCACCGGTTTTACCGGCGTACCCGGACGTCGAGTTGGCCACCTTCCACAATTCATATCCTGTCTTTGAAGACACGAACAACCTCAGCCTTGTTGTATTCATCCATTACGACGGATTGGGCATAGTCTTCCCGGGGGATCTCGAAGAGCTAGGGTGGCGCGCATTGTTGAAGAATCCTAACTTTCGAGAACACCTGAAGCGCGTGAACCTTTTTGTTGCGTCACATCACGGGCGCAGAAGCGGGTACTGTGAAGACGTCTTCTCTTACTGTAGACCGGAGGTAGTGCTAATCTCCGACGAAGCAATCCGATATGATGATTACAAGCGCCATGCCCGCGGTGTCCCTTGGAATGGTACAACCGCCAGGCGCCTTGTCCTCACAACCCGTTCGGATGGAATGATCAGAATCACCAAGACTCTGGGTGAACAATGCGCGATATCAGTTGGCGACGACGGTTAACAGCCGCGTACAGTTGAAACTTGCGCTAGCAGGTTGCTGAAAAAGTCGTGCAAGTGGCTTAGGAACCCAATTGTCATGCTGAGCGAAGCGAAGCATCTGCTGTGCTTTCATAGGTAGTAGAAGCAGATCCTTCGCTTCGCTCAGGATGACAATTCCGGTCAATGCGCGATCCGAGGGGTTTTTCAGCAACCTGCTAGGTCCGGGTCCCCCGAAGCCCAAGACACGTGTGCCGGTGTGCTTGACACATGCAGTAATCCCCCGTCCCACACTGCTGCCCCACAAACGCGTGACACCGACTTAAGTCAGTCGCACCCTCATAGGAGGCCATCCACCCCTGGCGTCAAAGTGAGCTTCCCCTCACAGCCCCGCCCGCACCGCCGCCAGATGCACTGAATCCGCATTGTGGTCGAAGTAGAAAGTCTTGCTGAATTCGAAAAACTCGCGGCGTTGTTCCGGGGGGAGTGATCGGACCTGTTGCAGGTCGCGGTCGAGGAAATCGGGGAAGGGCATGAAGCGGACGTCGGCGAATGTCCGCAGCGATTCCATGACCGCGTTATCGTAGACAATGATCGCCGCCGGGATACCGCCAAAGGAGATGAACCTCAGATTTTGCGACTCAATCTCTTTCCCCGGTCCGTCGGTGAACAGGAAATTCACGCCGCGCCGCACCAGATAGTCCATCGGCGCCGGTTTCTCATGTCCGGGGCGGCCACGGTGTTCGACCGGCAGATGCGCGATATACTCATCGGTCAAACCGGTGTGGCACTCGATGGCGGTGGGCAGTTCCGCGTAATACATCCGCATCGCACCGGTGCCGACAAATCCGACCGTCACATGTTTGCCGCCAAGGTATTTCTTCAATAAGGCGCCTTCGACCCGCGCCTTGGCGACCATCTCGGGCGGATACACCGAGTGCTCATCGGCAATGCCCTCGAAATACGTATTCCCCGGCTGGAACTGCGGCCAGCGCATAACCACGCATGCCAGGACAACGCACGCGAGCGCAACATGGAACCGTGGACGCAACCGGAGCCTCAACAATGCCGCTTCGAGAATCACAAAACAGATCGGTGTCACCGGAATGAAGAACCGCGCGAACATGAAATCCCCACCAGTGCGCACGACATAGAACACGTACGGGATCACCATCAGAAATCCCAATCCCAACGACCGATAGGCGTATCTGTCCGAGTCAGTCCAACTGCGGCCGAGTTTGAGCAGTCCGGCCAGGAACGCCCCCAACGCCACTGGTACCAAAAGCAGCACGTAGTACGTCTTGATGTACAGCCAAAGATGAATCAGCCCCTGCGCGTAGTTGGAAAGCGCCACCGACTTGGCGTAGTACGTGTTGGGGAACGGATAACCGTAGTACTCGTACCGGGCAAGCCAGTACGGAACAAAGAGCAAGACGAGCGGAATCAGAAAAGTCACGACGCGCCGAATTCGAGGTTTGCGGAGAAGAAACAGATAAGGCACGGCCATTAAGCAGAAGATCATCGCATCCGGCCGAGATAGAGCCGCTAGGGTCATCACACAACCGGCCGCCAAAGTCGGTCTCACCGAATCCCCCAGAACCAGCAGGGCGAATCCCAGGGCGACCAGAAACGTCACCGACGATGTCTCCAGCCCCGACGTGGCCCAAACCTGGCATTCGTGCGATAGCAGCATTGCCATCGCGGCCATCGGAATGACCACGCGGCGGCCGCGCTCCAACGGCGCGACGAATCGGAACGACATAAAGATCAGGACGGCCGCAGTGAGAAGGAAGAAGACCAGACCCAGAACCTGAGAGAGATCGACCGGGTCGAACCCGGCCCACATTCCCCCGGCCATTGCCACAGTCCACAGGAAATTGGTGTACCCCTCAACCCGCTCCCCGACGTTGTAGACGAGCCCATGGCTGTTGACCAGATTCGCAGCATACCGGAACGAGATGAAAGCGTCATCGCAAACCCATGCCAGCGCAATCGCCTGGTAGAGTCCGTAGGCCACAACCAGAATCAGGAGGGTCCAAAGGACCCGTTGTCCGGATCTCGGAGACAGAGTCATGCTGCCAACTGCCCCCCGGCTGCAAGCACTCAGGCGGCTTGCAGGGATGTTGATTCAATTGTCCAACGTCAAACTACACGAGCTTTCTGGTTGAAAGGTAACCAGAACTATCCGAAAAGCAAGGGCATTTGCCCGGACGCCACCCACCGGGTGGAATTTCGTCATGGAGTGCCCCACGGCTTGGGGCATGTTGAAAAAGGCCGGACAGGAGTGTCCGGCCCACTGGTGGTTAGCGATGTTGGTGGGCCGGACACTTTTGTCCGGCCGCTCGAACTTGCGGTGTTGATGGTTTTTCAACACAACCACGAGGTCAGTGGCATCCGGCATCCGGACGGCCGCACAGGGCCGTCGTTACGAAATGTCGCAATATCACGATTGCGCCTACCCCTACGGACAAGGGGCTTTTAGCCCCTTGTGCTCCTCCCCACGGAGGGGGCACGTTTCGGCCTCCGGCCGACAGTGGTCAAAGACCGCTGTCACACGTCCCCCCCCACAAATCCCTGAAACCCCCGGCCCGTCCATCCGTATCAAGAGTGGGGAGAACAGGCCACAGTACCGTACAGGGTTCTCTCTGTCATACTCGCTAGTTGTAACACGGTCCGCCCCCGGTCACGGGGCAGACCGTGTTTCATTTTGTTGAATTTTCCTATTGCCGAATTCGCCCCCCCTGTCCACATTTGAACGGACGACGCGCCAATAGGGGGGCTCGTCACCCGAAAGGTATGTTTTGAGCAGGTCGACTGATCTTCCTATGCCGCAGGGTTCCAATGGGGCCGCCACCGAGGCCTTCGAGGGCTCTCTGGCCACGGCTGTCTCGGTCAAACTCGACATTTTCGAGGGCCCGCTCGACTTGCTCTTGTTCCTGATCAAGCGCGACGAGATCGAAATCACCGATATCCCGATCGCCAAGATCACCAATGAATACCTTTCCATGCTCCGCCTGATGGAGAAATGCGATCTCGAGGTGGCCGGCGAATACATCGTCATGGCCGCCACCCTGATCCGCATCAAGTCGGCCATGCTCCTGCCGCGCGATCCCGACGCCGAGGAGGAAGAGGACCCGCGCGACGAACTGGTCCAGGCGCTGCTGGAATACCGCAAATTCAAGGAAGCATCGGTTGACCTGAGGACGCGCGAGGACGTCGAACTCGAAATCTACTCCCGCTCCGATTTGGGGCTGGATGCACCGCCGTCGCAAAGCCGGTTTGTCATGGACGCGACGCTCCATGACCTGCTTTCGGCCTTCCGCGATGTGCTCGCCCGGATCGAACCGCAGACCTTCCACCGGATCGATGCCGAGGACTTGACCGTCGAGCAGCGTATCGCGCAGTTGGAAGAAGTGTTGGAACGTCAGGAAGAGATGGAATTCGCCAGTCTGTTCATGGGTCTGCCGACCCGCTGGCTGATCGTCGTGACCTTCCTGGCCCTCTTGGAATTGGCGCGCCTGCGCCGGATCGTTCTCATTCAGGCGCGCGCATTCGACCCGATCAAAGTTTCCCGCGCGGCGCAATGGAGCCGTGAAATGGCAGGTGTGGAATGACCAATCCCGTTGATGCTGAATTGATGCTCGTTTCGGTGGAGAATGATTTCGGCCCGGAAGCGCAAATTCCGGAAGACCTCCTCCAGACAGTCGAAGCGCTGCTCTTTGCCGCCCACGAGCCGTTGCCGCCGTCGACTCTGGCGCCGAATCTCAACGGCAGCGCGGTGACCACGCTCGACCGGATCATGATTGAAATCAATCACCGCCTGACCCGTGGCGGCCATCCCATGCGGGTGCGCAAAGTTGCGGGCGGGTACCAGATGTATGTGCTGCCCGAATTCGGCCCCGCCATCGAAGCCGCGCTGGTCAAGACCAAGCTCCAACGCCTCTCGCGCGCCGGGCTCGAAACTCTGGCGATTATCGCGTACAAGCAGCCTTGCTCGACGCCGGAAATTGAGCGCATCCGTGGCGTCAGTTGCGGTGGCGTGCTGAGCACGCTTCTGGAACGCGACCTGGTCGCTATCGCGGGCCGCTCCGAGGGTCCCGGACGGCCGTTGCTCTATGGCACCACGCGCAAGTTCCTCGAGTACTTCGGCCTGAACTCTCTGGATGATCTGCCGCGCGTGGAAGAGCTGGAGAAGATCCTCGCGGAGCGCAACCCAATGGGTGGCACACTTGATCTCGTCCCGGAAGGAATCGAATTGCCCGAAGGAAATGGCGACGATCTGGCCGCCGGTGATCCGGCCATCCGGCTGATTCTCAAGCACGGGGCTGAGTCGCCAGAACTGACGGCTTTCGCAGATACCTCCGAGACGATTGAGGAAACGGAATCGGCTTCGGAGTTGGAAGACGGCTTGGACACAGAAATCATCGAAGAAGCTCCATCCGTCGACGTGACTGGGGACGATTCCGGCATCGTAGGATGACTTTTGATTTTCCCGCCGCAGCGGCGTAAAGAAGTGCAGTATTTGACGATCATTACCACAGTGGTATTGCAACAGACATCATTAAGTCCGGAACGGGAGGGCGAGGCTCCCGCCGAGCCCTGCTTTGGCGAGGACAAAGAGGGCGTAGGGGAGTGACCGTTAGGCCCATCGGTGGGCCGGACACTCTTGTCCGGCCTGGTTTCGGCGCGCACGAATCGTGGTTGCGCGCGGAAGAGAGGCTCGGCGGGAGCCTCGCCCTCCCGAACAATGCTTGATCTATTGAAATTGCCGTTTCCGCTGCAAAACACGCCTCAATTCACATCAAGGTACCGCTGATTGACCTATGACCGATAACGATACACCGAACAGTGCCCCCACCGACCCTGCGCCTCCGCGCGGCGAACGGCTCAACCGCTTCCTATCGCGGGCTGGCGTTGGCTCACGCCGCCGCGCCGACGAACTGATCGCCTGTGGACGAGTGGCGATCAACGGTGTGATGGTCGAGAAACTCGCGACTTTCGTGGATCCCGACCGCGACCGTGTCGCCGTCGATGGCAAGCCGGTCATTGCACCCTCGGACGAACCGGTTTGGATTATCATGAACAAGACAGCGGGCCTCTTGACCACTCGCCGAGACGTCCGGGGACGGAACACGATCTTCAGCATCCTCCCGGAGGAATACTCCAAGCTGATCCCCGTCGGACGACTCGACATGGACACCGAGGGGGTCCTGCTTCTGACGAATGATGGAGAAACTGCCAACCGGTTGATGCACCCGCGGTATGAAGTCGAGCGGGTTTACGAAGCGGTCGTCGAGGGTACGCCCACACGCGAGGAATTCCAGCGTCTGCGTGCCGGCATCGACCTTGGCGATCCGACTCCTGCCAAGGCCAAAGCCAAAATCGTCACCATGCACCGGACCGGCGCGGTCGTCCAAGTCTCGCTCCATGAGGGCCGCAAACGCGAGGTCAAACGTCTTTTCGAGGCCATCGGCCACAAAGTCCTTCGTCTGCGACGCCTTTCCTATGCCGGCATCACCGCCCGTGAAGTCCGCCCCGGCCAATGGCGCAAACTGAACGAGCGAGAGATTGCGCGGCTGACAAGTACGGAAGCCAAAAGCGAGTGAATCGAAGGCTATACGATGCTGCAGCGGGAGAAGCAGCCGCCAGCTACACAAGCACGGGGTTCGTTTACCAAGCTAGGGTAAACGCACCGCGTGGTCCATCGTAGACGAGGATCACATTCGCGAGGAGGTCACGGCCAAGTAGTGCGATGATTCCTTGTTTTGTGAGGTGGTCAGATGCGAGCGCCGTGTTCGTCTGATAGTGAAAGGGGCCTTCAGCGCAGTTTATTAGAACAGGGTACACAAGTTGGTCTCCCTGCCCTGAAGGGGTATTTACTTTCTGGATTCCAACGGGCTGGACACCCAGACCTTTGACCGTCGCGGAGTCAACGCAGCAATGCGAGGCACCGGTGTCGACGAGAGCTATTCCCGCGATGGTGGGGGGATTGGCCTCTGTTGCTCAGAATATTGCTGGGCTAGGTGCTTGGGCAACGCGATCTCAACAACGAGAATAGGACCAAATCGCTCGAGCATCTGCGGCGGTGGCCCGGATACCTCGTTATACTTGGATAATGCGCGCTGAAACGTGCCCACCTAATAGTCCCAAGAAGAGTGATGGAAGGTTTACGGGCGGATCGGACTCTTCGACTCGACGGATAAACATCGGGACATTCCCAAAAAGATCCAATCCTGCAGTGTAGGCCGCCTCAAAGGTATCGAATGACCCGTGCATCTGTTGTCCTCGAATCAGCACAAATTTGCCTTGGTACAGCTTGAGGTACTCGGCCCTGTTGGTCTCGTAATACTCCCGCTCGACCTTCAGATCGGCTGTCAATTCCTCTGGACTTGTCATGGCGTCACCCCTCTCCCTACTTATATCGGAATGTACGGGAGTGGGTTTCATCAATAATCTAATGCTTTGGCCGTAGTTGTCAATCTTAATTCACAGGGCCTTGGCCAGCGACCATCTCGGAGACATAGCGTGCTGGCGATGGTCATTCTTCGATGGGACGCCATCATCACCCCACACCCTCCATTGCTTGCGCCCCCCCACCCCGGTATATTCCCCGTCCAGCGTCGGCGCCCGGAATTGGGCAGCCGCGCCATGAGGAACGCTTGAACGAACCAGAGGTCCGAACCGACACAGGTGATCCGCTGGCCCACCGCCGCGACAAACTTGATCGCTGGCGCCAGGCGGGAGTCGATCCATTCCCCCACGCGTACCAACGCACCCACCTGTCCAAACAGATCATCGACGGGTACGAAGCTCTCGAAGGCAAGCCCGTCCGCGTGGCCGGACGTGTCGTCTCCCTGCGACCGCATGGCAAGAGTACATTCTTCCATCTGCTCGATGGCGACGGACAGATTCAGTGCTACGCCAAGATTGACGCGGTCGGGGAGGAGCAGTACCGCCGTCTCGACTGGCTCGATCTTGGCGATTTCGTCGGAGTGGCCGGCGACGTCTTCAAGACCCGCACCGGCGAAGTCAGCGTGAAAGCGACGGAATTCGTCCTGCTCGCCAAGTCGATGCGTCCGCTTCCCGAGAAGTGGCACGGCTTGACTGACAAGGAACTCCGCTATCGCCGCCGGTACCTCGATTTGATCTCCGACCCGGCGGTCCGCGAAATCTTCGTGACGCGTGCCAAGATCATCTCACGCATCCGATCGTTCCTCGATACACGCGGATTTCTCGAGGTGGAAACACCGGTCCTCCAGCCGATCTACGGCGGCGCGGCCGCCCGGCCGTTCACGACGCACCACAATGCGCTTGATGCCGAATTTTACCTGCGCATCGCCGATGAACTCTACCTGAAGCGTCTGATCGTCGGCGGATACGAAAAAGTCTACGAGGTCTGCCGCGATTTCCGCAACGAGGGAATCGACCGCGACCACAATCCCGAATTCACCATGATTGAACTGTATGTCGCCTACGCCGACTACCGCGACATCATGGCGCTCTTCCGCGAGCTGTTGATTGATGCCGCGATCGCGGCCAACGGCGAACCGAGTTTTCCGCACGGCGATCAGAAGATCGATCTGACCGTACCCTGGACAGAGATTCCCCTCCTCGATGCGATTCAGAAGAAGACCGGTCTCGATTTGTCCAAGCCCGATGATGCCGCCTGCAGAGCCGCGGCCAAGTCAATCGGCGTAGAACTCCCGCCGGACGCCTCCTACGGAAAAGTCGTCGACGAAGTTTTCTCCCAACGCGTGCAGCCGGAACTGATCGCCCCGACTTTCCTCACCGACTACCCGGTGGAGATTTCACCCCTGGCCAAACGGCATCGCGCCAAGCCGGGATTGGTGGAACGGTTCGAGCTGTTCATGGGTGGCCGTGAAGTCGGCAATGCGTTTTCCGAACTGAACGATCCCGATGACCAGCGCAGCCGATTTGAAGCCATGGCCGAAGGCGCACGCAAAGGCGATGTCGAGGCCCACCAGGTTGACGAGGACTTCCTTTTGGCCCTCGAGCATGGCATGCCTCCGACCGGTGGCCTGGGATTTGGCATCGACCGGCTGGTGATGACACTGACCGGTGCCCCCACCATACGGGAAGTCATCTTGTTCCCAACCCTGCGCCCCCCCAAGGCGGGGCAATCTCCAGACTTGGCCGGCGGCGGCTGACAACCACATGGGATACGTGACCTTCATCGCGAAGCGGTACCTGCGTTCCAAGCAGAGGCACGGCTTCTTGTCGATGATCACCCTGATCTCGGTCCTGGGCGTCATCGTCGGCACCGCGGCGTTGATCATCGCGCTGGCCATGATGCGCGGTTTTGAAGTCGAGGTGAAATCGCGCATCGTCGGCACAACCAGCCACGTCACCGTCTTCAGCCGCAAAACCAACGGCATCAATGGGTGGGAATCATTGCAGGACCGGCTGGCGGCGTATCCCCGTGTCACTGCCGTGGCACCGTTCATCTACTACAAAGCCGCCATCTCCTCGTCGGAGAACAACGACGGCGTCATCGTGCGCGGCATTCTCCCCGAACGTGAGGCCTCTGTTTCCCGGCTGGCGGAATGTACCGTCCGCGGCGATTGGCGTATGGCCGAGGACTCGGCGTACGGGCGTCCCATCCTGTTGGGAACGACACTTGCCAGCAGGCTCAACACCCGTCTTGGCGATGAAGTGGTCCTCTACAGTCTGCGCGGTGAAACACTTTCCGAGGGACAACCGCCGAAAATCATGAAATTCGTCGTGGCGGGAATCTTCGAAACCGGGATGTACGAATACGACGCGTCGCTCTGCTACATCCGCCTCGCCGACGCCCAAAAGCTGTTTCTGCTCCCGGCCTTGGTCACCGGATTTCAGATCAAGGTCGACGACTGGAATCTGGCCGATCAGGTCGCGGCTTCGATCGAAAAAGACCTCGATCCGGGACTCATGGCCACCGACTGGAAGCAGATGCACAAGAACTTGTTTGGCTGGATGGAGATCGAGCGTCGCTGGGCCATCATCGCGTTGTCGCTGATCGTTGCTGTTGCGGCATTCAACATCGTCTCCACCCTGATCATGGTCGTCATCGACAAGCGACGGGAAATCGCGGTCCTCAAGACGCTGGGTGTACCGTCCCGTGGCATCGGCGCAATCTTCCGCTGGCAGGGGATCACGATTGGTACGGTCGGCACCGGCGTGGGAATCTCGTTGGGTCTGGCCCTCTGTTGGGTCCAGAAGACGTTTTCTCTGGTGTCACTGCCGCCGGAAATCTACTTCATCGACTTTCTGCCGGTCATTGTCGATCCGCGGGATGTGATCATTGTAGCCGTCCTGGCAGTGCTGATTTCTTTTGTCGCGACGATCTACCCCGCGCGCCGCGCCTCGAAGCTTTATCCCGTGGAAATCCTGAGGTACGAATGAATCGTTATCAGTCCCATTGGACCAATAGGTCCTATGCTTCATTTCCCCCTTCACCCAGTAAATGCGGACACCAAAATGGGCGACATAGATAACAGGGGGGACCGCCAGACAGCACCTGTGGCTCGTGCCGAGTCTGTCCATCGGTACTTCCAAACCCCGGACGGGACGCTCGAGATCCTGAAGGGGATAGAACTGACCGTCGATTCGGGCAGGATGATCGCCATTGTCGGTGCATCGGGTGTCGGCAAAAGTACTCTCCTGCATGTCCTGGGCGGTCTGGATCCACCAACCCAGGGACGCGTATTCTGGGGGGAAGTTTCACCGTACGAGCAGGACGATGAGACGCGCGCACGCAACCGTAATCGAATGGTGGGGTTCGTCTTCCAGTTTCACCACCTCCTGCCGGAGTTCACGGCGCTGGAGAATGTTGCCCTGCCGCTCATCATCGGCGGTCGGGATATGAAGACAGCCCTGGAGCGTGCGAAGATCGCTTTGGGTGAAGTTGGGTTGGCCGGCCGTGGCAGTCACCGGCCGGGAGAGATGTCCGGTGGTGAACAACAGCGCGCCGCGGTGGCACGGGCGCTCGTTACCGACGCCCCACTGGTCATTGCCGATGAGCCATCAGGGAATCTTGACAGGCGCACAGCGGAACAGTTGCACGAATTACTGGGTTATGTTGTACGACAGAAGGGAAGAGCGCTTGTTGTCGCGACCCACAACCCCGATTTAGCGGGGCGGGCAGACACCGTGCTGGCGATACGTGATGGCCAGATACATGCGGCGACGATGGAAGTGTGGGAACCGGGCTGGACAGGAAAAAGCGCCGATCTCGGTTAATCCGTGTATCAAATTCTGGAACGCAGGACTATCGACATGAGAATGGCTTCGGGTGGGGAGCAGGTCTAACGAAAGAGGTGCGCCGTGAAGTGTGAAAACTGCGGAGAACGTGATGCGAGTGTGCATTTCACGCAGATTCGCAACAATCGCAAAAACGAAATGCACCTTTGCAAAGAGTGTGCCAAGAGCAAGGGATTCCACAATCCCCTCGATGATGTGCCGTTTCCGCTCGCCGAGTTCCTGACCTCGATGGTCAAGCAAGGAACCG
Source organism: Candidatus Zixiibacteriota bacterium (assembly GCA_016235085.1). Lineage (GTDB taxonomy): Bacteria > Zixibacteria > MSB-5A5 > WJJR01 > WJJR01 > JACRMA01. The sequence goes on from JACRMA010000020.1 coordinate 33,441, forward strand.
CACCGTCGGATCCCATCGCGCGGCTGGTATGCTCCGAATGCGGCATGCGATTCATCGACTTTTCCCGCATCGGCCGCTTCGGCTGCGGCCAATGCTATACCGCGTTTCGCGCCCCTCTCGAGGATCTCTTCCGCAAGATTCACGGCGCCACGCGCCACTGCGGACGCACCATCCACCGGCCGCCTCAGTCCGGCCCAGGGCTCATCGAAGAAGAAGTCCGGCTCAAAGATGAATTGAAGAAAGCGATCGAACGGGAAGATTTCGAACTGGCCGCCGACCTCCGGGATCGGCTCAAATCACTCACCATCGACACCAGTGCGCCGAGCACCGGTGAAACGGCCTGATCAGACGGGTACTTGGGGAGGAAGATCGATGATTCGCTCATTTGATGAACTCGTCCAGCGTCCCGTGACCTGGCTGTCGGGCGAGGGTGAGCATGCCGAAGTCGTGCTCTCCAGCCGTATCCGTCTCGCACGCAATCTCACGCGCCATCGCTATCCCGCCCGCGCCGAAGTCGACGAAGCCAGAGCGGTGGTCGATCTGGTCAAAACCGCCGTCGAGAAATCCCCCCTCGTACAGGGCGGTGCGTTTTTTGAATCCACCGAACTTGGTGAAATCGAGCGCGACTTGTTAGTCGAACGCCACTTGATTTCGCCCGAATTCATGCGCGACGAGACCCCGCGCGGTTTGTACGTCGACGACGACGAAGCCGCCAGCCTGATGATCAACGAAGAAGATCATCTGCGCATTCAGGCAGTCCGTTCCGGCCTCGACATCAAACAGGCGTTGGATCGCGCCCGCGGGTTGGAAACACAATTGGCCGAGGGACTCAGCTTTGATTTCGATTCCCGCCTCGGGTTCCTGACCGCCTGCCCGACCAATGTCGGAACCGGCCTGCGCGTGTCTGTCCTGATCCATCTGCCCGGATTGGTCCTGATCAAGGAGATGGACACCGTGCTGTCCCAGGTCAACAAGATCGGCCTGGCGGTGCGGGGATTTTATGGCGAGGGCTCGGATGTACTTGGAAATCTCTTCCAGGTGTCGAATCAGACAACACTGGGACGATCCGAGGAAGATCTGGTGGATTCGCTGGAAAAGGTGACGCGACAGCTTCTGGCATACGAATCCAACGCCCGTCGCCGGCTCTTCACCGATGCGCCCGACCACATCCGTGACAAGATTTGGCGGGCCTTCGGGATACTCGCGAATGCTCGCGTCCTGTCTTCACAGGAAGTGATGAACCTGTTGTCCGCCGTCCGGTTGGGCGTGGCGATGGGGGAGAGCATGGGGCTGGATTTGGGCCAGATTAACCAGCTCATGTTGTCCACACAGCCAGCGCATTTGCAGCATCATTTCGGCAAGACCATGACGCCCGAAGAGCGGGACGTTGCGCGCGCGGAGCTCGTGCGCAAACAATTGACGAAACGCCGGCCAATCCGCCGCGCCGGGCCGCGGAAAAGCGACCATTCTGAACCTGATTCTGAATAACGACAAACGAATTGCCCAGGGGAACCGATATACGTTAATGAATGTAGAGCCCGCTGAGACACAGAGGGCAACAGGCGAGCGAAAAGGAGTCAAGGACACGATATGAACGAAACATTCTCCGAGCTGGCGCGAAAAGCGATCGAGTATGCCAGGGATGAGGCGGCGCGCCTCCGGCACGATTACATCGGCACCGAGCACCTGCTTCTGGGCCTGATTCGTCTGGGCGAGGGGATGGCGATCGACATCATCTCCAACATCGGACTCGACCTCAATGAGCTCAAAGCCTCGGTCGAGGAAGTCGTCCAGCCCTCTGGCGGTACGATGACCATGGGGCAGCTCCCGCTGACCGCCCGCGCCAAGAAGACGCTCGAAGTGGCCGGCCAGGAAGCCCGCGCCCTCAAGTCGAAAGAAATCGACACCGAGCATCTGCTGCTCGCGCTCCTCAAGGACGAAGAGGGTGTGGCGGCGCAGGTGTTGTCGATGTACGACGTCGACTACAAGGACGCCTACGAAGAACTCAAGAACATCCGCGGCGGCAAGCCGTCGTCCTTTGGCAAGAAGCGCAAGAAATCCAAGACCCCGGCCCTCGATCATTTCGGCCGTGATCTCACCGAACTGGCGCGCAAGGGCAAGCTCGATCCAATCATCGGCCGCGACGACGAAATCGAACGCGTCAGCCAGATTCTCTCCCGCCGCAAAAAGAACAATCCCGTGCTGATCGGCGAACCCGGTGTGGGCAAGACCGCGATCGTCGAAGGTCTCGCCGAACGCATCGTGACCGGCCAGGTCCCCGAAATCCTCCAGAACCGCCGCCTCGTCACGCTTGACATGGCATCGCTGGTCGCCGGCACCAAGTACCGCGGCCAGTTCGAAGAACGGCTGAAAGCCGTCATGAACGAGATTGTGAACTCGAAAGACGTGATCATTTTCATCGATGAGCTGCACACCAAGGACGGTGCGCTCGACCGCCGCTTCCAGACCGTCATGGTCGATCAGCCCAGCTACGCCTCGACTCTCGAAATCCTGCGCGGTCTGCGTCCGAAATACGAGGAGCACCACCGCATCAAGATTTCCGACGAAGCCTTGATCGCCGCGGTGAAGTTGTCCGACCGCTACATCTCCGGAAAGTACCAGCCGGACAAAGCGATCGACGTGATTGATGAGGCCGGCTCCCGCGCCCATTTGATCAGTTGCACCAAGCCCAGCGAATTCGCCAGCCTGGAGCAGCGCATCCTGGACGTGCAAACCTCCAAAGAAAACGCCGTCAAGGATCAGGAATTCGAAACCGCCGCCCGGCTGCGCGATGAACTGAAGATGGCGCGCGAAGCGTTGGAGCAGAAAAAACGCGAATGGCAGGAAGAGCGCGAGAAGTCGCTGTATGTTCTCAACGCCGAGGACGTCGCCGCTGTCGTCTCCAAGATGACTGGCATCCCCGTCTTCCGCCTCGAGGAAAAAGAATCCCGTAAGCTCTTGCGCATGCAGGAAGACCTGACCAAGCGCATCATCGGCCAGGAAGAAGCCATCCACGCGCTGACGCAGGCGATTCGCCGCGCCCGCGCCGGGCTTGGCGATCCGCGCCGTCCCATCGGCTCGTTCATTTTTCTTGGCCCGACCGGTGTCGGCAAGACCGAGCTCGCCCGCGCTCTGGCGCAATTCCTCTTTGAAGATCCCGATGCCCTCGTGCGTATCGACATGTCGGAGTACATGGAAAAATTCTCGGTGTCACGTCTGATTGGCGCTCCTCCCGGATACGTCGGTTACGAGGAGGGCGGCCAGCTCACCGAAAAAGTACGGCGCAAACCATATTCGGTGGTTCTCCTCGACGAAATCGAAAAGGCCCATCCCGAGGTGTTCAACATCCTGCTGCAACTGCTCGATGACGGACAGCTCACCGACTCGTTCGGCCGCAAGGTCGACTTCCGCAACACCGTCGTGATCATGACCTCCAACGTCGGCACGCGACAGATCAAAGAAGAGAAGGTGATGGGATTCCAGAAGGATCAGGTAGAGGATTCCTACCAGCACATGAAGGGCAAGGTCACGGCCGAATTGAAGAAGATCTTCAATCCGGAATTGCTGAACCGTATCGACGAGACGATCATCTTCCACGCCCTCAACATCGACCACATCAAGACGATCGTCGACATTCTGCTTCAGGATGTGGCAAAACGGCTCGCCGAACGCGGCATCTCGTTCCACTTGAACGACAGTGGCCGCAACTTCTTGGCAGAGAAGGGCTACGACCCAAGTTTGGGTGCCCGTCCTTTGCGCCGTGCGATCCAGCGCTATCTCGAGGATCCGCTGGCAGAGGAGATTCTGATGGGCCAATTTGCGGGCGACTGCCAGGTGGTCATCGATGCCGATCCGGATGGGGACAAGCTCAAGTTCACCATGCAGGCCCCCACCCCGCACGTCGAGCCACCCGCCCACAAGGAAGCGCTGACCTGATCGTAAGCGAGGCAAACGTTAAGGACCCCCGGGCGAACTTAGACTTGTGCTCCGGGGGTCTTTGTATTATAATGATCGTCTCGATGCGGCCAATGTCCGGCCCCGAGTGATTGCAGGAGACTGAAATGGCTCATAAAAAAGGTGTTGGATCTTCTCGTAACGGCCGCGACTCGAACGGCCAACGGATGGGTGCCAAGGCATACGGCGGCGAATTCGTGACCGCCGGCTCGATTCTCATGCGCCAGCGCGGTACGCAAATCCACGCCGGCCGCAATGTCGGCATCGGCAAAGACTGGACCCTGTTCGCGCTCGTCGACGGGATCGTCAAGTACGTCCGCCTCGGCCGCCGCCGCACGATCGCCAGCGTCGAGAACTAATCCAGCCGCACCACCCGAATTCGAATCCCGCCCCCAAATCGGTGGCGGGATTTTTGTTTGCTCTTCGAGACATGGGAACATGCGAATGATGGGACCGCCGTAGGGGGCGCCCCTATGTGGGCGCCCGCGAGCCGCGCGGAAAACAAGGGCGGCCACACAGGGCCGCCCCTACAGGCGCGTTGAGACTGGGGAGCAAAATCTGCTGAACTTGGGTGGCCCACCAGGAGTCCGGGCCGCGCCAGCGGACCGGACGGATGGTGGGGTTCTTCTCGGGAGGCTAACGAAAGACGGGGCTCTTCAGTGCCAGGCTGATCCATACGAACGTCCGTTCGAACCCCTGTCACTTTATTCCCCGCCACTCCATACCCGTTTGACTTACTCGTGCCGTCTTGCATTTCATTTCACGAATAGCCAAGGAGGTGTGCGATGGAATACCGGATTGAAAGCGATACCATGGGCCAGATTCAGGTGCCCACTGATCGTTATTGGGGCGCCCAGACCGAACGCTCCCGCCAGAATTTCAAAATTGGAGGCGACCGCTTCCCGCGCGAGTTGATCCGTGCCCTCGGTATTCTCAAAAAAGCCGCCGCGCAGACCAACCGCGACCTCGGCACTCTTCCCGCCGACAAGGCCGATTTGATCGTCCGTGCCTCCGATGAGGTGATCGCAGGCTCACTCGATGATCACTTCCCGTTGGTTGTCTGGCAGACCGGTTCCGGCACCCAGACCAACATGAACGCCAACGAGGTGATCTCCAACCGTGCCATCGAAATGGCCGGCGGGGTCATGGGGTCGAAAAAGCCGATCCATCCCAATGACGACGTCAACAAGGCGCAATCCTCCAACGACACTTTCCCGACTGCGATGCACATCGCCGCCGCCGAGGAGATCAATCGCCGTCTGATCCCGATGGTCACCCGCCTCCGCGACACGTTGCAGAAGAAATCGGATGCATTCAAAGACATCATCAAGATCGGGCGCACACACCTGATGGATGCCGTGCCGCTGACACTGGGTCAGGAGTTCTCCGGTTACACGCAGCAATTGACCAACGGGCTCAAACGCATCGAGAACTGCCTGCCGCATCTGTACGAACTGGCGCTGGGCGGCACTGCGGTCGGCACCGGTTTGAACACACATCCCGAGTTTGCCGTACGGTCCGCCGCCAAGATTGCGGACATGACCCATCTGCCATTTGTCACCGCACCCAACAAGTACGAATCGCTGGCTGCCCACGATGCCATGGTCGAAGCCTCCGGCGTGATGAAGACTCTGGCCTGTTCGCTGATGAAGATCGCCAACGACATCCGCTGGCTTGCCTCCGGCCCGCGTTGCGGCATCGGCGAACTCACGATTCCCGAAAACGAACCAGGCAGCTCGATCATGCCGGGCAAAGTCAACCCGACCCAGCCCGAGGCCATGACCATGGTCTGCTGCCAGGTGCTCGGCAATGACGTCGCCGTCAATTGCGGCGGCGCGATGGGCAACTTCGAGCTGAACGTCTTCAAGCCGGTGATCATCTACAATCTCCTGCACTCGATCCGTCTGTTGGCCGATGCCTGCGAATCATTCGACGAGCACTGCGCCGTCGGCATCGAGCCCAACCGCGAGAAGATCGACTTCTTCCTTAAAAACTCGCTGATGCTGGTGACCGCCCTCAACCCGCACGTCGGCTACGACAACGCCGCCAAGATCGCGAAGAAAGCGCACGCCGAAAACACCACGCTACGCGAAGCCGCCATAGCATTAGGCCTGATGACCGGCGAAGACTTCGACCAAAAAGTCCGTCCCGAAAAGATGATCGGCCCCAAGTAGGGCCGGTGCGCTCTATGCACCCGCCACGAACGGCGGGAGAGTAACGCGATTATGAAAGCCCCTGTCTCTGGCAGGGGCTTTTGCGTTGGCGAGTGTGGCAGCGATCTCCGATCGCTGTCGGCCGAAGGCCGAACAAAGGAGTTGCCGCTCGCGGGGGGAGTTCCCCTGATCCGTGGAATTTCCACGCGCATCAAGTCTCTGCCGCACGTGCAACGCGCCACAATCGGCCTTCTGCCGCCTGCAACACAGATTGCGGCCACGCGGAGATATGACCCGCTTCATCCGGTCGAGTGTCGTAGTTAGACGCTATGTGAGAAGAGCAACGGCAACAATTGAGGCGAGCGCGGCGGCGACCTGTAGCGCAAGCACCTGCAGCGTTTGTCTTGGATTCCGAGGCAACCACTTGATCGCGAAGAACGCCACGACCGGTACTTGTGCTGCCATGAGTAACTGAAAGATATGGGCAGTGGTTCCCTCGTCGGCCTCGTGGACAACGCCGAACAGTGCGGCGTGACCAAGCACCATGGCCAAGGCTGTGAGGGACATTGCCAGTGGAAGAAAAGCGCTCGGGGTCTTCATCGATGGAACATTCATTTGCGAGTCTCCGTACCTTCTACTCTCCAAGATGTGAAACGTTGCCGCCGATGTCCGTCCATCGGTCTGGCAGCGCGCACAGTAGTTGGTCTCATTGTCGGCGTAACGGATTCGCTGCACCGGCGCGTTGCAGACCGGGCAGGGGAGACCGAAACGACCGTGCACAGCCATGCCTTTGCGGAATGCCGTTACCTCCTCCGGGAATTCATCGCCACATTCTGCACGCAACCGCGCGGTCCAATCGGTCAGCGTATCGCGCACGGCGTCGAATAGCCGCGCAATTTCACTGTCGGAGATTCGACTGGTGAGTGTGAGAGGGGAGAGGCGGGTGGCCCTGACCCCCGGGGCGTGTTGAAAAACCGGGCCGACAAGAGTGTCTGCCCCAATCCTGGTCATGGAAGTTCTTGTCTCTCAGTGGCGCGGACACTCTTGTCCGCGCTCTCGTCACCAGATGCTGGGGTTTCTCAACACGCCCCCCCGGTCAGGGCTCGCGTAACTCACTCTCGTTCCTGCCAGCCAGCCTACCCGGAAGATCGTCTCGTGCTCAGTGCAAGCCCTGACCGGGGGTCAGGGCCACGAGTCAGTCGCCCTGCTCACCCCTCCAACTCCTCCACCGTCTTCGGCCAGTCCGATTTTAGCAAGCGAGACAGCGCCCGGTCGGCCAGCAGCTTCCCGCCAGTCTGGCAACGCGCACAGTAGTTCGTTTCGTTGTCGGCGTAACGGATTCGCTGGACGGCAGTGCCGCAGACTGGGCAGGGGAGACCGAATCGTCCGTGCACGGCCATCCCCTCGCGGAATGCGGTGACTTCCTCCGGAAACTCACTTCCGCAGATCGCGCGCAGACGATCCGTCCAATCGGTGAAGGTGTCGCGCGTGGCGTCGAACAACCGCGCGATTTCGTCATCCGCGATTCGGCTGGTCAGCATGAGCGGGGAGAGGCGGGCGCGGTGAAGAATCTCGTCTGAATACGAATTGCCGATTCCGCTGAACAGTCTCGGATCGGTAAGGGCACTTTTGAGCGTGTGGTTCTCTGCGCGCAGCCGTGTTGTGAACTCTGCAAGCGTTGCTTCCAACACCTCCAGCCCGCCACGGTCGAATTGTTGCAGATTGCTTTCGCCCTCGACCAGATGAATTGACGCCCGATGTTTGGACCCCGCCTCAGTGAGGAAGAGAACACCCATCGGGAAGTGAAACCCCGCCTGCGTCAGTTTGCCGCCAACCGGCTTGGTTCCCGGCGAACGCCAGCGCAATCGCCCGGCAATCATCAGATGAATGACAATGAACAAGTCGCCGTCGAGTCCGAGGATGATCCTCTTGCCGAGCCGACGCAACTCGACTACCCGCCGCCCCTGCACCGTCGCAACCGGCGGACTAAACGTTCGCAGAACGAACGGATTACGAATGTCGATCTTCTCAATCGGCTGATCGAGAACCCGACTCTTGAGCGCTTCGATGTAGACGACGATATCGGGAAGTTCGGGCATGCGTTATCCCCCGCTACCCAATCTAATCCCCGGAGGGGCAAAAGAAAATAGCCCACGGCGTCAGGGTGAGTTGAATTAACACTCGATGTAGGCGAACAGCGAGGTACACTGGTGCCACGGACAAGGAAGACCGAGCGGCTCTTTGCTCGGGCTTTCTTGTCCGTGTCTTTGTCAGTTGGGGAGGAAAAGACACGGACAAGCCTTCTCCAAAGAGCCGGAGAAGGCTTGTCCGTGGCACCTTCAAGCGCCGCCGGGACTTTCAACACTCCGGCGACGATGGGTGACGATTCGGATGATGCCCTACTCCCGCTCCACCCTCACAAATATCTCTTTGGCAATCTCCGTCTCCAGCGCCACGTCCGTCTGATCGATGCGGATGACATACGATGGGTACCGCTGATTCAGCTTAACGTCGGAACCGGGCACGACACCATATGATACCAGCCGGCTCAGCCGGCGCGTCGTGCGCGGTGTGATGTAGGCGATCCGTCCGCTTTGCCCGACTTTCAGATCTTTCAGCGAAATAACAATCGGCTCTATCGGTTTATGATTGCCGTTGCAGCACGCCCCGGGAGGAATCGGCTTGCCGTGCGGACACACCGTGGGATGCCCGAGAAACGCGCACACCGATTGCGTCACCGTCTCATCCAGGATGTGCTCAAATGTGCACGCCGAAGCTTCCCAGCTCTGCTCTTCAAGGCCAAACAAGTCGCAAAACATGCGCTCCGCCAGCCGGTGCCGGCGGATGATCTGCGCGGCGCGCGGGCGGCTCTTTTCTGTCAGCGCCAGTTTGTCGCCCTCGCGCACAACGTCGCCCTCGGCGATCATTTCTTCGACAATGGTATCCAGCCGCGTCGACTCGACACGTGCTGCCAGATCGGCGTTCGTCTGCAGCTGATCTTCGGCCATCGTCCAAAGGGCCTCAAGAATCTCGTCGCGCTTATGGCCGTGATAGGGATGCATCAGGGAAGATAGATTGTCGAATGCCCAGACGGGGTTACGCCGCCGGCCGTTTGCCAAACAGCCTCTTGGCGAAACTCACCAGCGATGATTCTGCGACCATCTCATACCCACACCGCGGGCAGCAGATCCGTTCGCAGTTTTTGTTCAGCACACACCCTGAACAC
>JACRMA010000020.1:42794-46513 GCA_016235085.1 Candidatus Zixiibacteriota bacterium
CTGAACACTTTGTGTTGGCGGTGATTTCGAAATCGAGTCCGCAAAGCGGACAGGTCATCCGGTCCATCCGACTCCCCGCAGAACGAAGTTGACCGCGCCCCCCATCAGTAGTGCGAAGGGGATGATGAACAAGCCCATGAGTATCGCCGCCTTCATGCCATGCTCCTTGATCACCACAAAGAAGGTCGCAATGCAGGGCATAAACAGAGTAATCGTGATCAGGGATGTCACAACCTGAATCGGGTCCAGTGAGCCGTTGCGTGCCAGCATGAAGAGCCCCGCTGCGCCGTAGTCGCGACGGAGGAAGCCGACGATGAACGCCTGCGTTGCCTCGCGCGGCAATCCCAGCAGCCCCTTGATCACTGGCGCTGAGGCGCGCTCGACCCAGGGCAGGACATGAAGCTTGTCCATCAGGAACAGCAGAATCGTGCCATAGACAAAAAGCGGCGCCGCTTCCTTCAGATACCATTCCATCCGCGCCAATGTCTTCGACATGATGTTGCCGATTTTCGGCAAACGTAAGGGCGAAATCTCCAGAATGAAATCAGAGCGCTCACCTTTCAGCAATTTCGACGACAATAACCCCACACCGAAAATCACGCCCAGCACAATGCCGATCCAGATGAACGTGGCAGAGAACGCCAGTCCGGATAGCATGCCCAGAATTACACCCATCTGCGCCGAGCAGGGGACACCCAGCGCCAGAAGCAACGTGACGATCACGCGCTCCTTCTTGGTGTCCAGCACACGGGTCGTGAGCGTGGCCATCGTGTCGCAGCCCAGCCCCAGCACCATCGGCAGCACCGCGCGCCCATTGAGCCCCATCGCGCGGAACAACCGGTCGACCATGACCGCCAGGCGGGGGAGATACCCCGAATCCTCCAGCGCGCCGAACGCGAGGAAAAACGTGCCGACCACCGGCAGCACAATGGCGAACGCATAGGTGATCGCCATCGTGATGACGCCGTACTCACCCACCATCAAATCGCGGAAGAACGCCCACGGCACATAGCCAACCAGTGTCGTGGCCCACGGATTCAGAAATTTGCCGAAGATCGTGTTTTCGAGAAAGTCGACCGCCGTCCCGGCGCCAAACATCCCGACAAACCAGAACACCCCCAGGAGAACCAAAATCAGGATCGGGAGTCCCCAAATCGGATGCATCGACCAGCGTCCCAGCTTATCGGTGAAGGAATCCGCACCCTTCTCGGCCGTGTGCGAAACCCGCTCGGCCATCTGCTCAACCCACGTACGCCGGGCGCCGGCGATGACCGCGGCCGCCGACCGTCCGCACGCGCGGCGAATCTCCTGCTGGTGATGCTCAACGGCGGGCCAGAATTCCGCCGGAACTGATTCGCGCAGAAACGCGGCGATATCCGCGTCGCCGGCCAGCACGCCCAACGCCAGCGCGCGCGGCTTTACGTCCGTCTGCGGGAGCATCAGGCTCAAGGCACCGATTGCCTCTTCGACGCGGGGATGATACTGCACCGGTTCGGCACACCGGCGGGCATGAAGAAGCGATTTCTCGATTTTATCCAATCCGCGGTTCTCGACCGCCACGGTTGGAATGGCCGCGATCCCTGTCGCCGCTGACAGAACATCCGCATCGATTGTTACGCCCCGCAACCTGGCCTCATCGGACATATTGAGTGCGATAACAACCGGATTGCCCATTTCGAGAACAGGCACCAGCAATGTGAGTGTGCGCCGCGCGTTCTTGCTGTCGGCCACCAGCAGCACCGTCGTGTTGTGATTCGACAACAAGACGTCGCGCGTGACCCGTTCATCGTCCGACTCGGGGGACAGCGATTGGACACCGGGGGTATCGATGACCTCGATCCCTGCGCCCAGCCTGCGCGCCTTGCCGCGGGTGATTTCGACTGTCGTGCCGGGGTAGTTCGAGACGGTGACGTACTTGCCCGTCAGGTAGGAGAAGATAACGCTCTTGCCGACGTTGGGATTGCCCACCAAGACAATGGACGCCTCCTGGGACTCCACCCCTCCCGGCCGGGCCGGCTTGTTTGCGACAGTCGCCATCAAAGCCCTTACGGACAATTTAGGTCCGCATTGAAGGGAAAATGGCGGCGTCCGTCAAAAACAGGACGGTCGCCGGCAAGCGCGTTGCTCACGCGTTGCGGCACGCGCGGCACATGCCGTAGATCTCCAGCTTGTGGTGCTGGGGACTGAACCCGAACTTCTTGGCAACGTCCTTCTGATTCTTTTCAATCGCCTTGCTGGTGAATTCCACCGTGTCGCCGCACGTGGTGCACACAAGGTGATAATGATTCTGAAAGTTGAAATTGTAGTTGTGATCAAACCGCGTCACACCGTCGCCGAAGTTGACTTCGCGCGCCAGATTGGCCGCCGACAGCAGTTTCAGCGTCCGATACACCGTGGAGTACCCGATCTTCAGCCCGCGCTTGCGCACGATGCTGTACAGGTCTTCGCACGAAACGTGATCGGTGTTATGCAAAAACAGGTCCACGACCGCGCCGCGCTGCGACGACCGCTTCAGACCACGACGGCGCACGAACAGCTCGAACATCTTCCGCTGTTCGGTGATCGTGTCCGCTGATGCCTCTTTGGATGCCATTGTGTTCTCCTTGTCGTTTATGCCGGCTGTGCCATTTCGAAATTGATAATCAACTTCAACCACTGGTACATACGTGATTTCCGGGTGCCCTGTCAACTATTTCCAAATTCAAGATCGCCCCGTCCCATTCTATCCTTGATACCCCCGCGCCCGTGTCACGGACGTGTAAAACCCGATCAATTTAGCATTGTTCCAGATTCATGCCATATTGATTTGCTCTTTTTAACCACAATTTCAATATCGGCCGCCGCCACACTCCTGTTTCCACGGGACCGCGTCTCATTCAGCACAACGCGGAGTTCTGGACTCACAATTCATGTGATTATGCGTATGTCCATATGTATGCTCGCTGAAACGATTGAATTCCTCCGCGGACTCGGCGACCCGACTCGGGTAAGGCTTCTTAACCTGTTGATACACAAGGGGGAACTCTGCGTTTGCGACCTTGAACGGGCCTTGGACGCCGATCAACCCTTAATTTCGCGCCATCTGGCCAATCTCAAGCACGCCGGTTGGGTGCGCTCCCGGCGCGAGCGGACATGGGTGCTGTACTCACTGACCCCAAATCTGCCCGAGGCCGCCCGGATGATCCTTGATGCCGTGACTTATGAAGGCGAACATGACGAAGTCCTGATGGCAGACCGCAGGAGGCTTGATACTCTCATCAGTTCCGGCTCCTGCCGTTCCGTTTCTGACCTGGTGCCACTGGGCCCAATCAGCGGGGGAAGACGTGAATAGATCGCGACTCTCTTTTCTCGACCGCTTTTTGACCCTGTGGATATTCCTCGCCATGGCCGCCGGTGTCGCGCTGGGATTCTTATTCCCCGGCATTGTCCCGACCCTCAACCGATTCAATGTCGGAACGACCTCCGTTCCGATAGCGATCGGCCTCATCCTGATGATGTACCCGCCGTTGGCGAAAGTTCGCTACGAGGAAATGGGCCCGGTCTTCCGCAATTTCAAAGTCCTCGGGCTATCACTGGTCCAGAATTGGGTGGTCGGACCCGTCCTGATGTTCGGCCTGGCGGTCCTGTTCCTGCGCGACCGGCCTGAGTACATGGTGGGGCTGATCATGATCGGCCTCGCCCGGTGCATCGCGATGGTCATTGTCTGGAACGATCTGGCA
>JACRMA010000020.1:46554-61402 GCA_016235085.1 Candidatus Zixiibacteriota bacterium
CTGGCAAAGGGCGACACCGAGTACTGCGCCGGCCTGGTCGCGTTCAATTCGATCTTTCAGGTCTTCTTCTACTCGGTCTACGCCTACGTTTTCATCACGGTATTGCCAACCTGGTTCGGGCTCAAGGGAGTCGCGGTTGACATCACGATCGGCGAGATCGCCAGGAGCGTCTTCATCTACCTCGGCATTCCGTTTATTGCCGGGGTGATCACGCGATTCACGCTCATCAAGCTGAAGGACAAGCGCTGGTACCACGAGAAGTTCATCCCAAAGATCAGTCCGATCACTCTGATCGCCCTGCTGTTCACCATTGTCGTGATGTTTTCCCTGAAGGGCGAATACATTGTCCAGCTCCCGCTCGACGTCGTGAGGATCGCAATTCCGCTTTTGGTCTATTTCGTGGTCATGTTCTTCCTCTCGTTTCTCATGAGCCGGAAAGCGGGGGCGAATTACGCGCAGACAGCAACACTCAGCTTCACGGCGGCGTCGAACAACTTTGAGCTGGCAATCGCTGTTGCCATTGCGACGTTTGGCATCAATCACGGTGCCGCATTCGCTGCGGTAATCGGACCACTTGTTGAAGTGCCGGCTCTGATCGGGTTGGTCAACGTCTCCTTGTGGCTGGGACGCAAGTACTTCCGGCTGCAAAAGGTGATGGCATGAAGGGGCTTTTGTTCCTTTGTGTCGCGAATTCCGCGCGCAGCCAGATGGCCGAGGGCATCGCGCGATCGCTCCTGCCGGATGGGGCCCCCATCTTCTCCGCCGGCTCCCATCCCACCCAGATTCGCCCCGAGGCCATCGCCGTCATGCGTGAAATCGGCATCGACATCTCGGCACAGCGATCCAAATCGGTGGCCGAAATTCCGCTTCAGACCGTCGACACCGTTGTCACTCTGTGTGCCGAAGAAGTCTGCCCAGTCGTTGCGGGCGACGTCCGCCGTTTCCATTGGGGCCTTCCCGATCCGGCGGCGACCGACGGTTCACTGACGGACCGGCTGGTGGCGTTCCGGACAACACGGGACGAATTGCACCGGCGCATCGGGGTGTTTCTCGCCAGTGCGGAAGTCTCCGGCAGCCCACCGGCTCAAGCTGCGCCTTTGGTTGACAGATCGCCGGATGATGATATATTGAAACGACACTGATGATTAGCCTCTCGATCAGATTCCTCAGTCGCGGCCTCGCAACAGGCCTGGCGATCGCTCTGCTCCTGCCCGCCGTCAGTCAGATCCTCTGCTCGCAAGTATGCACTGGCGGAGAGTGTGCACCCCCGCCTGTTGATGTTCAATGCGACTTGAATGCCGGTTCCACCTGCTGCGGTCAATCATCTGGCTGTGCCGAAATCCCGGCGGTGAATCCGGCCGTTGCTCATTTCTCAGGCGATTGCCTGCCCTGCGCCTGTTTTGATCAGGAACAGATCGGGCTCTTTTCTATCTCTAGGAATGAAATCGCGATTGATGCTCCATTGGCCACGCCGTCACGTTCGGGTTTTCAATCGGCTGATGGTGGCCAATTCGCCCATCACCTGAATGCTGCTCTCTTGGACCAGCGTACCCACGCACCACCGGACACGATCTACCGTCTGACCGGCGCACTTCTGATCTGATCCGTCCCGCTTGGTGCCGTGGATCGTAACGGCCGGGTGCTGGTGTCTGCCCGGCGCATGTTGTGAAACGTTCAACGCGGAGATGGCAAAATGTACTTCGGAATCGCAGGTGTCGTTGTCGTCATTGCCCTGGTCCTGGCGTTAAACACGTCATCCTTCGGGAAAAGCAAACAAAAGTCCGCCTACTCAGCGGCCTTCCGGCATGTGGCCGCGCAAGTGGATTCATCGCAAGCCGCCGCCGTCGAGCAGGAGGCGTTCAAAGTCCTCGTGTTCCATCCCGCCGAGCGCAGTGACTTCAAAGAAATCGAAAAGCAGATGAAGTCGCTGGCGCGCACCGCCGAGGCCAAAACCGAATTCGAGCGGCACGTGTGGGGAGAACCCGCCACCACCGTGCTGGCAAGAAGCCTGAGGCTTCAGATTTCCCCGCAGCAAACAATCGTTGTCGTTGTTTCGCCCAGCCAGGCATTCACCTGGGGAGGCCCCGAAGAGATTATTGTCACAGCCGATCCTAACATCGCGTTCCCCTCACCCCAGATGTGCGAGATCATCAAATCCGCGCAACAGGGCCGGGATGTCCTATTGGTCTTCAGCGGCGCAGGGGCACCGAGCGGTGCCCAGCTTGTTTCCACCGCCACCGAGTACGTGCAGAATCCCGCGAACGCCGCGGAGATGTTTGTCATCGACCCGAGCGATCCCGCCAATGAACAGGTCGTGGCGCGCACACAACTGCCTCCCGATTCACTGAAGGACGCGCGGATGCTCTTCATGGTCGCCGGCCAGGTCCGCGGCCAACTCAGCGGTGCCATCAAGGCCACCGATATTCAGGCGCTCAAGAAGACGTGCAGCGGGAAAGCGGGCTGCTGCTAAAATGTGGATCAATGTTCGCATCGTGCTCGGCGTGTCGGCCGGTATGGCGATCAATTTCCTGCCCGATCTCATTGCGGCATTGCGGGCACAATCCGCCCTCGTCGATGCGGTCATGACCCCGCACGCCTGCAAGATGGTCTCACCGATGTACGTGTCGGGCCTCACCGGCCGGCGTACGTATTGGGACGAAATGACCGCCGATGCCGGCTGGGAAATACCGCACATCAATCTGGTGCGGGACGCATCGCTTTTCCTGGCCGCGCCCGCCACGGCGAATCTCATAGGCAAATTCGCCAATGGCATCGCCGATGATCTGGTCACGACCACATTTCTGGCCTGCCGCGCCCCGCGGATCGTCTGCCCGGCCATGCACCCCGACATGTGGCGCGATCCCATCCTGCAAGCCAACGTCGAGCGCCTTCGCCAAAACGGCGTCGTGATCATCGACCCCGTCTTTGGCCAGTGCGCCACCGGAGATTCCGGCGTCGGGGCCATGGCTCCGGCGGAGGCCATCGTCAATGCGGTCTCACGCGCACTGGGCTTCGAATGACTCTGGAGACCATTCCATGAATGTGATAAAGGTCGTACTCAAAGAACTGACGGAACGGAAGAATCAACTCCTGACCAGCCTGCTGGCAATCGTCATGGGGATCGCCGTTATCGTCGCGATTCGCTCGATCACCTACTACAGTGAGAAAGCGATCGCGCTGGAAATGGACGCCCTCGGCGCCAATGTCCTGATCCTCCCCAAGGGCGTGACCGTCGACGATTACTACCGTGCCGATCTCACCGATGAGACCATGCCGGAAAGCTACGTCGATGACATCCTCACCTCCGGACTCAAGGGCGTCGACAACATGTCGCCCAAGCTGTCCATGACCGCGCAGGTGAGTGGCAAAGAGACAATTGTAACCGGAATCAGACCCAAGCAGGAATTTCTTGCCAAGCCGGTTTGGGAGATGGCCGGCAATATCTTCGAGAGACCGGTCGGATGTGCGGCACCGGCTGCGGGGACCACTCCAAAGGCACCCGACGCGGTCGACAAGCGCACGCCCATTGATGTCCTGCCGGAAAACGGGGTCCTCCTCGGGAACGACCTGGCCGCGCGGCTTGGACTGGCGGAGGGTACCACTCTGGCGGTCAACAGCGAGCTGTTTCAGGTTGCTGGGGTTCTGCCCCCGAGTGGCACCGTCGATGATGGCCGTGTCTTTGCCCACCTCGGTGCGGTGCAACGGATGAGTGGCCGTCCCGGGCGGATCAATGCCATCGAAGTGATGGGTTGTTGCCAGTCAATCTCAGAAGGCTTAATCGCCGGTCTCAATCGCCGGCTGCCCGATGCCAAGGTCGTCACAATCAATCAAGTCGTGTCGGCGCAGCAGAGAACCAACAAGATGATGCGCAACTTCAGTCTGGTCTTCCTGGTGATCATTCTCATGGTTGGCGGTGCGTCCATTGCGAATTACATGTTCGCCAATGTGTATGAGCGACGCCGCGAGGTTGGTATCCTGGTCGCGCTCGGCGCCGGCCGTGGACTGATCCAGAAGATCTTCCTCTTGAAAGCGCTCATCCTGGGATTGGTCGGCGGCGTCTTCGGCTACCTTGGGGGAGGTGCCCTGGCCGTGATTCTCGGTCCGCGACTGGCAGGGATTTCAGTCAGCCCGCGCGCCGACTGGTTTATCTATAGCGTCCTCATCTCCGTTGGATTGTCATTGGCCGCCGCCGCCGTCCCTGTCTATCGGGCGACGAAACTCGATCCCTTCGTCACACTCCAGGAGGTCTGAGCCGATGATACAAGTCGAAAACCTGACGCGGGGCTTTGCGCACGGACGAGAGATGATTCGGGCTCTGGATGGCGTTACGTTTGTGGTCGAGAAAGGAGAGTACGTCACGGTCACCGGACCCTCAGGCAGTGGGAAATCCACACTTCTGATGTCAATGGGGGGACTGCTTCACCCAACCTCCGGGCGTGTCGTATTCGATGGCGTGGACATCTACCGCCAATCACCCAAGGCGCTGGCGCTATTTCGCACGAAGACCATCGGATTCGTCTTCCAGCAATTCCACTTGGTACCGTACCTGACGGCGTGGGAGAATGTCGCATTGCCACTGATGCTCAACGGGAACAATCGGGGGAAACATAAGCCGATTGCTGTTGGGCTTCTGGAACGGCTCGGCCTGGGCTCTCGTTTGGATCATAAGCCATCCGAGTTGTCGGTCGGCCAGCAGCAACGGGTCGCGATGGCGCGCACGCTCGCGAATAATCCATCGGTCATTCTCGCCGATGAGCCGACGGGCAGCCTGGATCCCGGTTTGGCCAATGACCTGGTTGGCCTTCTGAAGGATCTGAATTCCGAGGGAAAAACCATCGTGCTCGTGACGCACTCACGGGAGCTTGCCGCCACCGGCGATCGGTGTTTGGCGCTCCTGGATGGGAAAGTCGTTCAATCAGCGGAGGGTGCGCTCGTCCATTAGGAGAAGTTTTGGCGACATTGCGCTTGCTCCACGGCCGCAATCCTCTTTCTTAGACACTTCGTCCCGGAGGGAGGAAACCCGGCCGTGAGTGTCCTGCTGATTACAATCTCTTTTCTGGTCTTGATGGTCCTGGCCTATCGCCTCTACGGCAGTTGGGTAGCCCGGCAGTTTGCCATCGATGACAAGCGCGTGACGCCCGCGCACACCGTCAACGACGGCATCGACTACGTTCCGACACGCCCGTTCTATTTATTCGCCCAGCATTTCTCGGCCATCGCCGCCGCCGGACCGATTGCCGGTCCGATTCTGGCCTGCCAGACATTCGGCTGGCTACCGTGCTTGTTGTGGATCGGGTTGGGTGTCGTCCTGATCGGTGCGGTTCACGACTTTTCCACGCTGACCGCATCGGTGCGCCACGGCGCCCGCTCGATCGCCGAAATCACACGCGATCATCTCGGACCCCGCGCCGGCATGGCGATGATGGCCTTCATCTGGATCGCACTCATCTATGTGATCGTTGCTTTCGCCGATATCACCGCCGCCAGCTTTGTCGGTGTCGGCATACTTCGGGACCAAGATTTCGACCCTGCTGCTGTTGGATGCGCGCACCTGGGGAATTCTGATTCTTGCCTACTGTTGTGTCGCATCAGTTGTTCCCGTGTGGGCGCTTTTGCAGCCACGCGGCTACCTCGGCGGTTTTGTGCTGTATCTCGCGTTGGCGCTCGGAATCGTGGGTGTCTTCTTTGGCGGCTACGAGATCAAACAGGAGGCGTTTCATTCGTGGGACGTTGGCGGCATGACCGGTGCGATGTTTCCCTTCCTCTTTGTGACCATCGCCTGCGGGGCCTGTTCCGGCTTCCACGGCCTGGTTTGCTCTGGAACTACGTCCAAGCAAGTCGACCGTGAATCGCACATGAAGCCGGTCGGCTACGGCGCCATGCTCGCCGAGGGTTTCGTCGCGCTGATCGCGCTGGTGACGATCATGATCGTCACGCAGGACGACATCAAGGGTCTCAAGCCGGGAACCATCTACGGCAACGGCATCGGCAATTTCCTCTGCCTGTTGATCGGCAAGGCCAATCTCAAATTCGCCGTCACCTTCGGCGCGATGGCGTTCTCGACATTTGTCTTTGACACACTCGACGTCTGCACCCGCCTGGGGCGCATGATCGTGCAGGAGTTGTTTGGTTGGAAGGGGAGAATGGGCGCAGTGTGGGGCACGCTGATTACGGTCGCCCTGCCCGTCTACTTCCTCGCGGGCGCACCTGAGGGTTCATGGGTCAAATTCTGGACGCTCTTTGGTTCCTCGAATCAGTTGCTCGCGGCGCTCTCGCTTTTGTCGATCACGGTCTGGCTCTATCAGGCACGCAAGCGAATCGCCTTTACTCTTCTGCCCATGATCTTCGTTCTGACCATCACGCTCTGGTCACTGGGCAGACTCGCAGTCTCCAACATCGCCGTAGCCCACGGCCTCGACATCGCGCTGATTAACAGCATCTCCGCGATCGCATTAATTCTACTGGCACTGTACCTGGCTATCGCCGCGGTTGTCAAACTCAGGAATGAGAGGAAGGGACGTGTAATCCCAGAATCTGCCTGATGCCGTGAGTGCGGTGGCACGAACAAAGAGTGCGACGAAAAGAGGGTGCCACGGACAAAGAATGACGGCACGTTAGTGCCGTCATTCTTTGTCCGTGTCTTTTTGCCCGTCGGAGGGCCCGCCTCTCTCAGTTTCCGCACTGTCACTCCCTCGTGGAAAGATCCCATCAATCGGATCGACAATCAGTTTCCTGCCACTTCCAGCTTCCGGGCTACCAGCGCTCGACCACGGCCAAGCCCTTGGCACATCAACAAGTCCTCGACGCACAGGATTGTAGTGGATGTATTCAATCTCCCTGCGGAGCGCTTCCATCGATGTGATGTTCGAATCGAATCCCGGACCCTGCTGCCAAAATCGGAAGACCTTTCCCTCTGGTGTCCTCACGCTGAGTCTTTGGAGCCATTCCGGATCTTCACGTGCGAGAAAGTGCTTCGCCTTGCGTGAGACAGCTTGCTTCACCGCCTTTAAGAATGCCGAGACATCATATCCTTCTTCCCGAGGATACACAAGCAGGTGGACGTGTTCCGGCATGATAACATAGGCCAGGATGGCGAACCTGTATTTCAGGCGGGCTGCTTCGAGGGCATCGACTAGCCACATCCGCGTTCGATCGCGGGACA
The DNA here is from genome assembly GCA_016235085.1 of Candidatus Zixiibacteriota bacterium. Classification (GTDB taxonomy): domain Bacteria; phylum Zixibacteria; class MSB-5A5; order WJJR01; family WJJR01; genus JACRMA01. The sequence continues at coordinate 53,717 of JACRMA010000020.1, forward strand.
AAAGCGGGAGACGCTGGTTACATGAGAACGTCAGCGCGTGTGCATGTCCCGGATCGCTAAATCGAATAAAGTGCTTTCGGGGTAGCTCCATCGACGTCATGAAAAGATGGTTGTAGTTCATGGACAATGGAATTGGGCGGTGGAGGCCCTCTCTGCTTGCCCTTGTGCTTCTTGCACTCAGTATTGTCCAAAAAAGACACGGACAAACAAGTTTGTCCGTGGCACCCGGCCGAATCTCATGCTCCGTACTCACGCCGAAGACGCTTGCATTCTTTGACCAGTCTTAGGTGATATTCATGCCACCCACCCACCTCCCTATTGACAGTCGCGGAGTTTGCGGGAGATGGGTGCGGCAGGAAGACCACATCCAGAGACCCATGAAATGCGGGACTCTTGAAGATGTTGGCGGCATCGTTGCCGAGCACAATTGCCGCCTGCGGCTTGAGTAATCTGGCCTCTTGTACGATCCATTTAGTGCAGTTACTAATCACGGTGAGACTCAACCTACGTGTCTGACGGTGGCACTTCACGATATCAGTCAGATAGAACAGTCTTTCGAGCGACCCATTGCCAAACGCCGATTGAATAGGCTCCCGAAGATTCCGCCCTGCGTTACCTGACCAGAACCGGGGGCACCCATGATCCTTCAGGTGCGGAGGGTCGGCCCCGACGATCCAGATGGGGGAATTGGGGTTCCCGCACGCGGAGAACGGGAACTTCAAGTAAGTAACTCTGGCGCGCTCGCATTCCCGGCATGCTTGGATTCGTTCACCCAGCGCTTTGATTCTGGTGGACGTTGCCAAATTGTCGCTCCTCCATCAACCCGAGATCTTCAGTTTGAAGACACGGTCATCTGTGGCTGGCGTACCCGTGGGAACAATGCGCACGTGTCCGCACCTGGTTCATCACCGCCCCCCATGCCGTCTCTTCCGCACCTCCGCGATTTCATCCCGCAGATGCGCCGCCCGTTCGTAGTCGAGCTTCTTTGATGCTTCCTTCATTGCCTTGGTGAGGAATAGGATTTGATCCTCAAGTTCCATCTGCTCAAATCCGGTGGGTCGGTCCGGCTTCTCCGATGGCGGCAAGTCGGTCTTGGAATCGGCGAACACCGTGGCGCGGCGGATTTCCTCTTCGCTCTTGACGATTGTCTGCGGCGTGATGCCATGCTCCTCGTTGTAGCGCAGTTGTATCGTGCGGCGCCGTGCGGTCTCGTCGATCGCTTTGCGCATCGAATCCGTAATCTTGTCGGCATACATGACCACCGTGCCGTTCACATGCCGTGCGGCGCGACCTGAGACCTGGATCAGCGATCGTTCCGACCGCAAGAACCCCTCTTTGTCAGCATCGAGAATCGCGACCAAGGATACTTCTGGTAGATCAAGCCCCTCACGTAGCAGATTGATCCCCACCAACACATCGAATTCCGCCAATCGCAGATCGCGCAGAATCTCGGTTCGCTCAATCGCATCGATCTCCGAGTGGAGATACCGCACCCGGATCTTCATCTGCGCCAGATAGTCGGCCAGGTCCTCGGCCATCCGCTTGGTGAGCGTCGTGACCAGCACCCGCTGACGGAGTTCCACGCGCTTGCGGATTTCCTCCAGCAGATCGTCCACCTGTTTCGCCAGTGGCCGAACTATAATCTCCGGATCGATCAGCCCGGTTGGCCGCCGCTCCAACTCCAGGTCGGCAGGCGTGGCCGAAGCGAACATCACACGGTCGAGCGACGCCCAGAATTCGTCGAAGAACATCGGACGGTTGTCCAGCGCCGATGGCAGCCGGAAGCCGTATTCGACCAGCACTTCCTTGCGTGACCGGTCGCCGGCGTACATGCCGCGAATCTGCGGCAGCGATTGATGCGATTCATCAAGGATCGTGAGGAAATCCCCCTGGGGAAAGAAATCCAGAAGCGTAAACGGCCGTTCGCCCGGCTTGCGCCCCGACAGATGGCGCGAATAATTCTCGACCCCGGTGCAGTACCCGACTTCTTTGAGCATCTCCAGATCAAACTTCGTCCGCGATTCCAGCCTCTGCGCTTCAAGAAGCTTATCTTGCGCGCGGAACTGCTCGAGCCGTTCGGCCAGTTCGACTTCAATTCCCTTGATTGCCCGTTGCAGACTCGGCACGGTGGTGACGAAATGTTTCGCCGGATAGATGGCCTTCCGATTCTGCTGCCGTTTGACTTCCCCCGTCAGCGAATCGACCAGGGTGATCTTGTCGATCTCATCACCAAACAGCTCGACGCGCACCGCGGTCTGCTCGTACGCCGGCATGATTTCAATCGTGTCCCCGCGCACCCGAAACGTTCCCCGCGCCAATTCGAAGTCGTTACGGTTGTAGTGAATGTCGATCAGCTTCCGCAGCAGATCATCGCGCGGAATCGTCTGACCGACTTCCAGAAAGATCATCATGTTCTTGTAATCTTCCGGCGATCCCAATCCGTAAATGCACGACACCGATGCCACGATGATGACATCGCGCCGCTCCAAAAGCGACGCGGTCGCCCGCAATCGCATCCGGTCGATATCGTCATTGATCGACGTGTCTTTCTCGATATACGTGTCTGTCTGCGGGACGTACGCTTCCGGCTGGTAGTAATCGTAGTAGCTGATGAAGAACTCGACGGCGTTATCCGGGAAGAACGATTTCAACTCGCCATACAATTGGGCAGCCAGCGTCTTGTTGTGCGAGATGACCAATGTCGGCCGCTCCCACTGGGCGATCACATTCGCCATCGTAAACGTCTTGCCCGATCCCGTGACCCCCAGCAACGTTTGATACTGCAACCCACGGTTCAGCCCATTCACCAGCGCCGCAATCGCCTCCGGCTGATCTCCGGTCGGCGTGTAAGGACTTTTCAAACTGAAAACACTCATATGAATCGCCACCCGCCTTAATTTGGTCCCAATTCCGTCAACCTCTGATGATACTCGCAAAGCCTTGGCGTTGCCAATCATCTTGGTCGAATCGGTCCACTTCGTCCACTACGTCCATTTCGTCCATGCCGTCGACCTTCCCGCCCCCGTCACAATCCCGGAACCATCTGGGAAACAACCCGTTGCCCCGGTGTATACTGTTTGGCGGGGAAGATACGATGCGCGATTGAATGCGCCAAGGAGGCGAATTCTGTTGACAATTGGGCGGAAATTGGCAAAAATGAAAGATTCGTCGGCCAATGGAAGCCGGCTGTCGCAGAATGGAGAGTATGATGAGTTTGGCTGCAATCTTTGAATCCGGAGCAAGACAGTACGCCGTCGGCGTGGGTGATGTCGTCCGGGTGGAGCGCCTCGGGGGCGCCGCCGGCGACCGCATCGAATTCGAAAAGGTGCTCCTGGTTCGTAAGGGCGACGAAACCGCTACCGGCCGGCCGTATGTCAATGGCGCCCGGATCGTTGGGGAAATCGTCGAACAGGGACGTGACAGTAGACTGATCGTCTTCAAACATAAGAAGCGTGCGGTCTACCGGCGCAAAAACGGCCACCGGCAGATGCATACGCTCGTTCGCATTACCGACGTCGTCTCCTGAACCGGCCTCCAGCCGTTGGCGGGGATCAATTTCCGTCGTGAAGATGAACCATCCGCATCTCCGCAAACCCGCGAGGCGCCCTCTGCATCTCCGAGGTCACCGTCGACGGTAACCGGGTGACCGACGCCCAGTTGATCATCGGCAATAGCGGCTTCGTCCCCGGCCAGAAGGTCAACAGCGAGAACATCCAGCAGGCGATCCACCAGGTTTATGGCCTCAAGCTCTTCGATGACGTCAAAGTTTTGGGCGAGCAACAGCCGGGCGGTATTCACCTCATCATCAAGGTGGTCGAGGCGCCCCGACTGGACAAACTGGTCTTCAAAGGCAACGAGGACATCAAGGAAGAGGACTTCAAGCTCGACTTGAAACGCGGCCAAACCATCACGCCGGACCGGCTCAAGGATGCCGAGTCTGCCATCCGCAAAGCCTACAGGGAGAAGGGCTTCTTCCTGGTCAACGTCAAACCTCAGATGCAGCCGACGACTGTCGTCGGCGAGGCAGACGCTGTCTTCGAAATCGAGGAAAACAAACCGGTCACGGTCGAAGCGATCATCTTTGACAGCGCGAGGCAGCTTTCCCACTCGACGCTGCAAAAGAAGATGCAGAACAAGCCCCGCAGCTTTCTAAAATCGATCTTCGGCGGCGGCAAATTCAATCGCGAGAAGTACACCGAAGACAAGACGGCGATTATCGATACCTACAAGAAGAACGGATTCCTCGACGCGATCCTGGTCTCCGACACGATCATCCTCAACGAGTCCAGGACCAAAGTGACGCTGAAGTTCGAAGTTAACGAGGGACCGAAGTACTACTTCGGCTCGACGACCTTCTCCGGGCAACAAGTCTTCACGGAAGAGAAACTGCGCCGTACCCTCGAATACAAGCAGGGGGATGTCTTCGATCAGGAAAGCTTTGAGAAATCCATCGGCAACATCTACCAGGCCTATCAGGAGGACGGCTATCTTTACGCGCGGGTCATCGAGGACACCAAGACCATTGATTCCGTCGTCAATGTCAGTTGTGAGGTCTCCGAGGGTGTTCCGGCTCACGTGCACCGGATCAACATCGAAGGCAACGTCAAAACCAAGGACAAGGTGATTCGGCGTGAATTGGCAATTTACCCCGGCGAGGTGTTCCACCGCTCGAGCCTCATGCGTTCTCTGCGAAATGTAATGGCCCTGAATTACTTCGCGAATGTCACTCCCGATTACAAAGTGCTGCCCGACGGCCAGGTCGATCTGATGGTGAAAGTGGAGGAGAAACCCACCGGCCAGATCCAGGTCGGCGCCGGTTATTCCGGTACCGACAAGCTGGTTGGAACCATCTCGCTCGGCATTCCCAATCTCGGGGGTAACGGCCAGGACGCCAGTCTTTCGGTCGACTTCGGCGCGCGCCGCCAGTCGTATTCGATTGGGCTGACCGAACCCTGGTTCCTCGATACCCCCACCACCGTTGGTTTTGATCTGTACAACACGACGCGTGACGTCGATCTCACCTACATCGCGGGAAGCACCGATTACACCGAAAAGCGCAAGGGATTCGACCTCCGCTTTGGACGGAGGCTGCGCTGGCCTGACGATTACTTCCGCGTCTACGCCGACTACCGGCTGGAAAGCACGATTGCCAAGGATTTCTCGACCGGTTTCAAAGACTACTTCAGCGGCCAGGTGTCGTCGCTTGACAAGCAGCCGTGGCCGCAGACAACTTCGGCGACGTCGTTCACGGTCCAGCGGGACTCCCGCGATCTGCCGGAATTCGCCGAGCATGGCTCGCGGTCTTCATACCAGATCGAATTCGCCGGCGGCGCACTCGGCGGCCTGTGGTCGTATGTCAAACACACGGTGAGCTATGCCCATTACTCTCCGATCTTCAAGGGTCTGACGTTTGCCCCGTCGTGGAAACTCACAGCGATTCAGGGCGATGCCGGGGTCAATGCCGTGCCATATCTCGAATTGCTCAGCGCCGGCGGAATCCGTTCCGATGGCACGATCCGTGGCTACGACGACGGAGTCATCCAGGCCCAGTTGCTCAGCGACACGACCGGAAAGACACGGATTCCCGGACTCATCCGCGGCGGTTTCATCGGCGGGCAGGTCCCCGGCGGATATGTCGGAAGTTACAGCCGTTATATCTCGTATCCCGGCCGCGCCCTTGCTATCATGAACGCCGAATTGACCTTCCCCGTGGTCAAAGAGCAGATTCACGGCCTCTTGTTCTTCGATGCCGGAAATGTCTGGACCGACCTTTCCCTGATCAAGCCCTTTTCGAATCTCTACACTTCGTACGGATTTGGCTTTAGATTGACAGTGCCGGGTATGGGGACGCTGGGCTTCGACTTTGGCATCCCGCTGCGCGGTTCTGGAAAGGGAAGGCTCAAGCCGCATTTTCAGTTCGGAGGAAATTTCTAATTTCGGGGGAATTGAACTCGTACGATGGAGAGACCATGACCACAAATTCGATGTGTACACGATTCTTCATTTGCCTGTTGGGGGTTCTGATGCTGATGGCATTTGCCGCCGTCCCCGGTGCGAAGGCCCAGTCCGGCAAGATTGGCTGGGTGGATCTGGACAAGATTCTCAGCGAATACAAGGAATTCAAGGAAGCCGAGAACCTGTTCCAAAAGGACGCGCAGGTTTGGGAAGCCAACTTCGACAGCCTGCAGACGGAGTATCTGAACAAACTTGATGACTATCGCAAACAGCGTCTGATCCTCACCGACGACACACGCAAGACGCGCGAGACCGAACTGGCCCAGATGGAGCAGAATCTCATGCAAACCAAGGCCAAGTTCGAAGGCGAGGCCGAGAAACGCCGCGCCGAACTGACCGCGCCGATCCTGAAGAAGATTCAGGATGTGGTCCAGCGCATTGCTGTCGGCGAGGATTTTGACTACGTCTTGAACGGTTCACAGAATTACCTGACATCGGCGGGAATCCAGTTCAGCCCGATCATGTACGCCAAAGACAAACTCGATTTGACGGACCGGGTGTTCGAAGAACTCGCCAAACTCAAATGACCGTCACTCTGCGGGAGTTGGCCGGGCAACTTCAAGCCCGGCTGGTCGGCGATGGCGATACGGTTCTGACCGGCGTCGCGGGAATCGAAGACGCCGGATCGGGCCACCTGACGTTTCTGGCCAATCCCAAGTACGCCCAGCACCTGAAATTGACACGCGCTTCCGCCATCCTGCTTCCGCCGGAATCCGCCACCTTTCGCGTCAATAGCCAGGATGTCCCGCCGGGACTCGCCTTGCTTTTTCATCCGAATCCTTATTACGCTTTTCTGCAGGCGCTGCGTGTTTTTCATCCCGGACCGCCCGCACCCGAACCTGGTGTCGACTGCTCCGCGCGGATCGGCAAGCGGGTTCACCTTGCCGATGGCGTGCATGTTGGCCCGAACTGCGTCATCGAGGACAATGTGTCGCTGGGAACGGGGAGCGTGATACTCGCCGGCTCCTTCGTCGGCACGCGTTCGGTGATCGGGGAGGACTGCTGCATCGGTCCGACCACGAGCATCCTGCCCGGATGCACTCTCGGCAATCGCGTGCGCATTCACCCCGGAACGGTCATCGGCTCCGATGGCTTCGGTTACGCTCCTTACCAGGGCCGGCATCACAAGATTCCCCAAGTCGGCGGTGTCACGGTTGGCGATGACGTCGAGATCGGTGCCTGCTGTGCAATCGACCGCGCCACCATGGGACAGACCACGATCGGACGCGGCACGAAAATCGACAACCTCGTGCAAATCGCACACAATGTGCAAATCGGCGAAGACTGCATCATCGTCTCGCAGGTGGGCATCTCCGGCTCGACCAAGCTCGGTGATCGCGTCACGCTCGCCGGGCAGGTCGGCGTGATCGGCCACATCGAAATCGGCAACGGCGCCGTTGTCGCCGCCCAATCCGGCGTAGGCAAATCCATCCCGGCAGGCGGGCAACACTTCGGTTCGCCATCCGTCGACTTCTCCCGCCAGAAACGCATCATCGCCGCCATGCACTCGCTCCCAGAGCACGTGAAAACCATCCGCAGCCTCGAAAAGCGCATCGCCGAACTCGAAGCCCGCTTGAACGGCTCAAGTCGTCCTCCGATCGATTGAGACCACCCATCTTCTTTGCCACGAACTGGCGCGACTGACCCAGTTATGTGGCGCGGGCGCCCTCG
>JACRMA010000053.1 GCA_016235085.1 Candidatus Zixiibacteriota bacterium
AACTGCGTTCGCAGTTGGCGCAAGAGACTTTCGATCCGTTGGAGTTCGGCGAACATCGGCGCGTGAGCACGTTGTTCACCTTTTGGCGTCCATCGCCGCGTGCTGCCGCTAATGAGGCCCTTTGGCGGGAAGTGCATTCTGCCGTTAACGAGGCCGCCGACCGTTGCGACGGCCTGTGGGCGCGTTCTGATCCGGGGGGAGAGTATCAGAAAGCCCTCATCCTCTTTGGGGCGATCACATCGGCCGAGGACGATGTCAACCGGGCGCTCGAGTGCGCGCATCTGCTCCGCGAGCGTTTCAATCAGATCGCTTCGACGGGAAATGTCCTGCGATTTGGAATCGGGCTGACAACGGCCACTGTCTATGCCGGCTGGGTCGGTGGGCCGGACCGGCATGAGTTCACGGTGATGGGAGAAGGCGTCAACCTGGCGGCGAGACTGGCGGCGCGAGCGCCGAAGGACGGCGTTCTGGCCGATCGCACTTCCGCGGAAGCGTCGCAAGGGTGGCGATTTGTTCAAGGACCGCAGCTGCAACTGAAGGGTGTGCGCGGACCGGTGACTGCATTCCGTTTGGTTGCCAAAGCCGATCTCCCACGCGGCGATAAACAAGATGAGTTCGTGCAGCACCCTGCGGCGATGGATGCGGCACTCCGCCGTTGGGAGGGATCTGCGGACGGCGCGGTCACCGTGGAGTTTCGTCCGCCCGCGGATGCCCGGCCATTCATCAGCCAATATCTGCGCCGGCTCGAACTCAAGGATGAGGACGTGCCGCGGTTTCGATTCCTTCCCGATGACGGCAGCCACCCTCACGGTGGATTGCGGCGGTTTCTGCTGTGGTGCGCGGGGGCACAGACTGTCGATGAGCTTCTGAATACTCTCAATGACAACAGGGAGGAAGTCCGGTCAAGGGTTTCGTTGCTGTATGGTCCGGAGTATCGCCTGGCGCGTGTGCTGGCGCAGGATGGTGTTGATGCCTGGGTCGAGAGTACTGCGCGTTTCGTTGCGGGTCTGGGCGTTTTGGCGGCTTTGCGGAATAGGCATCCGATTGTCGTACTGGAGCAGGTTCATCATCTGTCGGACATCGATGCGCGGTTGTTCAGCAAATTGATTTCGTCTTCGGGGCTGCGGCCGAGGTTCATTGCCGTACGGCAGATTTCCGCGTCTTCGGCGGATGCAAAGGACGGCAGCGTTGTTACACTGGGTCCAATCACCAAAGGCGAGATGCAGCGGTATGTCGAGCAACTGTTGCCTCAGGGGACGCCGTCGGTACAGCTTCTGGAATGGCTGCACGAACGTTCGGGCGCAGTCGCCCGTGTGGCGCGATTGTATTTGGAACATCTTCAGTGCCATGGCCTGATTACGCGCCGGACCGGCAAGCGAACACTGTGGCATTTGCGGGCGGCGGAATCATCGCAGTTGCCCGATGTATTGCGCTCGCATCATCTCGGGCGCATCGATGCGTTGCCGTACAATTCCCGATTGGTGGCGCGGGCGCTGGCCGTGATGGGCGATGGTGCGCCACAGGCCGCGCTGCAGTCGATCTGCGAATCCCATCTGGAGGCCCCGGCCTTTGCCGGCGGATTGAGCACACTGCTGGCGCAGGGGATTGTCGAGCAGTCCGACGGCGCCGGTGAGCGTCTTCTCTCCTATGCGGACGCGAGTTGCCGGTCATCGATCTATAACACGCTTTCGTACGCGGTGCGCGAGCAATGGCATCGTCTGGCGGCACGGTACTGGCGCGATCGTGGACGAGCCGGAACCGTGATGGCGGCCGAGCATCTCTTTTGTGCCCGGGATCCGCGATGTCTCCCGGTGCTGGAGCGCGCGGCGAAGGACGCGCGGCGGTTGTGGTTGTTGGATCGTTCGCGGCATTTGTATCGCTGGGCCCTTCTTGCCGCATCGGACAAATGCGATCCAGGGTATGCACCGGTCTTGCCGCCCTTGCCTCGGGTGCTGGATGAACAGCACCGGCGCCTGCTGCGGCAGTTCGCTGAGGTACTGCAGATTCAAGGTTCGTACGATGAAGCGCGCCGGATTCACCACTGCCTTTCGGCGGATGCCGCCAGGCGGCGGCAGCATCTGTTTCAGGGTGAAAGTCTGCTGGCGGCGGCACGAATCGAGTGGCTGTCCGGGCATTACGACCAAGCCCTGCGTTTGACGGGAAAGGTCCTCCGGATTCGCCGTGTCCGCACGGGATCTCGACTGCGAGCACATGCTCACTTCCTGATCGGTGAGATCGCACGCCGAACCGGGGGGATGCGCCGCGCTGAGCAGGCGCTCGAACGATCCGTGAAACTCTTCGAGAAATCCAAGGACGCGGTTGCGCTGGCGGATTCGCTCAATGCCCTCGGGCTGGTGCACTGGAGTTGCGGCCGACTCGATGAGGCGCAGAAGTCTTTTGTGCGGGCCTTCCGTTCTTTACGAAAGGGCTCGCGCGCTGCCGATCCGTCGAAGCGCGGCCAGATTGCGAACAATCTGGGTATTCTGATGGAAGAGCGGGGGCGGCTACGGCAGGCCGAGCAATACTATCTGAAGGCATTTGCGATATTCGATCGTCTCGGTCATCGGCGCAACCGGGCCTATAGCCAGGGGAACCTCGCGAACCTGTTCCGCCACGGCGGCCGGTATGAGCAGGCGCGCGCGGCGTACGAGAATGTCGAATTGGAGCTGGCTTCCATCGGAGAGCAGCATGCCGCGGCGTACACGATCGGCAACCGTGGCGATCTGCTGCGCGACTTCGGCGATGCCGAAGGCGCGGCGGAATTGTATCAGAAGACCTATCACTTCGCGCGGCAGGTGGGCGACACCGATCTGATCGCCGAATCATACTGCCGCCTGGCGCAAATTCAAATCGGAAAGCGGCGGCTCGCTGAGGCGGAGCGGCTCGTGACCAATGCGGCGGCTGTTGCGGAGAGGGCCGGGTCACGGGAGTTTGCCATCCGTGCGCGCTTGCTTCAAGCAGAGATTCGCTTTGAAGCCGGCGATCGCGACGCGGCACACACCGCGTTCTCAAACTCCGAACGCGAGGCGGCGCAGGCCGGACTTCACTATTATCTCCTCTGGGCCGGGAGTGGTTTGGCCCGTTGCCTCTATCAGTCGGGCCGGCTCAACGACGCGGGCCGCCGCGCCAGGAGAGGAGTACAGAAGGCGCACGCCGCTGGGTATGCCTGGTGGGAGTTGCGTTTTGTGACGCTGGCCGCTGAAATCGAGCACGCGTCGGGATCTGCTCCGATACCTTTCGAATCGAAACTGCAGCAGGCGATCAATCTGAAATCGGCCATCGAGGCCACGATCGGCGACCCCGCGATTCGGGCGGCATTCCATCAGCTTCCGGCCATTCAGATCATCACACGACTCATCGCCCGCCAGGCTCAGGAACAGCCGGTCAACAGAGAATGACACTTGAATGCGCAAAAAAGCGAGCCCCTTCAATCGAAGGGGCTCGCCGCATTCGGGGGCGTGCGCGATGTACTTAAGTCAATCAGGAAATGCCGTACTTGGAGAAGTGATAGATATCGAAGGCCACGACTCCGAGTCTGGGTGCCTGGGTCTGCTGAAGGACCCACTGTTTCGTCGCAGGGTTGAACCAGTACAGATTAACGGACGCCGGAGTTACCTGACCGAGGACGCTGGCGTCAATCGTCATCTTCGCCGATGGCAGGAACTTCTGCCCATCAGGACCGAAGTCAAAGGTCACGATCTTCTTGTCGCCCTTCTTGAAGGTCGAAGTCTTGACCTTAATGATGACATCACTCGCAACAGAATTCGGTGCCACGGCCAGGACATGTATCTTGCCGGCCATTCCGAGCTTCACAATGCCGCCAAACTTGGCGGAGACCAATCCCTGAGTTAAGACCACCGTCGAGTCTAGGCCTGCCGTGATGCCACCGGCGGCAAAGTTATCCTGCCCACCATGCTTGATGTCTTCGCCGCCGCCGTTGGTCGTGACGGGGGCTACCGGATTATGCTGCCCGCACCCCGACATCAAAAGGGCGCCGAGCAGGATTGCCGTGAAGGTCAGGGCAACTCCGGTCATCTTTCGTGTGAATGTCATCGCATCGCCTCCTGTTAGTTTCTCTCGCCAGTGTCCCCGGCCGTCCTGTCATCGAACTCTGCCGGGGACACAGGCCTGTACTGCAACACTCTTGCCCAGCCTGTGCTTGTTTGAGGCATGTCTCTATCCGGTTCGCTTGATTCGGGTTAGGGAGCGCAGTCAGAGGGGTGTTCACGGATTGCGCAGGCGGTACGGGTTTGGAGCGGGGAAGATTCTGGGTTCTGGCCAACGGAGTAGGGGGTAGGTCCCATATCCCGGGGGGTTGAAGATTGCTTGAGGGAGGACCTGGGGCCAGAACGGATGAGATTGCTTCGGCGCAAAGAGCCGCGCCTCGCAATGATCCCTTGGGGGAAACGGACTCGCACGGAGTCATTGCGGGGAGTCCGCCGCGGCGGACCGGAGGTGGGGAAAGTGACGAAGGAATCTCGCGCCTTCTTTTGCCAGTGCGTTGCTCCAGGGGCATTATTTCCCCTGTTCCGATGCTCCTCAGGTATTGACAGCTAATGTTTGTCCCGGATGGCCGGTGCCGTTAGATTGATGCCCGGAAGGTGGATCGACAGTGCTCACAGAAGACGCAACCGTACAGATGATTCCGGGGATGAATATGGCGCACAGCACGCCGGTTGATCCGCAGGTCACCGACACGCTCAAGGCGTTGGGCCGGGTGATCGGCAACACGCCGCTCTTGGTCATCGAGTTGCGGTACAAAGGTGAGCCTCGGACGCTTTATGCCAAGTCCGAACAGCTCAACATGACCGGCAGCATCAAGGACCGGATGGCGCTGCACATTCTTGAGACCGCCTACCGGGAGGGGCTGATCCATCGCGGCGACATGATCGCCGAGGCGACCAGCGGCAACACCGGGATTTCATTCGCGGCGCTGGGGCGCGCGCTGGGGCATCCGGTGACCATCTTCATGCCCGACTGGATGAGCCGCGAGCGGGTGGACTTGATCCGCAGTTTCGGCGCGACCATTGTGCCGGTGACGCGGGAGCAGGGAGGATTTGTCGGCAGTATCAAGATGGCCGAGGATCTCGCCGCGACAAAATCGAATGTCTTCCTGCCGAGCCAGTTTTCGAATCAGGCGAATGTGCGCGCGCATGAGATGACCACCGGTCCGGAGATCTGGTGGCAGTTGCAGTTCAATTCGATGGAGCCGGATGCGTTCATCGCAGGGATCGGAACCGGCGGCACGATCATGGGTGTCGGAGCGTTTCTGAAATCGAAATGCCCCAATGTGAAAATTCATCCGCTGGAGCCGGCCGAGTCGCCGACTTTGTCAACCGGCGGGCACAAGATCGGGCATCACCGCATTCAGGGGATTTCCGACGAGTTCATCCCGGCGATTGTCGATCTCGGCGTGCTCGACAAGATTGTCCGCGTCAACGACGGCGACGCGATCCTGATGGCGCAGCAGTTGGCGTGCAAGCTTGGCCTGGGTGTGGGGATTTCCTCCGGCGCCAATTTTGTCGGCGCACTCAAAGTGCAAAACGAACTCGGCCCCAAATCAGTTGTCGTGACGGTTTTCCCCGACGACAACAAGAAATACTTAAGCACCAGCCTGCTCTCCCAGGAACCGGTCAAGCCCGACTACCTGACACCCGACGTCGAATTGCTCAGCCTCAAAGCCTTTAAGCGTGTCTGCCAGGCCTGTTGCGAGATGTACGATTGCTCGCAGCGAGTTCCGGAACACGCGCTGGAGGATGTGGCGGAGGCGGTGCGGGTGGATGTGCCAGGGGGGCAGTGAGTATTCGGTGGGGCGGACACTCTTGTCCGCCCAGCGCGGACAAGAGTGTCCGCGCCACCTGAAATTTACTCCACTTGAGCGGCGGGCGGGGTGATATAGAAGTCGTAATCCTCCGGCCGATTCACGAGACTGGACTTGATGGGGTTGTTCAGTATGTAATTGCACTTCTCTTGGAACTCCTCCTCATCTCGCACAATGCGATCAAAACTCTCATCCTGCCAGACAGTTCCAGTGGTACCCATCAACTGGTTGATCCGACGGGCGCTGACTCCTTTGACAGACTTCAAGATCATGTGAAGGTCCGGCCAAACACCCGGGCTGGTTTCCATCGGTCGCAGAAGCAGATGGACATGGTCAGGCATGACGACGCCGAGGATGAATTCGTATTTCGTTCCGTGATCATGCAACGAACTCGCAATTACGAGGCGCCGCGCTTCGGGAGGCAGTGCGCCACGGGCCGAGCGGAACGTGACGAAGTAGACGCTCCCGCCCTGTTGCCAATGAGGCAGGTCCCGTCTCCGAGTCTGGAGGTTGGAAGTCACACTTCCCTGATCACTGGTATCCTTGGTGGGGCGGACACTCTTGTCCGCCTTTTTCGATGGGCGGACAAGAGTGTCCGCCCCACTTGGTCGGTGTTGCTTCTTCATGTTAGTCGATGAGCTGTCTTCAGCGCGGCAGACAAGTCTGTCTGCCTTTGGGCGGACAAGAGTGTCCGCCCCACCAAAGCCACCATCATCTATCTGCTTGAGACCTGTTTTCACACCTCTGCTTGACCCTCTGCCAGCCCTTCCAGCTCCTCGTACACCGCGGTGAGGTGTTCGTAGAGGTGGCTGCGTTAGGCGGTTAGGTCGGCGAGGCGCAGTTGAGGGCGATTGAGACGTTCGATCTTCTGCGCCTTTACTACTCACTGCTGGAGAGGATCTTGTTAATCCATCGTATCTCGTGGGGAACTTCGCGGGCGGTTGCGGACGCGAGGGCATTTTGAAGAATCCTTCGACCCTGCTCCCTATCATGGCTCGTTGGGGCGTTGTGGAAGAGGGCTTCGCCCAGCAGGCGCTGGACCCGCAATTCTTCGTAGAAGTCCCCATTCTTCTGCGCCTCGCTGTAGGAATCGTAGAGCTTCTCGATCCCTGATTCAAAATCGTGGAGACGAACCTCGGCGGCGCCGATGTAGGCGGACGATATAAACCGCGCCGACGGATCGTTCGATTTTGCGGCCTCTTTGAGCGCTCTTTCCGCGCAGGCGAGGCTGGCGCTGGAAGCGAGTGCCTGGGTGAATGCGGTGGCCAGTCCGATGAGAGAACTGTCGACTAGAATCCGCGTTTCCGTCTTTTCGGCGAAGGTGATCGCATCTTTGAACTGGCGGGCAGCCCGCTCGTGATCACCATGATAGAGATGCATGTCGCCTACGCAATTCATCGCCAACACCGAGATGTCCGACAGGTTGAGATCGCCGGCGATCGACGCGGCTTCTGTGGCGTGAGTGATAGCCCGATCGTATTTGCCGAGCATGCCCTCGGCATGGGCCAACGAGATGAGACTAATCGCCTTGGCCCGGCGGCTTCCCGCCGCGTGAGCCATTTCCACAGCCGCCTCGAGATATTTCAGCGCCTCATGATATTCACCCCAGATCACATGAATAATCCCAATATCAGCGGTGCATTCGCCGATGCGGTCTTGGTCACCGATCCGCCTGCCGATTTCCAGCCCTTCACGGAAGTACCGCATACCTTCCGAGTAATTCCCTTCCCGGACACACGCTGCTCCAACCAATGTCATCCCCTGGGCGATCAACGATTGATTGCCCTGTTCCTGGGCCGCGCCGAGCGCCTCCTCGAAGAGGCCGCGCGCCCGCGTGTGATCATTCATGTTGACGTACAGAGTTCCCATCTCGAACAGGGCGCTGAGAATCTTCTCGTGGTCGTCCAGCTGACGGTTGATCTCGACTACGCGCTGGAACATGGCCATGGCGAGGTCATTCTTGGACTGTTTGCGCAGAACGCTGATGATTTGCCCCAATGAATCGGCCTCACCCGCCAGGTCGCCCAGGTCCCGGGCAATCTCCACCGCCCGATGGCCCTCGTCGAGCGCCTCTTGCCAGTTGCCGAGCCGGTCATGCGCTCGCGAGAGCAATTTCAGGATCGCGACCTCATCGGGTCGCCTTCCCCTCTGTCTGGCCTCTGCAAGCCCGGCCTGCAATTCTCTGATCGCAGGATCGTACTTGCCCTGATGGAGAAGCACTTCGCCGATCCCCGCATATGCTTCAACGAGTGCCGGTTCGAGTGAGACGGCCTGCCGGTACAGGCCGAGGGCGATGTCCACATCCGAGGCGCTATTCATGTGATCGAAGACGTACTTGCCGCGAAGATAAGCCTTGTATGCCTGCGGGTCCTGGGCGCCGTCGCGATGAGGCTGCACGGGTTCTGCAATGGCGGTATCAATGCTCAAAGCGCGAGTGATGCCGGTGGCCAGTGGCCCAAAGGGTTCGATTTTGATCAACGTCCACCAATTGGGCCGAGATACGAATCAATCGATCCGATCTGTGGATGGAACCGTCCAGAATGAGACGGGCATTCAACTGCCTGGCGACCTCCCCGAGTTGCGTCGTACTATCCTTGAACTGAAGCACCGATCGCATCGGTGCCACGCGAAGAGTTCCAACCCGTGCGAGATCGACAATGAGATCCTCCGTGACACCGTAGCTGAGATATTCGTCCTCCGCATTGCCCAGGTTGCGCAAGTATAGGACCGCGAGGGACCGGACACTGGGCGGCTCGATGTCGACGTGTGGCTCGCGCGGTTCGGATGCTGCCACCGGCGCGCCGGCAGACTTCAACGCGTGCACGAATTCACGGGCATCTGCATAGCGCAATTCCGCCGATTTTGAGAGGGCCTTGGTGACTAACGCCTGGATGCCGTTTCCCACCTCCGGTCTCAGCTCTCTGACTGGGGGTGGCTCGTCGTAGACGACGGAGTACATCAGTGCTGCTCCGTGGTCACCGTTGAATGGGCGCTGCCCCGTCAGAAGTTCGTAGAAGACAACTCCCAGCGAGAAGACGTCGGCCCGGGCGTCTACCTCCAACCCCTGGATCTGTTCCGGCGCCATGTAGGCCACCGTTCCCATCACCGCTCCGGGGGTTGTGATGAGTGATGTCCCTGGGATCTGGGCGAGCCCAAAATCCATGATCTTTGCTATCCCTGATTCGGTGATGATGACGTTCGAGGGTTTCACATCTCGATGGACGATGTTAAGCTCGTGCGCCGCGGCCACACCAGCCGCGATCTGCTTGATCAGATCACAGGCTACGGGTATGTCGATCGGACCGCCGGCGATCACGGATTGAAGTGTCTTGCCTCGAACGTACTCCATGGAAATGAAGTGGCTGCCCTGGACACCCTCCATCGCATATACAGACACGACGTTGGGATGGTTGATCTTCGAGGCACTGCGGGCCTCCACGAGGAAGCGCGATCTGGCGTCCGTGTCCCTGATAAGGGAATCGGCGAGGAACTTGAGGGCCACCGGACGATCGAGCTCTGTGTCCGTGGCGAGATAGACCTCTCCCATTCCGCCCGAGCCGAGCTTGCTCTCAATCTTATAATGAGAGATGGTCTTGCCGATCATGTGCCGGCCTCATTCAGCAACTCAGTTCTTTTGGGGATACTAACATATGGGGGGCTTCACATCAAGCCTCAAGCCATAGGACAGTACCTGAGGCTGCTTGCCGAAATAGCTCCTCGTACATTGCGGTCAGGTGTTCGTAGAGGTGGCTGCGTTCGGCGGTTAGGTCGGCGAGGCGTTTCCAGTCGTGGGCGATGGATTCGTTGGCGAGATCGCGTTCGATCGACTGGACCTGCTCTTCGGATGCGGCAATGTCTTCTTCGAGTTTCTGTTTACGGCGCTGGATTTTCTGTTCCTGCGCGCGGCGGGTCTTGCGGGCTTGCCAGGTGGCGGCCGATTCGGCGGCGGTGGGGGAAGATGCGGCGCCCTCCGTCGACATGCTCCTGGATTCTTCGGCGTGGCGCTCGGCCCAGTCTGAGTAATGTCCGATGCTGAGCACGGCAGTGCCATCGGCGACATAGAGAATTTTGTTGGCGAAACGGTCGAGGAAACGGCGGTCGTGACTGACCACGAGCGCGGTGCCTTCGAATTCGGCCAGCGCTTCCTCGAGCACTTCTCGGGAGTTGATGTCGAGATGATTGGTCGGTTCGTCTAAAACGAGGAAGTTGGCCTTGGTGAGCATCAGCTTGGCCAGCGCCAGGCGCGAACGCTCGCCACCGGACAGTGCGGTCACCGGTTTGAAGACGTCATCACCGGAGAAGAGAAAACGCGCGAGGTAGGAGCGCAGCTCGCCGGCGGTGAAATACTCGTGCTCGTCCCAGATTTCCTCGATCACACTTCCCTGGCCGGTTAGAATCTCGAGGTGCTGATCGAAATACGCCATCTCGACTCGATCCCCGATCCGAATCCGGCCGGTGTACGAATCATCGAGGCCGACAATCGCGCGCAGAAGTGAGGTCTTACCGGTGCCGTTGGGGCCGATCACGCCGACTTTGTCGCCGCGTTCGCAATCAAAGCTCACCGGATTGAGAATCACGCGTTCGCCGAATCGCTTGCTGAACTTGTCGATGACCAGCACTTCGCGGTACGATACGCGTTCGGCCTGGAATTCCAGTTTTAAGGCACGTCCGTCGCGTTTGGGCGCGGCGAGCCGTTGGACTTTGCTTAAGGCCAGACGTTTCGACTGCGCTTGACGGGTCTTTTGGCCGGCGATATTGCGCACGATGAAATCCTCGATACGCGCAATCTCGGCCTTCTGCATGTCGTAGGCTTTCTGGCGGCGTTCGAGGCGCAACGGCTGTTCGGTGCGGTAGTAGCGGTAGTCGCCATCGTACTGCTCGAGTTTGCCATCAACCAGTTCAGCCACGTGGCCGCCGAAGCGTTCCAGGAGGACGCGGTCATGGGAAACCAGCAAGCACGCGACCGGACTCTTGGAGAGGAATTCCTCGAGCCATTCGACGGCGGGGATGTCGAGATGATTGGTTGGTTCGTCCAGAAGCCACAAATCGGAAGGCGTCAGTAGCAGCCGGCCGAGTTCGATCCGGGTCCGTTCGCCACCGGAAAACAGGGAGAGGGGTTGCTGCCACTGGAAGCGTGAAAAACCCAAGCCGGTGAGGACGGTCTGGACTTGCTGTTCAAGCTGATATCCGCCGGCGTTTTCGAGATCGGCCTGCGCGGTGCCGAGGCGGGTCTGCAGTTCGAGATCATGGGGCGATTCGGCGACGGCATCGGACAGTTCGGCAACACGCTGGCGGAGCATCGTGAGATCTTCGCGGGCGGCGACCAGATAATCGAAGAGCGACGTATCGTCGTCCCGGTCGGGAATCTGGCCCATTTCGATAATGCGCACGCCGCGTCCCAGAGTGCGCGTGCCGGAGTCGGCAGTGACACGACCGCTGATGACGCCCAGAAGCGTGGACTTCCCCGAGCCGTTTCTTCCGAGAAAGGCGATCTTCTCGCCCGATTTGATTTCCCAATCGACGCCCTTGAGAACGTCCCCGTTGGGGAAGCCTTTGGTGATGTTGTGGAGGGCGAGGAGGATCATGGGATGGACGTGATGGGAATCATGGGATCAATGTGCTGCGGACAACCAGTCCGTCGTCGCAGTATCGCGCATCGATGCCGGAATTTCAAATGGCAGGTGCGCCACAGGAAAGAAACTGACCGCCGGAATTCCTGATTTCGCGCGCAAGGTCGAAGCGATACCTCTGATCGAGCTCTCAGTGAACTCGATTGTGAGCAGGCCCTACCAATCCGACCGGTCAAACAACTGGGTTCCCGCTTTCGCGGGAAAGACGGAGCAGGCAGGAATGTCGCAGGGAGCCAAACTGAGAGGTGGCTACGAGTTGGGGAGGGGAGGGCGAGGCTCCTGCCGAGCCTTTTGGCCGCAGGGAAGCGCGTTAGACGTTTGTTCAGATGTCCGCGTGGAAACAGGCTCGGCAGGAGCCTCGCCCTCCCTCCTCGATGGTGAGCAGGCCCTACGATTTTGACCCACCCTTCGGGTGGGGCACCAGCACAAAGCCACGGACAAGCCAATTCTCCAAAGACCCGGAGAATCGGCTTGTCCGTGGCACCTTGCACACTAGTCGGCTTTCCAACCGGCCCGAGCGCTGTGTTCCTGCTGTTTATCCGGCCATTGAGGGACGAGTGGGTGTCCCCATTGTCGGAGCACTGGCATCGACGGGAATGTCTTTGCGGCGGGTGCGGGCGACGAACATTTCCAGAAGGAAGAGGCCCATCACCGCCCAGAGGAAGGTGGATCGAATTTCGGTGCCGTACCGTGCCTGCTTGACCAGCTCGGTGAGCGAGGCGGAGCCATTGACAAGAACGAGCCGATACCCCGGCCAGCGGCGCTGGAGCTCTTCCTGCTCGATCCGGTCGGGGGCGGTTTCCAGGGGATCGACGTTGACTGAAAAAACGTCGATCGGTTTCTCCCCCGCCGCCAGGGTGTACACGCCGGGACGTTCGAGCGCGCCGATTCTAATTTTGGGCTGGGTTCCGCTCCAATCAACCGCGGGGCGCGAGACGGTCCCCTCGGGACCGGCGACCTGTAGGTCGGTATTTGCTGTGATCGCACGCGCCGGCTCACGCTCAATGGGATCGCCGACCAGATAGTCGCTGTGCCGTTCGCTGAGATCGGCGGCGAGATACTCGACCAGCCGGTGGATGAGCGGAACGTAAAGGGAGCGGAGTGGCAGATCAGTGAACGGAGCATTCGGCGGTGCCCACGACGCGACCATCTTGCCGGAGCCATCGCGCACTTCGGTCCATGACGGCCAGTTGCCGGAGAAATCGACTATGGGACGGCCGGTGGAAGTGCCGGTGACTTTGAAGATCGAGTACCAGCGAATCTCCGGAATCTTGTCGTGCGGCACCTGTTTGTAGACCGCCCAAATCGGGTGGTCCCAGGTGAAGCGGTCCCAAACGAAGTAGCGCTCCGGATTCGGCAGGTCAGGATTGGCCCCGAGGTACAGACCGAAATGCGGCCCGGCAATCAGCCGGTTCCACGATGTTGTATCGGCATCGATCGAGGGAGCGACGAAGACCCCGCCGCCGCCACGCACATAGCGAATGAGTTGATCAACCACGGCCTGATCGGGTTTGCGCCATTCGGTGATGAGCACGCAATCGTAGTCGAAGAGATTTTCGCGGAGCAAGCCATCGGCGTCAGTTTCCGTGATCTGGAACCGGCGGGTCGAGTCGGGCACGGGTGCAATGGCGAGGCGCGCCGAGGTGCGTTCCGACGGATAGTCCGAT
Organism: Candidatus Zixiibacteriota bacterium; assembly: GCA_016235085.1. Lineage (GTDB taxonomy): Bacteria > Zixibacteria > MSB-5A5 > WJJR01 > WJJR01 > JACRMA01. Next base: position 13,119 of record JACRMA010000053.1, read on the forward strand.
GCCAGCAGAACCCGAATCTGGTCGGCGATCGATAC
>JACRMA010000054.1 GCA_016235085.1 Candidatus Zixiibacteriota bacterium
CCAGCACCGTGGCGCCGAAGAGTTGTTCTTGCGATCGAAGCCGTCGCGGCGCCTCGCCATCGCGGAGTCGATCGCCGGTGACACGGTCATCGGCCACGCACTGGCGTACAGCCGCGCGCTGGAGTCGCTCTCGGGGATCGAGCCGCCCTTGCACGCCCAGGTACTTCGCGGCATCGCACTGGAACTCGAACGGTTGTCCAATCATGTCGGCGATCTGGGTGCACTGTGCAATGATGTCGGCTACCTGCCCGGCGCTTCCTGGATGGGACGGTTGCGCGGCGAATTTCTCAATCTGCTGATGGAACTGTCGGGCAGCCGCTTCGGCCGCGGATTCGTCGTTCCCGGCGGAGTCCGGTTCGACCTGAGTGCGGCACAGAAGGTCACCATACTCGCGCGTTTGGCCAAAGCCGACCGCGACTTCAACGAGACTGCGGAATTGATCTTCGATACACCGTCCATCGGCTCACGCTTCGAACTCACCGGCACGGTAACCTTCGAAACGGCCGAGGAACTGGGTCTCGTCGGGCCGATCGCGCGCGCCAGTGGTTGCAGCCGCGACGTCCGCAATGATCACCCGTTCGATGTTTACCGGTTCGCACACATACCCGTGGCCACCGCCGAATCCGGTGATGTGATGGCACGGGCGCTGGTGCGCTGGCTGGAGGCGCAAAGGTCGATCACGTTCGTTAAGGAACAGATTGCGGAACTCGCCGAGGGACAACTTGCCCACGAGCCGGCGCCGCTCAAACCGAACAGTCTGGTCGTTTCGATGGTGGAAGGCTGGCGCGGGGAGATCGCTCATGTTGCCGCCACCGGCCCGGATGGGCGGCTGGCAACGTACAAATTCATCGACCCCTCATTCCACAACTGGCCGGGGCTGGCAATAGCTCTTCGTGACGAACAGATTTCTGATTTCCCGCTCTGTAACAAGAGCTTCAACCTGTCCTACGCGGGCCACGATCTGTGAGAGGCGATCCCGAATGTCGAATCTGCTGAAAACTCGCTTTCATCAGGGACACCAAACGTCCGCGTTCCCCAAGGGACCTCAAATCCTGCTCGAGCGCTTTCGCGGCCTACCCGTCATTGACGCTGCCAAATGCACGGAGAGCTGCACCGCCTGTGCCGATGCGTGCCCGACCGAGGCGATTCTCACAGGGCCGTTGCGTCTCGATTTGGGTGCGTGTCTCTTCTGTCCCCTTTGCGAAACCGCCTGTCCTGAAGGCGCGATCGCTTTCACGCCGGATCATCGGCTGGCCACGCGGACCCGCGGGGACCTGCTTCTCTCTGGGCCAGCGATCAAATTGGCGTCGGCGCTCGAAGAGCGGACGCGCAAGCTCCTCGGCCGATCACTCAAATTGCGTCAGGTGTCTGCCGGGGGCTGCAACGGGTGCGAAGCCGAATTGACGGCTACCGGAAATGTGATCTTCGATCTGGGCAGATTTGGAATACAGTTTGTGGCCTCACCACGCCACGCCGACGGGATTGTCGTCACCGGACCTGTGACCAGGAATATGGAATCGGCGCTCCGGGAAACATATCAGGCGGTGCCCACACCCCGGATCGTGATTGCGACTGGTGCCTGCGCCATCAGTGGTGGCCCATTCGCCGGCGCCGACGCTTCGCTGAACGGAATCCCGTCAGACATCCCGGTCGATCTCTACATCCCGGGGTGTCCTCCGCACCCTCTGACTGTCCTCGATGGTTTGCTGCGACTGCTGGGCCGGCTCGAACGCCGGAATAGTCACCCCGAACGACTCTGATCCCGTTAGTAACCGGCGGAACCAGCGTCCGAAGCTGCCGGCTGGGGTTGCGACGTCGCTGCCTCCCGCTTGAGGCTTAGGAGGAAACGGCGGAATGGTGCATACATGCAGGGCGCTTGACATTCCTCCAAATCCTTGAGTCTGGTGCAGTGGCCGCCGCAGACTTCCGTGCCCGTCATTACCGATTCCGGAATAGGTTCTTTGATGAACGGCAGGAATTCGATCACCGAAATGAGGAATGTCGAACCGCAGTTGGCACAGATGTGGTTGAAGTAATACATGTTTTCCTTCAACTCTGGATCGATGAACTGCATGCCGACCGGCTCGATTTCCTGATGTTCAAGAATCTGTGGCAGCGTAAAACGCGCACCGCATCCAGGGCAGGTCTTGATTTCAGGCGACGCCATGGCTACCTCCAAAGGGCGGCGATCCGCCCAACTCAGTTGGTCAATATTGTTATCGGCATGTCATAATCCCCGATTCACGAGGCTGTATCCCCGCGCTGCCGGCCGGGTCCCAATGATGTCCCAGTATTGAGACGAATCCCCCCGCAATCTGATGCCAAAAAATCGCTCGTACTGCGCCGTGATTTGTCAGTTATTGACCCTGTGGGCCGGCGCGCACGATGCCGCAGGTCAGACGCAAACGGTCCTGAGGATCGAGAGGAGATCGAAATGAAGATCTATGTGGGGCATTTGTCGCCCGAAGTAACCGACGAGGATCTCAACGCATTATTCGCTGCCTACGGCCAGGTCGAATCGGCTGAGGTGGTTAAGGACCGGTATACCGGAAACGTGCGCGGATTCGGATTTGTGGTCATGCCAACCAAGCAGGAAGCCATTGCGGCTATCACCGCCCTCCAGGGTCAGGACCTCAAGGGCCAGATGCTCGAGGTGAATGAGGCGCGCCCACCGGTGGATCGGCGCTCCGAAGGTGGCGGTGGACGTCGTCCCGACCGCGGCCGTGGTGGATTCGACCGCGGCAAACGCTCGCGTGACGATCGCGGCGGGCACCGTGGTGGTGGTGGCGGCGGCGGACGGCGATTCTGATCATTGATCTTCGCCATTGTGCGAAACACGGATTACTACGCTGATAATCTCGCCGGTGAACGCCTCCGCCGGTGTTACGAAATCGCCGGACCGAGAATTCAGCGCTATCTCGACGCCGAAATCGGCTTCGTCCTCGAACGAATCAGTTCACAAATGAGTGTATTGGAATTGGGATGCGGTTACGGCCGCGTCCTTTGCCGTTTGCTGGCCCGCACGCCACACGTGGCCGGCATCGATACTGCCATCGAGAGTCTCCGCCTGGCTCGTGAATCGATTCCCGGCCCACGGCGGCCGCGGCTCGCTGCCATGGATGCCGCAAACACAGGATTCCGAGACTGCGCCTTTGACCTGACGATCTGTATACAGAACGGCATCTGCGCATTCGGCGCCGATCAAACCCGTTTGATGGCGGAATCGGTTCGCGTGACCCGGCCTGGTGGACGGGTGCTCTTCTCCAGTTATTCCCCTCGATTCTGGAATCATCGGCTTGAGTGGTTTGAGGCACAGGCGGCGCACAGACTCCTGGGTGAAATTGATCATGACGCCACGGGTGACGGCGTGATTGTTTGTCGTGATGGATTTCGTGCGGCAACCATGACGGCCGACCGATTCCGGGCCCTCGCCGGGGAACTGTCTCTGGTGCCCCAGATCAGTGAGGTGGATGGCTCCAGCGTGTTCTGCGAGATCCCGGTGACTGATCAAGAACACCGGAAGTCCTGACGAGGATTCGGTGGCGCAAGAGATGTGATACGCAGGGCGCGCTGGAATCAGGTGCCCGGGCGGCACGCGAGATCAATGAGGCTTGAGAGCCCTGCCTCCTCGGTTTTCATTCTCACCGCTATTCTATTCCTTTGGACCGCTGGCCCAGTAGTCGCATAATTGGAACGGACAATTCGTTCCAGCGGAGGTGTCACTGATGATTTTGTGGATTGGAGCGGCAACAGTCATTGCGACCTTCCTTGGCGGACTGTTTGCCCTCGGGCTGAAGGACAAGCTCCACCTTATCACCGGATTCAGCGCCGGTGCGATGATCGGTGTCGCCTTCTTCGATTTGCTCCCGGAAGCGTTCGAATTGGGAGACGCATCCCAGGTGCCACTGGCCATCAGTATTGGCTTCGCGCTTTACATGATCCTCGACCGGATGCTCATGCCGCATTCACATCACGATGACGAATGCGGGAATCGGCGCCACAAGGGCGCGCTGGGCGCGGGCAGCCTGGCTTTGCACAGCTTCCTGGACGGCAGTATGATCGGACTCGCCTTTCAGGTGTCCGACTCCGTCGGTCTTGTGGTAGCGCTGGCGATCCTGACGCACGATTTTTCCGACGGCATCAATACCGTAACCATGATTGTCCGCAGCGGCGGGGATCGTCGCCGCGCACTCAAATGGCTGCTCGTCGACGCGATTGCCCCGGTCGCAGGAATGGCATCGGCCACTCTGTACTCTGTCCCGTCAGGGGCACTCGGGACCGCTCTGGGAGTCTTCTGTGGCTGCTTCCTCTACATTGGCGGGAGCGATCTTCTCCCCGAAAGCCATCATGCCCACCCGAAGGCACTCACCACCCTCATGACCTTCGCCGGCATGCTGGCGCTCTACCTCGTCATTCAAATGGCGAAATAGCAACACCCGGATAAAGTAATGCCGCCGGATCAACGCGATCGGGCGGCATGTGCTTGCCTTTGATTGAAGAGCTACTCGACGGTCACGCTCTTCGCCAAATTGCGCGGCTGATCGACATCGCAGCCCCGCAGAACGGCCATGTGATAGGCCAGCATCTGCAGCGGGATGATGGACAACAGCGGCGTCAAGGTTTCGATTGTTTCCGGGATATGGATGACATGGTCGACATGGCGCATGATTCGCGTGTCGCCCTCGGTTGCCACGGCAATCACCGTCCCCTTGCGCGCCCGGATCTCCTGAATGTTGTTCAGAACCTTGTCGTAGACCGAGTCACGCAGCGCAATCACCACAACCGGCATACGCTCATCGATGAGCGCAATCGGCCCATGCTTCATCTCGGCAGCCGGATACCCCTCCGCATGGATGTATGAAATCTCTTTGAGCTTGAGCGCGCCTTCCAGCGCGACCGGGAAATTGTATCACCGGCCGAGATAGAGGAACGACATCGAGCGCATCCGTCCCAAAAGCAGGGCAATCAAGGACAGAACCGTGATCTGCGACGTGAACGCCTTTGTGGATGCCACTCCGATCTCAGGGCCCGCGTGAATGTATACCCCCCCGTCCGTTTCACGGGCGATCGTCGAGCCCACCACGTTGCAGATCCCCAGTACGGTGGCGCCTTTGCGTTTGGCTTCGCGCATCGCCGCCAGCGTGTCGGCAGTCTCGCCAGATTGGGAAATCACGAAGACCGCCGTACCCGGATCGATGATCGGCGAGCGGTAGCGGAATTCCGAGGCGTACTCGACTTCCACCGGAATGCGCGCCAGGTCCTCGATCATGTACTCGCCAATCAGGGCGGCATGCCACGAAGTTCCGCAGGCGGTAATAATGATGCGGTCGATCTGGCCTAGTTCATCCAAGTGGCGTTTGATCCCGTTGAGCCGCGCCGTGGCTTCATCGAGATTGAGCCGTCCGCGCATGGCGTTGACGATCGTGGTCGGCTGTTCGTGGATTTCCTTCTGCATGAAATGCGCGTGACCGCCGCGTTCGATCTGCTCCAGCGACCACTCGATTTCTTCGCTATCGCGGTTGACCACGGTGCGGTCGATCTTCGATATGTCGGTCTTGTCCTGGGTGATCGCCGCCATCTCCAGATCGTCGAGATAGATCACCTGATTGGTGTGGCGCAGCAGTGCGGCGACGTCGGACGCCACGAAATTCTCCCCATTACCCCGCCCGATCACCAGCGGTGAGCCATGCCGGGCGACCACGATCAAGCCCGGATTATTCCGCGAAACGACGGCGATACCGTATGTGCCTTCGACCTGCGACAGAGCCACACGGGTGGCCTCGACCAGATCACCATCGTATGAATCCTCGATCAAATGGACCAGAATCTCGGTATCGGTATCGGTCGTAATCTTGTGTCCCCGGCGCTGTAGCCACTCGTGCAACGTCGCATAGTTTTCGATGATGCCGTTGTGGACCAGGGCGATTTCGCCGGTGCAGTCCAGGTGCGGATGCGCGTTGTTGTCATTCGGCTCGCCGTGGGTGGCCCAGCGGGTGTGCGCGATTCCCCATGTACCGGTGTAATTCTTGCCGACGAGGTGTTCTTCCAGACGCGCAATCTTACCAGCGTATTTTTCGTATTGGAGGCCGTTCGGTCCAAAAAGCGCAATCCCGGCGGAATCATACCCCCGGTATTCCATCCGCCTCAACCCCTCGATCAGAATCGGCAGCGCCTGTTTCTCACCAACATATCCAATGATTCCGCACATAGAATGGACCTCAGACCTTCATTACTTTCATTGCTTCGGCCAAGAGCCCTTTGGCGCGCTTTTGCGTGCGGGCCTCGGCCGATATGCGCATGATCGGTTCGGTGTTCGACGGACGGGCGTGAATCGAACCATCGTCGAATTCGATTTTGATCCCGTCGCGATCATCCACCCTTCCTTTTATGTAATACGTTGCGAGTAGTTTCAATCGCCGCGGCAAATCATTGGGTCTGGGAATCTTCGTCTTTGCCGCAAAGTACGTCGGCAGGGCCTGCGATATGTCCGATACGCAGTCCCACTGATTGGCCACCAGCGACAACACCAGCGCGATGCCCAAAAGCGCGTCACGCCCATAGTGCAATTCAGGCATGATCACACCGCCGTTCCCCTCCCCGCCGATCACCGCTCTCTTTCCACGCATCATCTCCGCGACATTGGCCTCCCCAACTTTGGAGGTATACCCGCGCTGGCCGAATGCTCTCGCGATATCCAGTACTGCCCTGGAAGTCGAGAGATTGATGACCACCGGACCGGGAGTCCGCATCATCACCCAATACGTTGCCAGAGCCAGCGTGCGCTCCTCGCCAATAGGCCGTCCGCGCTCATCGACAATCGCCAGCCGGTCGCTGTCCGGGTCCGTCGCAAATCCAATGTCCGCCTTGAATCGGCGCACAGCGGCGCACAGATCCTTCAAATTCCCCGGTACCGGCTCCGGCCCCCGGGGAAACCGCTTCCCAACAGTGCAGTGAATCTCATGCACGCGGCAGCCGAGCCGGCGCAACAGCGCCGTACAGTATCGAGCCCCCGCACCCCCTCCGGCGTCATACGCAACCTTGAGTTTGCGACGCGCAATCGCCCGGGCATCGACCGGCGCAAGCCTGAGGATTCGTGCGATGTGCATGTCGATCATGTCGTCATTGTAGCTTCGCTGCCCGATCTTGTCCCAGGCCTGGTATTTGATGGGTCCCGCATCCGCCAGGCGGTAGATGCCATCGATCATCGCCGGCGACAGCAGCTTCCGGGAAGACCCCAGAAACTTGAGCGCGTTCCACTCAATGGGATTGTGCGATGCCGTGATCGCCATGCCTCCGGCTGCCTTCAAATGCGTTACCGCCAACGGGACCGTCGGTGTGGGTGCAATCCCGATGTCGATGACATCACAGCCCACGGACAATAGGCCGCTGATGGCCGCCTCGGCAATAAAAGGACCTGTGGGACGCGTGTCCCTGGCGACCACAACCCGTCCACCCTTGAGCGCCGTGCCAAATCCGGCCGCCGACCGCGTCACCACCTCCGGAGTCAGGTCGGCCCCAACGATTCCACGAATACCAGATACTGAGCGCATCAACATGCCGTGCTCTCTCCACAAGCCCACCATGGGCCAACACTCAATATAGACAGACCATCGGCCCCAGACAGGTCGAAAAATCCAGCCGCCTCGCCGCCGGTACGCCCGGAACCGGTGCCAATTTTCGAATTGAAACGATGTGTCTGAATCGGACTCTTCCGGTTATAATGGAAGTCGCCGGTTAGGGTGGGTTATGAAGAGATCGCGCATCACACTGATGATCATGAGGGAAGGCCAGGAAGGCCATGGCGTCCGTTCGCTGACTTTCCCCTGGTACGCCCCGCGCCTGGCACTGATCCTCGGGGCCTTGATGCTGATTCTGCTGACCTTCGGTGGATTCTGGCTGGTCTATTTCTGGCAGCGCGCCAGCGAGGTCACACCGCTGCGCGCCGAGAACGTCGAATTGCATCAGGCAATCGCCAAGCTCCCGGCCCTCGAAGCCGAAATGGAGCGGCACCGTGAGTTCACGCGGCGGGTTGCCAAGCTGATCGGGATGGATGTCCCCAACTTCGAGGACTCGACGATCGGACCCACGGCCTCCGCACCGTTGAGTATGAGTACAGTGCTGGGCAGTGCGGATTCGATCGGCCTCGCCGCCGAACTGGCATCCGATTCGTCGTTGTCCCCCCACGGAATTCTGGTCACCCGCTGCAAGGCGGATCCCAACAATCAGCCCCGCGGGATGCCGGTGCTGGGACGCGTCTCGCAAATCTACTCGCCCAATGCCGCCAATCCGGTCCTGCGCCATTTCGGGATTGATCTTGCAGCACAGGAGGGGCTTCCGGTATATGCCACCGCTTCCGGCACCATCGAGTCCTCGGGAGAAGACAAGGTCTTCGGCCAATTGATCGTGATCGATCACGGCAACGGCTTCAAGACGTCCTACGGCCACAATTCCAAACTGCTAAAGAAGACCGGCGACCGCGTACAACGCGCTGACATAATTGCGCTTTCAGGAAACACCGGCATTTCGACCGCACCGCACGTGCACTACGAAATCCAACACAACGGCACAACCGTCGATCCGGCAGCGTTCCTGGGACCCTAATCATCGCAACCCTTAGGGACGCAGGGCAGTGGATTGCTCCGATCAGATCGGAATATCGAGGGCAATCCCAACACGCCGAAGTTTGAGTCTCGTCACCCCCGCTCTTAACAAGCTCTCCGGAAAGTGGACCACCAAGATTGAAGCTGACAACGCCCCACAGGGGCGTTTTTTGTTACCCGCATGTCGCGCACACGGCGGCGGTTAGCGGAGTATCGGGGACAGCCCATCAATGATTTGCCCGATCTGGATCGCATTCCCTGAGGCACGGAATGGCTGCCGTTAGCTGTTGTGTGCTGCGAACTCTCGTCTGAAACTCTCGGATTCGGCGACCCGGAAGAAGCCAGTGGCAGTCAACTGTTATTGGGTCTTTCCGACGAACTTGATCAGCAGCTTCCCGTACCCGTTGCCGGGGTACGCCGCCCTGGAGAGAAGCTCATACGAGCACCCAATATTCCGCGGCAGCAAGACGAAGCCGTTGTTCGCCATGCGCCCTTCTAACCAAGCCTTGAGCAACTCTGTCACGAGGATTTCCGTGTCCCCGTTGGCCCCCCGCCCGATGTCGATGTCCGCAGCGAATGCACGCGTGGACATCGCAGCTGAAGTGTCTGTCAGACTGATGCTGCCTGTCGCAAGGGCCGACCATTGAGCAACGAGGGACTTCGCATCAAGCGCGTTGTACATATCGGCGCAAGAATCAACCGCGATGTTCAGATAGCATTTGGCATAGAGAATCTTGCTTCCGGCAAGCGTGTCAAGTGATCCGATGTCAATCAGGATTCCCGAGGTGCCCTTGTCCCCGGTCAGAACCTGATGGCCTTGGATGGGGAGGATAAGGGTCGCAGGATAAGCAGGTCCGGCCAGCAGCCCGAGAATCGCAATGCCCACGATCGCTGCCAGGGTGGGCTTGGGACACCGAATCTTCATTTCCAAATCCTCCTCATCACTCTACCTGAGCAAGACCATCTTCTTCGACTCGGCGCTCTCGTCGGTCACGACGCGATAGAAGTAGATTCCCGATGCCGCCGGCCGCCCGACATTGTCCGTCCCATCCCAAGCCAGTTGATGCCGACCCATGGGATACACCCGATCCGCTAACGCCTTCACCACCTGCCCAAGAACATTGTAGACCGTGACACGGATGCGTGATGCTTTGGGGAGAACGAATTCGATCACGGTGCTCGGATTGAAGGGGTTCGGGTAGTTTTGTCCGACGACAAAGTTGGCTGGCACCACAGTTGGTTCGGCTGCCAGTTGAGAACTCACCTTCCCCAGGGGAGGCGAGGTCAGCCACGGTGTGTAGTCGACCCGCCCTCCGAACCACCAGGATGGCGGCGGAACTGAATCCCAATAATTCATCTCCGCCTTCAGTGTATCCGAGGAGGTTTTGGCTGTGTGGACAACGCAACGTACGACACACTCATCGCATTGTGCGCCGGTGGAGATGCGATTGTTCCCATACTCCCCTTTGAATACTCCCAAGTCGCTGTTGCTCTTGTACGAAGAATAGCCCGTCCGCCCGTAGTCCCTAATCACTGAGTGCCTCATCTTCAACCAGAGGTCTTGACCAAGGCGGACGCCGTAGAGGGAACGGCTCGTATCTCCAGCGTCTGGACCACTCACAAACCAGCAATGCTCAACCTGGCAGTGTCCCCCGGCGAGGTGCGCAGTCGAAAAAGTACCTGGCACCGTGTCGTCGATCAATTGGACCGTGTCCGGAGTCGATTCCCCTTCATAGAAGATATCAACATGAATCCCGCTGGCCCCGGGACCCTTGACCTGGCAGCCGCGGATCGTCGATGACGATTGCCAGGCATAGATTCCGTACTCGCAGTTCTCCACGAAACATGAATCGACTGACGGGTCGCTTTGGCTTAGGTAGATACCATACCCTTGCGGCGCATCAACCACCGTGTCCTGAACGAGCCGAACTGCGTCGCTCTCGCACCAGAAACCGGCGGCACTCGGCTTACGGATTGTCAGCCCCCGTATCGCCGGCGCATCCGCCGTCGAGTCAATCGTCACGCCGACCAGCGGATTCTCGAGCGTGGCGCCGATCCCCGCGGTCAATCTCCCGCCTTTCGTAAACACCAGTCCGCCCCACGCTCCGCTCGAGTCGACATCGGCCGTGATGAGCGGTGGAGTGCCCGGCGTCCAATCGAACTGCAGTGTACCCTTCACGTTGATTTCCACAAGACTTGGATTGAGCCCCGCGTGCTGGTCGTCGGAGAACCCCGTGGCAATGATGTGCGTCCCACGCTTCACGAACAGAGTGACACCCGAATCGATTGTCACGTCGCCGGTCAGAATGACGTTCCAACGCCATGTCGTGTCATTATGAATCCCACCGCTTACATAGACTGTGTCGCTAATCGATA
>JACRMA010000055.1:0-2269 GCA_016235085.1 Candidatus Zixiibacteriota bacterium
CAAAAAAAACCTGGAAACCTGGGAATAACCAATCTCGTAGTTTGTATTGAGGTTGGGTGACGGAACGCAGCATGCGGATCAAACCCACCATGATGCCGAGCAGGAGCACCAAACAGGCTGCCAGGCTTGTGTGCAGGATGCCAGCACCGTGATTGACCCGGGTGACCCGGCCAGGGAAGGACGGGAAACCCCGGCACCATTGGGGGACGACGGCCCCGCGGGATACGCGGGGCCGTTCTAATTTGGGGACGGCATGGGCTGGAAGCCGATGCCACCGGTCGACCCGCACCGGCCAAACCGAAATCCGCGTGCCATTTCTGTCAAATTGCGTTATCTTTCGGGGTACTCAAGTCCCGGACGACCTGACCCAATGAGACCTCTACCGCCCGCACGCCTGCTGCCTGTGACTGTCCTGGCCCTGCTGGGCTTGGCGGCAACCGCCCTGGCGATCAACTGGCCTCTCGAACCGCTCACGACGTCACACAATCTCGGCAACTCCTACGGCGAGTACCAATGGTACGGTGGCGCGCCCTACCTGCATCCGGGGATCGATGTCATGGGTGTGCCGGGTCAGCCGGTTTATGCCGTGAAATCGGGTTATGTCAAAGCGGTCCTCACCACCTCGGCCAGCTTGCACTGTCGCGTGGCCATCGGTGATTTGCCCGGAACCGCCGAATGCGACGGCTGGCTGTATGCGCATCTCGATCAGCCCACCATCCAGGTGTTGCCAGGCGATTTTGTCCCGGAGGGCGCTTATCTCGGCGATCTGGTTCTCTGGCCGATCGCCAATTTCCACCACTGCCACTTTGTAAAAATCCGCAATTCCGGCTATCCCTGGGCCTCCAACTGGTCGTTTATCGCCAATCCGCTCGATGAACTCGTGGCCATCGCCGACACCGCGCCGCCGGTCTTCCGCACCGTCGCCACAGGCGACCAGTTCGCCTTCTTCCCGAACAACACGCATACGTACTACCCCTCCGGCAGCACGTTGTCCGGAGCGGTCGACATCATCGCCCGCGTCGATGACAAGATTCAGGATCCCTTCTGGCGGCTCGCGCCCTACCGGATCACCTACGAGATCCACAACGACACATTCTCAACCGGCCCGATCACATCATTCATCTTCACCGGCCAGTTGTTCTGGGAACAGAGTGTGAATGTGATCTATCAGGATGATGCCACTTACAACACCTATGGCGATTACGACATTCGCGATTACTATTTCATCGTGACGAACACGGACGCCGACTCGGTCGTCGAAGCCAGCGACGCCGCTCAGGCGTGGCACACCGAGAATTTCAACAATGGCCTCTGGTGGGTGAAGGTGACCGCATACGACCGCGGCGGCAACGCCACCGCCGACAGCATGCCGGTGGCCACCGCGAACTATTTCACGATGTCCGGCTCCGCGATCCCATGTGACGGTGATCCCGATTCCTCGGGGACTATCGTCCGCGCCCCCGATCTCCCGGGAGCGCCGCAGACGACCGTGAATTTACATGGCGATTTCACGTTTCCGGGCGGAATGCTCGGCAAGACGCGGCTGCAGTTTCAGCGCAGCGGGTACGTGACGCTCGACACCAACATCGTCAACCCCAGCACCCCCGTTGCTCTGTCGCTCGTTCCGGATTACCTCGTGGGTGACTGCAACCACGATGGCCTGCGCGATGTGTTCGACGTGCTCAAGATGATCGACTTCGTCTTTGCCGGGTCGCCCAATGCACCGTTCCCGTATTGGTCCGGTGATCTCGACTTCAACCGGATCTTTGATGTCTTCGATATCCTGACCCTGATCGACTTGGTCTTCGCCGGAGCCCCCGCCCCGCACGCCCCGACGTGCTACCCGTAACCGTCCATCTGTCCACTCGGTCCACTAGGTCCACTTCGTTCTCTTCGTCCACCGCGCTCTTCAAAACCCCGCCCATTTCCCCAGCGCCATCGCCCCCATGTCCTGCCAGATGTGCGCCCATATCCCCGGCCACAAACTTCCCCGCCACAAACGCAGCACACAAAACATCACGCCGTACACCATGATGAGCACGCCCCCCGCGACCCCCTGATACAGGTGTCCCAACCCAAAGGCCACGGACGTGACCAAAACCAGCACGGTCGGCCACGGGATCAGCCGTTTCCCTTGCGTCAGCAGAAATCCACGAAAGCAACTCTCCTCGCACACGCCTGCCGAAATCGACAGCAGGATCCAGTAGAATCGTTCCGTGTTCGTCACCGGCAGCAGTGCCTTCACCGCCAGATCCGGCACTTCCATCCC
>JACRMA010000055.1:2330-7961 GCA_016235085.1 Candidatus Zixiibacteriota bacterium
AGTACGACATTTGCCCCAACTAGGAATCCCAATGCGATGAGCGGATCGGACGTCCGCGGTGACGCGAATCCGATTTCACGCAACGGCCGCCCGGCGGCGCGCTGCGCCGACCACACCAAAAAAAACATCAGCCACGACATCAACCCGGTGTTGAAATACACCGTGCTGCGCGCGGCCATGATATAGACCGCCTGATCATTCAAGCTGGAGGGTGCGGAGAGGATCGCCGTCAGAGGCCACGCCAGAAGGAGAATCCCGAAGACCACCCAGACATAGATGTCCCGTCCCTGGGACTTCCTGGGTGACGCCGCTGAGGTGTCCGCAGGAGCCAGGCTTAACTGTAGTGGGTCCCGTGGCTCGGAACCCGGCGGCTCACCGCCCACAGGATGCTCATTGGGATTGTCCAAATTGCGTTTGGGATTACGGGGGAAATCGCGGTGGAGTTACGACGAGGACGATCCCGTATCCGAACCGCCGCGTCCGCGCATCGCTCCCACCAACAACGCGAATCCGATCACGACCAGAAACAACGGCCACATCCGGCCGATTCGCGGAATCACATCCAGATTCGAAAGCAGGAAGACCATGCCAATCCCGCCCACAATGATTCCGCCGACCAGCCGGCTGCGTTCGTCCTTGTTATGTCCGCCTTGTGCATCGCTCATCTGTTTTACCTCAATCAGAAATCAGCACTTGCGTGCGCCAAACGGCGATCTAATGCCGCTGCCATGGTTATAATATAAGAGACGGAGATACCGGCATAAAGATTCGAAAATGATTCCAGGGGGAGCAATGCGAACTAATTACCTGACAAGACCTTAAACCATCGCGATTTTTCAACTGCCGCAAGGACGCGGACGCCTTTTCTCTTGACACGCGTGACCCGTTGTCTTACTACGGGTTCCGTTGTCGGAATTTACGGGGCTGTTACCCGCCAATGGTACTGAGGGGAGCGAGAAAATAATGGAATCGATTTTACTGGGTTTGATACCTCTGGTCACGGGCATTGCTCTTTTGCTTACCGCTTTTCGCGCGCACGAACGGTACTGGGCATTGGGCTTCATGGGCTGGCGACGGGTCTACGCGGGACTGGTACTCTTCTTATTTTCCGCCGTTCTCACCGGGATCTGGCCGTGGCTTTCAGGAGCCGGTCCCGCTCGATAGTCTGCGCGACATCAGCGCCCAGCCGTACGCCTTTCTCGAGATCCTCGATTTCTCCCTGAAGGAGATTGTGCGCGCCGCCGGTGCGGAATGCGGTGGCGTGTGGCTCTTCAATCCCGGCCGCTCCGAATGGGTTCTCACCGGCTGGGGCGGCATGTCGGAGAAACTGCGGCAGCAGACGGAATCTGTTCGCGGCAGCGGTACCGGATTTGACCGGCTGGCCGTGACCCACAAAGCCCGTCTCTTCCGCAACACCGATGAAATCCGCGCCTTCTTCCCCGAGTGGGAGCCGGACGGATACCAATCGGTTCTCGGACTGCCATTGGCCACCGGCACGATCGGAACCCCGGGCCGCCAGATTCTCGGCGTGATCATCCTCGCCGACCGCTCGCCGTCCCACTTCGACGATGACCGCGCCCGCCGTCTCTACGCCGCCTCCGACTACATTGCGGCCGTCATCGCCGAGGCGCGCATCACGCGCCAGCTCGACGCCGCCCGCCAGCAACTGGACAGCACGCACGCCGAATGGGAGCGAGACCGTCAGGACGCCCAGCGGCAGCGCGAAGCCCACGAGAAACGCGTGCAGGAGCTGAGAGCTTCCTGGGAAGAAGAGAAGCAGTCGATCCACCAAGATCACGAAGCGCGCACGGCGGCGCTTCAGTCGAAAGCCGAAACCGAGCTGGCCGCGTTCCAGGCGAACGCCAAGTCCGAATTGGCCGCCGCGCAGGCAAAAGCCGCCTCGGAACTGGCGACGGCGCGCGAGGACTGGGAGGCCCAGCGCCAGGAACTTCAAAAGCGTCACAAGGCCGATGTGCAGACGCATAACCAGGCGAAACGCGAGTGGCTCGAAGAGCGCCATGCCCTGGAAATCAACTTCGCCGCCCAGACACAGACGATCCAGACTCAGGCGCGCGATGCGATTGATCAGACGAAAGCCGACTACGAACTCAAGGCCACCGCCGCCGCCGCGGCCGAGCAGGAGCGCACCGCCCAGATGCAGCAGCGCTGGGAGGATGCCCGCCGCGATCACGAGGCGACGCTCGCCCGTTTCGAGACCGAACGAGCCGAGTGGGGACGGCGCCTCGATCAAATCAATCAGGACCGGCAGGCCGAACGCGCCCTTGCCCGCAAACGCGAGGAACAGCTTACCGCCGCCAATCAGGAAACCCAGGCGGTTCTTATGCAGCGGATCGACGACCTGCAATCGATGCTTCTGGCCGAACAGCAGAAAGTCGCCAACGAACGCGATGCCCTGCAGGTGGCCAGCAGCAGTGTGGCCGAACTGGAATCCGCCCTCACGGCCGAACGGATCGAGCGCGAAACCGAACTCGCCACCGCACACCTTCTCCACGAACGGGAACTCGACACCGAACGGACCGCGCGCCAGACCGAACTTGACGCCATCACAGGCCAACTCGAAGCCGAGCGCCGCTCGAGGAGCGTGAAAAGCAATTGTCGGCTCATCTGGTCGCCGCCCGCCAGGCCGCCACCGAGGCTCAAACGCACTATCAGGAATCGCTGGAATCACAGCAGCAGGCGGCCGCGAAGGCGATCGGCGAATTGAACGCGCAACTGGCCGTTGTCCATGAATTGAAGATCGCGCTCGAACAGGAACTCCAGTCGACCCGTCTGATGTTCGATGAACGTGAGCGCGAATTCCTCCAGCGAATCCAGGCAGAACGCCGGGTGCTGCAGGAACTCGACGCCCATCACACCGGAATTCAGTCCGCGCAGCAGGAGAACGCGGATGAAAAGCTCCAGCAACTGGGGCAGGAACTGCAGCGGACCAGCGAACGCATCGAAGTGCTGCAGTCCGAATTACAGAACAAGATCGTTGAAGCCACCGAGCATGATGAACGCGCGCGGCAGGAGTTGGTGGAGCATCATTTAAATGCCCGGCGTCAGATTAACGGCGTCAAAACACGCCGTGATCACCTCCTGCGCCAGCTTCAAGCGGCTCTTGGTGCGCCCGCCGACGAAAAACGCCTGTCTCTGCTTTTTGGCGCTATGGCCGATGAACTCCCGGGTCCCTTGGAACTCTATCTCTGGCAGCGTGACGCCGAAGGGCTCGCCCGAATCGTCGCCTGGATGGGACGTGATCACAAGATCCATCAGGATTTGGACGTCGAGCCATGGTCGTTTGAATTCCGGACCATCCCTGCCGAGGGTGTGACCCGGCTCGATCTCCAGCAGCAATGGGCGAGCATCCGTCGCAATCACGAGGAAGAGCACTACGCCAACTGGCGCGCCCACTGGGGCGAGGCCGGCGAACCGTCCTGGGCCGTCTGCTGGCCGTGGCAGTTGTCGCATAACGGCTGGGGCACCAACGGCGCGCGTGCCACCGGTTGGCTGACGGCGTTTGGGTTCGGCGCGACGCAACTCGACGACGAGCAGATTGCTCTCGCCGGCCAATGGGTCGCGTTTCTGGCGGCGGCCGGAGCCGGCATGAGGCTGTTGCCCATTCCGTTCGTCGAGGAATCGACCGATCTGGCCGCACCCGATAATTCGACTCCGGCCAACGGATCACCCGAATTGCCGGAAGACCTCAACAGCGTGATTTTGGGCTGGGCTGCGGCGCAGACAGAGGACGCTCTGCACTTGGATCTCTCGGCGCGGTCGAAAATCGAGGTTGAACCGTCCTGGCTCAAGACGCTTTTGGACCGGGGACGGCGTCTGTGCCGCGACAACGAGATGGAGGGAAGCGAGTTCAGCGTACTGACCCTCGGCGACAACGGCCGTACCACCCTCCGCCTGATTCGCTCGTCCTTGATCGGAGCCGCGCTCCCCGCGGATGTGACGGCTGTCGATGACTCAGACCTGACCGGCATGCAGGTCGCCGATCATACCGCCAATGCCTCGGCGTCGGCCCCGCATACCGCGCCGGCGATGCACGTGGGTGGCCGATGGCTCATTCGCGATGGCGACCGCCTGGGGCTCGAGTTGCTGTTCGACAGCACCCCGCATGAATCACCGGTATCGGCAGTCTCCGATGCGGAGAACATGGAGCACCCGCCGATCCACGAGATCGTCCTGGTGAATTTCCAGAGTGCCATGAACGATTTGATCGTGAGCATGCTCGAGTCGCTTGGGCATCACGTCCAGTCGGCGGACATTCCCAATTCGATGGAGATGATCACCCCGCAAGTGACCGACTTGGTGATAATCGCTGCCGCACCCGATGCCAATGGCTGGGAGTTCGCCGGTGCCTTGAAAGATCTGCTGCCGACCCTCCCTGTAATCGTCGTAACCGGCGACGAGGCCCCACCGGAATCGGCCGACGCCGCCAGCGATCTGATCCTGCGGATTCCATTCCAGATCGAGGAACTGCAGCGTGCCATCGAACGGCTGGCTGGGCAGGAATCGATCCCCCACGCCCATCAATAAGCCACGCGATCACGAAATCACGCCAAAGAGGGCAGACCGGTCAGTCTGCCCTCTCTGTCTGATTTCTCTCTGGAATTGTTGTTTGACCCTTGCTGTCAATCGTCACTGCGGGGATTACTTCTTCGAGGTCGTGACTTTCGCACTGTCGCGGAACTCGCGCATGTAGCGGCCCGCCTCGATGTGAGCACGGCGCAATGGCTCCGGGAAGCGAAATTTAGTCGACAGCCGCAATGTCTCCGAAATCGCGCCCATCAGGTCGATCTTGTGTCCCGGTGAAACGAACAGGGGATTGATTCCGGGCTGCGTGCGCAGAACCGCCCCCGGTGCCTGCGGTGAAAACCGAATCACCGTATGATCGCCTCGCTTCGGCCCGGGAAGATCATAATGTCCGACCAAACGCTCGGCGGAGCATCCGATTGAAGCCCGGTCCATTCGCAATCCCAGATGCGCGGCCAGACCCAGAAATCGCGGATGGCAGACCCCATGCCCCGAGAAGAAGAACAGCTCGGGGGTGTGATCGAGTTGATGGATGGCTTTCAGAATAATCGGCCCGTGCCGGAACGCGAGATATCCGGCAATCGGACTAAACCGCGCAAAGGCATGGCTGCGGCTGATCTCGATCACTTTCCCGCTGGAGGCGTCCATAACCACCACCGCGGCAAATACCTGCCCAGCCGTTTCGGCAATGTCCGCCCCGGCGACGATCACCGCCGGTTCCTTCAGCGGTGTCAGTCGCACATGCGACGCCAATTCACTCTGCAACGCGGCCGCGCGCGGGAGCGTGAGGTTCCACGGATGATTGATCAGTTCGCGCTTCAATGTCTCTCTCTTGTCCGGCCATTCGCCTTCGAATCACGCGAGAATATCACCTTATCATCTCGAAACGCAAGCCACGATTGGCCGCTGTCAAAGCCCCAATGGCAGGAGATTCTCGCCTGCGGCACCAACGTGACAATTTCCGTCGCTCAAAACCGGCGGCAAGCCCCCCAGTTTCGTATTAACCACCGAAAGGCCTTGGGTTTCGGCAATTCGACGCGTATCTTGTTCTGCTGGAGATACGACTGCGATGATCAACGGACTCAACGA
>JACRMA010000055.1:8030-9326 GCA_016235085.1 Candidatus Zixiibacteriota bacterium
TTGCCCCGCTGTGCAATCCACGGCGTCGTCGCGGCGTTCTGCACCGCATCTACCTGCGCGGCGCGACCTAGTCTGTCCTTTGGCGCTTTGCCACACCCGTTCGTTGACAATACCCAATAGGATTCTTCGCCTCAGGAGGATGAGATGAACCAGCATCCTGTCATCAAGACCCGTCTGCCGGGTCCGAAAAGTGATAAACTCATCAAGTTCGATGAGCAGTTCGTGTCCCCGTCGTACACTCGTGCCTATCCGGTCGTTCTCGACCACGCCGACGGTGCCTGGATCTGGGACGTGGACGGCAATCAGTTCCTCGATTTCCACTCGGGAATCGGCGTCTGCTCCACCGGCAATTGCCACCCCAAGGTCGTCGATGCCATCGTGCATCAGGCGCAGAAGGCAGTGCACTTCTCCAGCGCCGATTTCTACCACGAACAAATCGGCAGTCTCGCGCAGCGGCTCGGCGCCATCGCCCCGGGCAAAAGCCCCAAACGGGTCTTCTTCACCAACTCGGGAACCGAGTCGGTGGAGTGCGCGCTGAAACTGGCGCGTTACAAAACCCGCAAGCCGCGCATGATCGCCTTCATCGGCGCTTTCCATGGACGCACCATGGGCGCACTCTCGCTGACCTGCTCCAAGAAGACCCAGCGCGAGCGCTATGCCCCGATGTTGCCCGAAGTGACGCACGTTCCATATGCCTACTGCTACCGCTGCCCGTTCAACCTGAAGCACCCCTCCTGCGAACTGCAGTGCGTCAAGTTCATCGAAGAGCAGATCTTCACCCGCGTCGCTCCGGCGGAGGATGTCGCGGCCATCATCGTGGAACCGGTGCAGGGCGAAGGCGGATACATCGTACCGCCACCCGATTATTTCCCCGCTCTCGCGGCGCTGGCCAGGAAGTACGGCATCTACCTGATTATGGACGAAGTGCAGTCGGGGATGGGGAAGACCGGCAAATGGTTCGCCATCCAGCACTGGGGGGTTGAACCCGACATTATCACCACTGCCAAGGCCATCGCCTCCGGCATACCGCTGGGTGCATGCATCGCCTCGGCCGAAATCATGGACTGGCCTCCGGGTGCGCATTCGACCACCTTCGGCGGTACCCCCATCGGCTGCGCGGCCGCGCATGCCACCATGGATCTGCTGGAAGGCGGGCTGATGGACAACGCGGCCAAGCAGGGGAAATTCCTCATGGCCGAACTGAAGAAGATGCAGAAACGCCACCCGTCCATGGGCGATGTCCGCGGCCTCGGCCTGATGATCGGCACCGAGTTTGTTCTCGATAGGAAGACCAAG
>JACRMA010000010.1 GCA_016235085.1 Candidatus Zixiibacteriota bacterium
AAAAGCATCCGGAGCGTTTTGTGCGCGGCGTACCGAAGCCGCCGGAACTGCCGGGAGAGGTGTGGATCAACAAACCGGAACGCGTCGAAATCGCGGCGTAGACCGAGGAGAAATTTGTCTCATTCTTATTGACACATTCCGGGAGATATCATGAATCGTCGTCCACGAGACGGCAAGGCTGTCAGACTGCGTGTAAATTCCGTACGCATTACAGGAGTCGATTAATGACGCTTGCAACGTGCAGGGAGCTGTCTCGTAGAACTCGATCCCGCCGTACGCGTGCGCGATCGTATCAGCGAACAGATTCACTTTCGCGCCGGAGCCCACTCGGATGCCATACCCGTCGGAGATGTTTCTTATGTGCGTGTTGCGAATCGAGATGTTCCTCGATGCAACGTCGATCCCGAACGATTGGCAGTTGTCAATTGTCACCGCGCGAAGCGAACAAACACCCGCCGTATCGAATCTGATGCCGGTGGTAGCGTTCCTGATAATGACCGTATCGAGGATCGCCTTCCCGCCGCTACGGACCACTATGCCACCCCAATCAGCATACCCACCGCCGCCGGTCGTATCCCCTTGAAAGATGATCGGGTAGTTCTTCATACCGCGTGCGATAATGGTGCCATACACGATGATTTCCACGCGTGACGTGTCAAAGCCGCTAAGGGCGTAATCGCGCGGCGGATTGGGCGTGGACACTTTCGTAAACGGGTAGATGTAGAGCGTCTCCCCGGGGGCTACAATGAAGTCCTCATATAGCTCGATAGGTTCCGGTCCCCAAGGTGGGGCTGGCCCGCGGCTCAGCGCCTTTAGTGCATCAATGTTACCCGACCGGAACGAGGTCAAGTTCATTGGCTGGCAGCCTTCCCTCATCCGCAGAATTACTTGATCTTTGGGAAGCGAAGGATAAGCCGACTTTACTAAACCGGCGATTCCTGCCACCTCAGGTGCGGCCCAGGAAGTTGCGCAGCCACCCCACGTGTATCCGAAACCGGTGTCGGGATAGACGTCAGTTGTCCAGCTTGTGCCCGGTGCACCGAAATCGACAACTCTTGCCCCGTAAGTGCTGTTGTTACACATGTTGTTATTCGATTCTATCGATCCGACACCGAGCACTCGGTTGCTATCCCGCCATGCTGCGGGGTAATTTGCTCCGAAGCTTGTGTCACCGAGTACAGCAGGAATCGATAGTTCGTCGCTGCTAGTGTTCCCAGCGGCGGCAACGCAAATGATATTCGAATCAAAATATGCTATCGCGAGGAGGGAATCCAATCTTCTCAAGCCGGACGTGTAGGTCTGAGGCGTCACTATTTTCCCTCAACTCATGCTGATAATGTCTGCACCGGCGTTCGTGGCATATTCCACTGCATTCTGCACGGCCACATCTGGAAAAACGCTGCTCTGCACCTCCATGGTGACCACCATGATTCGCACACCGGGCAGAGCACCCCATCCACCTGCCATTCCGGCCCCTCCTTCGACATTATTGGTCCGGGCTGCCACGAAGCCGGCGACGTTGGTGCCGTGTGCGAGGGGCCTCCCAACGTTTATCGGCCAGCTCTGGTATTGCCGGACGTCTGGACTGTACTGACCATTCGCCAGACACTTAATACCGATTACATCGTCCGTGTAGCCATTGGAATCCTCATCGACGCCATTTGAGTCGCCGTAAACACCATTGCTGTCCTTCGTAGACGCCCACATATCGAAGGTGCCGTTGTGATTAATGTCCTCGGCCAATCTGTGAATCACCCGTCGTAATGTCCCAAGCCTGCTGCGCCCTGGTGTGGGCTCCATCAAGCCCCCACTGCCTCACGGTCGTATCCGCAACATGGCTGAATAACGAATCGTTCGGAGTTGAGTACAGTTGGAATACCGCCATCCGATACGCGTCGTTCAGGCAGCCGGATGCACGGAACGCAGCCTCGACCGTGTCCAGATTCATTGAATCAGAAAAGACCACGGTGTAGATTCCATCCAGAATGTTGCCTCGATGGTTGAATGGTTTGTAAATGTCCAGAAAGTCCCACGCCCGGTTCAGGCTGTCCAGGCATGGATAGGTGGTGGTACTCTGACCACTATCGACGCCAAATCCTAACGGCCGTTCTGATTCAGGGATGACAACGTAGATACGTGTTGAGTCAAGGTCTTGCGCACGTGCGGTTAGCGCTCCAGTGAGTGCCACCATGAGGCAACCACACAGCACTCCGTTCCTGATTGATCCTGCACGACGTGATCTCGAGTTCATGGCCCAATTCCTCCTGATCGATCGTGCCCCCCTTCACCTTCATTTCAGTAGAAAAACACGACTTACAGCATAGGACCTCCTTTGCTTCACCTTCAGAACCGACATCCGTTGGGACCGTTCCTGAAAGCGTAGTTGATAATCCAGACCACATCAGCCGCATCGACGGCACCATTGCAATCCTCGTCATACGTGTAAGGATCACAGATAGCGCCACCACCGTACACATGGTCGATGACACGCACCACGTCAAACACGTCGAAATACACAAACTCCGAGGCATAATACCAGAGCCGTGTGCTCATTTCAGGCGGGACCCACTGGTTAAGGAGCGCGCGCCCTTGGTCGAATCGGTCCATATAGAGCGAAACGTCTCCCGCCATGTCCCCGTCGTACACATCCCCAAGGTGGAATGGTCGTGTGACCCATGTGCCAGAGAGATTCGTCGCATAGTACATGTCTGACCTCATCGTTTCTTCGTCCCACCAGTGGAAGTACACATGCGCGTTGCCGGCGCAGTCCACGAAGACGCGACTCCCTCCGGCGTGTTCATATAACTGGTGCCATGGTTCGAACACGCTGGCCTCCGTGGCGCGGCGTGTGTAGAAGAGCCGGTGAATGAACATGCAGTCCCGGCATTCGTCCCCGCCGTAGAGAACATGCAGAGTACCATCGCTACCAAGTTGCATGTCCACAACTCCGTAGTTGGTTGGTGCGGTGTCAACAGTGTCTGCCGTCCATGTAGTGTCACCCCGCCAGCGGTTTGTCGCGAAGATGTTGTAGACATGACGTCCCGTTTGCGAACCATACCAGATGATTGCTCGACCGGCGGGCTCCAGTGCCAGCCGTGTCCCTGCACCGATGGTTGAGACGATGTGGGTTCGCCATGCACCCGAAGTGTTCTCCGCGTACAGAATCTGGGAGAGAATCGCACCGGAAGTATCATTCCAGAGGGGTTCTGACCATACCGCATGCAACCCGCCCATCGAGTCGGCGCCGATGTCAAAAGAGCTCCATCCCGGGTAGTAGGACATTGCGGTCGGGGCTATCGTATCGATGATCCACTCTTGGGCTACGAAATCGAATTGCGTGTGGATTAGGTGGCCAACCCAGCCTGGTTGGCCCTCGAGATAGAAGAACTCCGGTGAATCGGATGTTTCGTTGATGACAATCCCCGCGTGAGGGTAGAGCATTGGGGAAGCAGGAAGGGCAATTTCCATGCTCCAGGGATGGCCGACGTCTTTGTACCTGAAGTACAGGATCAGGCTGGGAGATCGGTAATAGATGATATAAACACGCGATCTGCTGTCCACAGCAATTCCGTGTCGGGGCGCTGGGTCGTAAGGCACCCCCACCCATTTCGGGTCAGTAGTGACAAGCTCCAATTTGGCACCGATCCACATCCCGTTGCTGCCGGTCATCGGGACCGTCGCATCGGATATTGGGGCCACCAATCCACCGGAGGCTGGAGATCGGAACGATGAATGAGTGGACGAAATTCCGATCGATTCCATGCCGGCATCGGGCGATTGCGCCAGGATGGGGCACGTAACCGCCAGCGCCAATGCGGCTGCCAAACAGGTGACTAAGGCGAAGCGCCGTCGGTTGAGAATGCTAATCACGAAATACCCCGTGAGAGTACGTCGACGCTGCACTCACCTGCCTCGAGCCGGTGGGTAATACCAACACCTGGACGCTGCCTCTGACAGAAGCCAGCGCCGTCGAGTCCACGGCAACCATCGATATCATTGCATGCACCGGTCCTCGGGAAGGGCCCTACTACGATGTTCAAGATAATCGATGCCGACCGTCTGTCAATACCTCGTGTGCAAGATTTCGTCATTTTCCAGCGGTCGCCTGACGGAGGCTACTACGCGACTCTTACGCCCGCGAAGTCCAATTCAGTTTGAGTGAAATGGATACACCACATAGCGTTAGTTCTGATATGAGTAAATGCCTCCGATTATAAAGCGCAAGTGCCTGATTGATCATGTGTTATAGGTTTAGCATGATTGGAAACCACAACTCAACGTTCAAGTCCTGCCGGTTCGGGATTCGTAGCGGTAACTTGGCAGCGAGGTTTGACTCAGACCTCCCGTGGTAGATGCGCAACTGATGTCGCCTGCCAACCGGAATCGTATCTCGACTCGGTCCACCTCATCATGGTAGACAATCGTCTCAACCAACGATTGCACCAACTTGATGCGCTCTGCTGGGTACAGCGCATCCCAAAGGTCCGTGAACTGAGCAAGGGTTTGCGCGAGATGCTCCCGGTCGATTGTCTGAGAACCGATAGTGGCCAATTCCCGCTCTACGCTCAGGAGTCGACCGTTGAACTGCGCCACCTCGGCCTCCCGTTCCTTGATCCGCTCGGTCACGATCTCAGGCAACTCGCCGTTCCGGCCCTCCAGCGTCGACACGAGGCGACTGATGGCTTCCTCGCGCTGCTGACGCTGCCGGAGGAGGCGGGTGCGTTCAGATTCAAGGCGCAGGCGTTTCTGTTGGGTCTGCTCCAACGCCTCGGAGAACACCTGATCGACGAGTGCCGGGTCCTGCGCCAGTCGCCTGATCTCGTTCACAACGGTCGCTTCAATCTCACCTGCTGAGAGCGTGGGTGTCGGACAGGCTCCTCGGGATTGTTTCTGGGCCTTATTACAGGCGTAGTAGGAATAGACCCGCCCGCCCTTGCGCGTCCACGCATGCGCCATGATCGACCCACAGCGGCCACAGCGCAGTAGTTTCCGGAGCAGGGCGCCCGACTTGTTGCGGGCCGAGAGGTCACCACAGTTGCGGTTGGCGACCAGGAGAGAGCCGACCTGCCGGAAGGTTTCCTCATTGACAATGGCTTCATGCAGACCGGGGTAGACTTCATCATGGAGAGTGATCAGTCCGAGGTATACTTGATTCGTCAAGAGTCGTTGGATGTAGACCTTGTCGATCCCTCTCCCTTCGCGCCGGATACCTTCTTTGGTCAGCCACGACTTGCGTGTCCAGCCGCGGGCGTTCACGACTTTGGCCACGGCCAGAAGGGATCGGTGGTCGAGGTACAGATCAAACAACTCGCGCACCATCTCGGCTTCCTCGGTGTTTACCACCAAGCGATGGTTCTCCCTGTCGATGTCGTAGCCGAGGGGCGGATGCCCACCGGTGTAGCGGCCCTTCTTGCGAGCCGCGTGAATCTTCTCCCGCGTCCTTTCACTTCCAATCTCCCTTTCAAATTGGGCGAAGGAGACGAGTACGTTGATGAGGAGTCTTCCTGCGGAACTGGCCGTATTGATCTGTTGCGTGACCGCGACGAACGAGACGTGCTTTTCCTCGAAGTACTCCATTAGTTGAAGGAACTGGATTAGACTTCGAGACATACGATCGATCTTCACCACCACGACGGCATCGACCTTGCCCTCGCCGATATCGGCCAGCAGCCGTTGCAGTGCGGGCCTGTCGGTAGTTCCGCCTGATTGTGCGGCATCGGAGTATGCCTCCGGCAGGGCGATCCACCCCTCGGACTTCATGGAGGCGATGTAGACGGCGCAGGACTCACGTTGAGCGTCCAGCGAGTTGAACTCCAGGTGCAGATTCTCGTCGGTGCTCTTGCGGCAATAGATCGCAGCACGAACCTGTTTCGCCGGGGCCGGGGATTCTACCCGAGTACCCCGGCGAGGGGGACGACGCGGGAGGGCGAGCGGGCTCACTTACCAGCCTTCTCCTTCTTGGCGTACTTACCGAGCGCGAAAAAGAGGAAGCCATTCATGGCCTTGGCTCCAGTGATGGCCATTGCCAGAGCCGAAAGTGACCGGTACGGCTTGCCTTGGTACTCGAAACCGTCCTCAGTCACGCGGACCAGCAGCTTCTTGCCCTTGTAGACCCGCTCGATCGTGGTGCCGACCTTGGGCAGCCGCGGGTCCCGTTGGCGCATTGTGTGGCTCGTCGTAGCCGTTTCCTTGCCTTCAGCGGCCGCTTTGCGCTTGGAGCGTCCCTTTCC
This sequence comes from Candidatus Zixiibacteriota bacterium, assembly GCA_016235085.1. GTDB lineage: Bacteria > Zixibacteria > MSB-5A5 > WJJR01 > WJJR01 > JACRMA01. The sequence continues at coordinate 6,231 of JACRMA010000010.1, forward strand.
CTTGCCGCCTGACTTCTTCCCGCGTTTGCGCTCAAACTTCACGGTGAGCGTGGGCTTCAGGGCCGGTTCGGTGGAGGCGCCGGTAGCCGCCGCGTCGGCCTGAATCTTCTCGGCGATCTTCTTGACCAGTTGCTTGCGGTTGCGGCTGAGGCTCGCCTTGCCAAACACCTTTTCGTACTCCTCACGTAAGGCGCCGAGGTTCATCTCGGTCAGCGCGGCCAAGCGATCCGTGACGCTGGGCTGCTCCGCCGCGGCCTCAATCTCCGCCTCGGCTTTGACCTCCAACTGCTCCTGCTGCTTCTGCCGGATCTTGGTGATCATCCGGAGAAGGGTCGCTCGGTCCCGGGTCAGCACTTTCCGGGTGGTGAGGGCGTTCAACGTCCGCTGGAGATTCTCGATGGACATGTCCTCAAGGCGCTCGGGGATGGTCGGTGTCCCGACTTCGGCTTTCGCCTCGGCTGCCTTCGTGCGGGCCTCGCGCTTGTCCTTGATCTCCTGGGTGTGCAGCCCGCGGCGAATCTGCCCGATCAGGACCACCCTGTTCCGGGCAATCGTTTCCTCACCGAAGACCTCTTTGTACTTGGCCTGCAATTCGGACAGGTCCATCGCCTCCAGGTCCTGCGGCTGTTGCTTCCCGCCCTGGGCGGGGTCTAAGTCTGTTCGACTGATTCGCATCTCAACTCCTTGCTGGGGTTAGCGTTACGGCCACCATCTCGGCCTCAGGACACATGACGCTGGTCTTGCGCATGGCGATTGCGACTTCAGAGGAATTTTCTGAAGATTCTTCGCTCCCGGCTAAGTGGCCCGTAGTTTGTGGCTTAGTGACCTCCCGAGACAGCAGGCGGAGGTAGGCGGTGGCCAGGACCCCGGCGATGTGGTAAGGCTCGAGTCTGTCTGAGCAATATTCCATAGTTTGCACATACCGGACGACCTCGAGGAATGTCGGACATTTCTTCAGAATCGGATTGACCTGATGCACTGCCGGTGAGTATTTGGATTCTCGTTGAAACCAACCAGGGGCTACTTAATGGTGGTCCTGCCAAGAAGCGAGGTTGACCATGCCTACGTTCAATCCGCGTCGCTTTACCGAACCAGGTGCTCTGCGCCGATTCAGACGTGATCGGTTGTCGAAATTCCTGAGCCCTTACGGGGAGTATCTGGCCAAGAGAGGTCTGGAGTTGCCGTCAGGCACTCATGCGAGAATAGACTATGACACCCTGTCACATATCCTCATGACGCCCAACAAGGACACCCCGAACGAACTCGTCGAGGCGCTGTACTTTGTTCATGAGATGGCGACAGCTCGGATGATGGACACGCTACTCGCAGAAGTGAAGCGGCATCATGTATCGCTCCGCCTGGGTCCGAAGCCTACCGCTGCCGATGTGGCATTAGAACTTTGGTTGTGCCGCCCGGATCTCCTGCAGCGGAAGCATGCCGAGCAGAAGCTGGAGAAGCGGCGGAACTTCGAGAGCTTCAAGGGCAGCCGCGCACCGGGTAATTCTCCACACCGGTTTTCGGATCACGCACAAGTCAGTGCCCTCCAGGCGGACCTGCGGGCTTGGTTTGAGAAGAACTTGCGGGGGAGTTGGTGCAAAGTCATCCCGTATCGTGATGGCTTGCGGACGGTGTATATGGTTCGCCACGGTGATGCGATGCACCGTGAGCCGAGTGTGGCCGAGGATAGACCGTCGGTCGCGATCTATCGGCCGGAGCTATTTGATGTGCTGGCCTACAATGCCGTGCCGGACGAATTATGGATCAATGCCGAAGACTGGATTCGCGACGAGTACCGCCGGTACTTTGGCCTGCACCTCTTCGGAAACGAAGACTACTTCCCGCCTTCCAGGCGGTTCACGCTTGAACCACTGCGGCGCAGCGGCCGCGCGTCACTGGTTTGCATTGATGTTTCAGGCATCGAACGCGTTCATTTAATCGAAATTGAGTACGGTTGGACCGGGGCGTTCCCGGAGACGGTCATTCGGAAGTCGCCTGACCTCTTCACCATCTTCGAAGGTGGTCATCCCATCCCAGGAAACGCGACTCTCACCGGCGCGAAGTTCAAGATCCAGTTCACTGACTCAAAGAAGTGGCGCACCGTCCGAGTAGAAATCCCGAATAAGGCGGTGTTTCAGCGTGATGATGACGCACGCCTGGTCGAGGTCTGGCTGCGCAAACGCGGATTCATCGTAACTCACCGCGACAAAGGCCAATCCCATGCACGGGTTCTGGACAGCACTCGAGCGGCTGCGCTCCCTGTCGGCAGTTAGTGCCGAATGGCGGGAACTCCTCGACGAGGATTATGATCTTGCCGGCCCGTATCTGCGACCGCAGCAGGAACTCGCCAAAGCATATCCCTGCCAAAGGCAGCCGAATTGCGGCTGTTTCCATGAGGTGGTTGAGCATGGCCCTGACGACTTCGTTGCGATCTGTGTTTGCCGCACTGGAAGTTGCAATCCGATCCCGCTAAGGAGGGCCGACGTCGTCGTCCATGAAGTCGCAGTGCCCGAACTCGCAGCTGTGGTGGCATCCGCTTTGGCTGTGACCCCCGCATTTGCCCCGTCTGACATCGCGCGCAACACGCTTCATGTGGGACTCTACTTCCCCCACGCAGGATTCCGGTTCCCAATCTACCTCTGCATGTGTTGCGACTCTGACGAGTTGGCGAATAAGGGAGCGATTCTGACCTCGCGGAACGACGAACCGTTTGTACTATTGACACCTACCAGGGACCTCTGGAGCGATGCCTTGAACTTCACCATTGATGACCGCAAGAACGAATTGCTGGCGCTGACCGACATTGTCGAATGGCAGGAGGGAACTCTGCGCCCGCGGACGTCGGTGAAGCAAGTTTTCAACCGGTTCTACGAGCGACATGTTCTCGGTAAGCTGCAAACCTCGAGTCCACAGCCCTTCCTGTTTTCTGGCGGCTGCAGTTGGACCGATATCGTCATCCGGATCATGGATGATACGGACAAGGGGCTGGTTCACATCGGTGAACGTCAATGGAGCATCGACTACCACCGCATGGGCATGGTCGATAGAAGAACAGGTGACCCTGATCGACGGTGGAAACTCATGCTCGCGCTCGCAGGCAACAATCGTAGAATCAGTTGTCGAAACCCGGGGGACGCGGACTGCTTCAAGCAACCGATCCGGCGCCTTCGTCAGACGCTCCGGCGCCTCTTTCCACTCCCTGGTGATCCGCTCCCTTTCGACAACGAGGAGAACGCGTGGATCGCTAAGTTTGACATTGCCGATCTTCGATCAGATTCCCCACTCCGGTGACATGTCACCGAGAATTGCTCTGCTCCGCGTTCCCTAATCCTAAGAAACGTTGGTGTGCAAGGCGTTGTCTTGCAACTCGATCTGCCATTACCCGCGGCTGAGGGCCACCCGTGCCTCCGTCTTGGTGACATGTCACAAGCGCAGGGCGGCAGGTGCGACGAAGCCGCCTTGTTCTGATGGGGATCGAATAGCCGATCACCGCTGACGGGACCTAACCCTCGTCGGGCCTGCCTCAGATGGCAGACCATGACGAGCGCTACCCCAAAGACGAAGACATCGGCAGGATCATTCGAATCAAATCCCATCGGCTCGCGCGAACCCTCGGCGCCGATTCGCAGTCACTGGACGAATTCCAGCAAGAGTACTGGGTGGAATACCTCCAAGCCCGGGAGAGCTTTGATCCAAAACGGGCATCGTGGGCGACCTTCCTCGAACAAGTTCTGGAAAGTGCAGGAGGACACATGATTGAGAAATGGTGGGCACAGAAGCGGCGCGTTGAACGGGGGGCGGGTTCGTGGGACGAGCCGCTGGCTCCTCGCTCCGACGAAACTCTGCAGGACGTCTACAGCGATGTCCAGCACTACGATCAGACGGGAGACGGCGCACCTCCAATGAGCGAGATCATCGACTGCAATATCGACGTGCGCCAAGTCGTTGAGGCCCTGCCTCCCGCACTACAGCGGATTGCCAAGATGCTGATGTGGAAAACGGCGGCCGATGTTGCCCTGGAGCTCGGAATCCCCCGAACCACTGTCTACACGAAGATGGCCAAGATCCGCTCAGTCTTTGAACGGTTGAAACTCGGGCCAACCGTTCGGACAGCGAGAAAGTCCCGACAGAAACGGGAGTCATCCGGTAGGTAAGGGATGTGGCCCATGGAGGCCAAGGAGGATGCATATGGCAACGACTCAGCAGAAAACCCAATACCAGTACTTCTTCAAACGGCACATCGATATCGCGGATGTGCAGGACACGCTCACCCTGGCGATCCTCGGCGCCGAGAACCTGCACGGACGCGCCCGGATTCGGCTGGACGGATCTTGGCGTCTGGACCGGCAACGGCGGGTGTGCACGATTGACGCATCGACGCCAGTCGGTGAGGATATCGCCAAGCTGTTTACCGGCTATCTGGGCAAGGAATTCGGAGAGGCGGCCTTTTCGGTTCGACGGCCCGCGGGCAGCGCCGCGACAGAACAGAAATGCCCACCGCATTCATCCAGGAAAGGAGTGCACCACCGATGAGTGACAAGGCGCAGGCGTTTACTCGTGAGCAGGTCCTCCAGTTGGTCGACGGAATCCTCGATCACTATGCGGTGGGGATCGTGGGCGTGATATGCTCGGAACGCCCCCCCGATAGCACGATGAGCAGACTACTGCACTGTCTCAGCACCTGCGAGACAGAAGTCTCATGCCGAACCGAGGCGTTCTTGCGGATGAGCGACGAAGGCATCGAGACGCGCTCGCCAATGCTCCGTCAGGCAGTTCGGGCCTTTCGGGAGCGGATCGCCAAGCATCAATGGGATCAGGATATCGCAACGGCGGGCGGAGTGTGATCGATGCGGCGCCCGCAATTGAGGCACATCGCGATGACGCCGGACACGATCGTGCCGGCTTGGGACGAGAGTAGATGGCCCGTTCACTGCTGAAGGACGACCGCGACCCCTGGTTCTGGTGCGACAACCGGCTACTGGATGCCGGGTTGAGCGTCCGTGCCATTGGCGTCTACTGCGTTCTGGCCCGTTATGCTGATAAAAGCAGGCGCAGTTTCCCGGGTATCCGGCGGATCGCCAGGACGCTGCAGATCGGATCGGCATCGGTGTTGCGTGCCATCGATGAACTGGTAGAGGGTGGCCTGGTCAAGAAGACCCCTCGTTTTGATCCGAGTGGTGACCGGACCAGCCACCTGTATCGGTTGCTTTCGATCAGGGCGGGGGGGCGTTCCGCTACAGAAACACCTGTACCGCTGGAGAAACAGGGTGTTCCGCCACAGAAACACGGGTGTCTGATCCACCCCGAAGAACTGCTGTGGGCCAAGATCGCTGCCTGGTGGGATCACCCGTTGCCCCGAACGTTTCGGGGGAACCGTACCTTCCCAGCCTTTCTGCAGTGGTTTGATGATATCGCATTGAACGGTGATGCTCCGCCACCTGGACGGGTGGTGTCACCAGACGAATGCCGGGCGGCCCTGCGCGAAGGGTCGCCAGCCGGCCGGAAATACTATCGCGAGATTGTAGGAGACATTACCGATGCCAACGCAAAGATCCGAACTCTCATCGCGGAGGGAGTTGCAGATGACTCCCCCGATGCCCGAGCGATCATCGCTGCCTGTGATCCCACAGGCCACTGATGTGGAACGGGCCGTTCTGGGAGCGATCTTCCAAGACCCGAAATCGCTCTACGAGGTCATTGACCTCCTGACGCCGGATGCCTTCTGCAACCGTGGGTACCGGCGCATCTGGGAGGCAATGCAGCATCTGACTTCCCAGGATCAACCCATCGATCTGGCCACAATTTCGAATCGGCTAAAGGAGTGTGGGGCGCTCGATACCTGCGGCGGCAGTACTGGGTTGATGGACATCGTTGACGCCGTCTACGGCGCCGCCAACATCCGCAACCATGCCGAGATCCTGCTGGCCCATCAGAAGCGCCGGGCCTTGCAGGCCCTCTGTCACGACACGCTGCGTGAACTGGATACCGATCCTGTTGATTTGGTCAATCGGGCCGAGGGCCGGATGCTCGAGATCGCGGAGATGGGACGAGGATCGCTGCTGGCCACACACCACCAGATCGAGCGCATGATTACAGCCGATACCGAGATCCAGCAGGGCCGCCTCCCGGGGTTTAGCTGGCCACTCCCGGCCCTCACCCGGGCTACGTGTGGCATCCGACCTGGCCGCATCTATCTGATCATCGGTCTGTTCAAGAGCGGCAAGTCCAAGCTGGCGATTGCTGCGATGCAGCACCTGATCACCCGGAACGAGGTGAAGGTGATGTTCCTCTCTTTGGAAATGGGATCAACTCAGGTATTCCACTGGCTGGCGGGGTGTGGACTTAAGATCGACACGGCGCTCTTTGACTCCACCAGACTCAGCGACAAGCAGCTGCAGGAGACCCACCAATGGATCATCAAGAATGTCAGCGATGGGCAGTTGACGGTCGACGACCGTTCCGTCCAGACACCAGAGTCGATCTGTGCAGCGATTCGCCGGGCAGCCATTGGACAGGGAGTGAAGGTCGTCTTCATCGACTACCTGCAGCGCATTGTATGGGGAGAGGGAAAGGTGACCGTCGCCGACATCGCCCGGGGCATGCATCTGATCGCGGCCACCGCCAAGCGGCTCGGGGTGGCTGTGATCGCCTTGTCCCAGGTGCCCAAGAGCGTTGAGCAGCAGCAAGGAAAACAGTTGATCAATCTGGGCGACGTGAAGGATGCGGCGGCGTTTGCGGAGACCGCGGACGCGTCCATCTCGATCACCGATCTCAATCGGCACAAGGAGATGATCGGCGCAGAGCGAAGCTTGAAGCTGTTGATCGAGCAGCGTGATGGTCCCACCAAGATACTGGAGGTGCAGGCCGATCTGCGCTATGGGCAGTTCTATAGTCTCGTTCCCGACTGATCGAATCGAACTCAGAACCCGCCAAAAAGGGGCAGTGCAATGCTAACCATCGAACAGATTCCCATCGGTCAACTGAAGCCCAACCCCCGCAACCCGCGGGTGAACGACGAGGCGGTCGACGCCGTGGCCCGGTCGATTCAGGCTTACGGATTCAATAACCCCATCATCACCGACAGCGACTGGAACGTGGCGGCGGGCCACACGCGTCTGAAGGCGGCCCGGAAGCTGGGTCTGGAGACCGTGCCGGTCATCCGCGTCCCGGGCTTGGTTGGCTCCAAGTTTACGGGTTACACAATAGCGGACAACGCGACCGCAGCTATCGCCGGCTGGGACCAGACATTGCTATCCAAACTGGTCAGTGAGCTGAACCTCGACGTCGATTTTAACCTGACGGATTTGGGGTTCTCGGACAAGGAACTTACTGATATCCTCGACCAGAACTTCGAGGATGAAAGCAGCAAAGAGGACGACGCCCCGCCGCTACCCGAGACACCGGTCACGCAGCGCGGGGATTTGTACCTGCTTGGTGACCATCGACTCCTCTGCGGTGACGCCACCAGCCGGGAGGACATGCAGCGACTGCTCGCTGGCGAGAAACTCGACGCCATCCTGACAGATCCACCCTATGGCGTGAGTTACCTCTCTCGCGGCAAAAAGCGTGAAGAGTGGGGCGGCATTCAGAACGACGATCTTGACGCCGAGGGACTGGAGCGTTTCCTCTTCGCCTCGTTCAGCAACCTCGCCTCGGTTTGCCGCCCCGGGGCCGTGGCGTACATCTGCCACGGCATCAGCATGGCGGGGATTCGTATCGCCTTCGAGCGCGCATTCATCCGTGCCGGCTTCCATCTCTCGTCCACGATCGTATGGGCCAAGGCCTCTGGGAGTATGGGTTGGAGCGATTACCGCGAGCAACATGAGTGTCTGCTCTACGGCTGGATCGGCGATGGTCATCGGCGCATCAAGGACCGAACGCAGACCACCCTGTGGCACGAGGAACGCGACGGAAATTATCGTCACCCGTGCCAAAAACCAGTTGCCCTTCTAAGCCGTGCACTCCGGAACTCAACGATTCGGCGTGAGCGAGTTTGTGATGCTTTTGCGGGATCGGGATCGACCATGATCGCCTGTGAGCAGTTGGTGATCGTCGAACGGTGGGAAACTTACACCGGGAAGAAAGCTCAGCGCATCCCGGCGGCAGTTGCTCCGGCTTCCGAGGAGGTGGCGATTCCCAATGCCGAAGCGTGACCCGATTGCCAGCGAGTCGGATCGCCACAAGGAGGCGTTCGAACTCTATTACGCCCAGGGAGAGAAGCGCTCCTTCCCGCGCTTGGCGAAGGCTCTGGGGGTCTCAATGGCGGCTCTCAAGGTGTGGTCGAAATCGTTCTCGTGGCAGAAGCGGCTCCAGGAGCGGGATGCCGCCGTCGCCCGTCAGGCAGCCGACCAAGTGATCGGTTCTGCGGTCGTCAACGCCACCCGGAAACGCAAGATGGTCGAACTGGCCCTCATGAAGGTGATCAAGGCGATCAACTCCGACAAGGTCAAGATTCAGGTCGGCGACCTCGACAGACTTTTGCGTCTGTCCGCATTTTTGGATGGCGATGGAGTGGTCGTGACGGGCGAGACCCTCCGGCAGCGCCCCATGCAAGAAGTCCTCGACGCCTATTGGGAGTGGATCCACCAAATGACTGACGAGCAGTTGAATGACGTCATCAAACTCGAGGAGCGGCGAAAAGAGGATACCCGCGCGGCGACTCCGGCCCAGACCACCCCGGCCAATCCCCGACCCGCGGTTGACAGCCCTCCAGGACCAGGAGAGACTCATGGCGAAACCCCAAACCCCACCCGCTGAGCAGGAGCATCACCGGAAAGCGTTTGAACTGTATGCCTCCCAAGGCTACGGCCGCTCCTATGAGAAGGTCGCCGAGGCTCTCGGGGTCTCGGTCGCCGGGGTCAAAAAATGGGGGCGGACCTTCGACTGGCGGCGACGGCTCCAGGAACGGGAGCTGGAAACGGCCCGCCAGATTGCCGATCGCACCCTCCAGACCACCATCACCGATCAGGAGCGTTACCACAAGATCGTCCGCATGGCGGTTACCAAGCTCGCCAAAGCCATCGCCGAGGACCGGGTCAAGCTCCAGGCCGCCGACTTGGACCGCCTCATCCGGCTGGAGGACTACCTAAGTCAGTCGCGTGAGGGCGGGCTCATCAGCGGGGTGCCGACAGCCGAGAAGCTCTTGAACGTTTTCGCGCACCTTTGTATGGCCGACCAGGAGGCGATCGTTCGCCAGCTTCGGGGGCCGGAGGGGGTCGAAACGGCCCCCGGGAGCGGGTAGACCAACGCCCCCAAAAAGTAGACCGGAATAGACTGCGAGTATACCAAAACCGGGGTGAAAGTAGACCGCCAGTAGACCATGGTCTACTCGGTTCCGCTCCCGCCTAAGTAGCGATGGTTCAAATCATTACGGGGGAGTGGAGGCCTGAAAACAAGCGAAAAGTAGACCAAAACCGCAAAACCCCCGTTTTGGTCTATTTTGGTCTACTTCGGGACCATCGGATAACAGGCATTATGGGATCGCCTAGTTGTTGAGATAGTTACTTTGCATGCGATCGGACCACCGTCAGGCGAATGCGGCAGCACGTAGAGGATTACAGCTTTGCGAGCCACGTGCGGGAGCCGCCGACAAGCACGGGCGATTCATTTTGGTTCCTCCGTCTGCTCCGCACCGACTGGGAGATAGATGTGGAACGTAGTGCCTGTTCCAACCTCAGTCGTGAACCAGATCCGGCCGCCATGCCGGTCCACGACAATGGCCCGCGTAATAGTGAGTCCCTGACCGGTGCCGCGACCGACTTCCTTGGTCGTGAAGAACTGTTCAAAGACTCGATCCCGTATTTCCTCAGGAATCCCTGTTCCAGTGTCAGATATTGAGATGAGCACGCCGTCGATCTTCCCCGATTCTTGGGCACTCCCTACGCTCCGCGTTCCTACACGGATCGTCCCCTTGCCACTGCTCCCATCCCCTACGACGCTGGCAACTGCGTGAGCCGCATTGACGAGCAAGTTTAGGAACGCTTGGTTCAGATCGCCGAGATGACACCAGATGTTAGGGAGCGTCGGATCGAGGTCCGTCTCCACATCGGCTACGTACTTCAGTTCATTGTGAGCTATTGTGAGTGTGCTCAGCAGAGCGCGGTTGATCTCTGCTGACCCCTTTTCGCCTCGGTCGGGATGGGAGAAATCCTTCATTGCCCGAACGACCTTGGTGACTCGAGTGACACCGTCCAGTGTCTGCTCGATGGATTTGGGGATTTCCGCCTTTAGATAATCCAGATCGGCGGCCTCCAGGACTCCCGTGAAATCCCGTGCGAAAGACACCAGCTCAGGTCGATCCATTGCTTTCTGTGCCAATTCTCTGACACCTTCAAGGGCTCCGGTCAGGCTGGCAAACGTATTGGAGAGGAAACGGACATTGTCCGCCACGAACTGGATCGGCGTGTTGATCTCATGAGCGATTCCTGCAGCGAGCGAGCCAACCGCCTCCAGCTTCTGCGCCTGGCGGAGTTGACTCTCCAATAGCATTGATTCGGTAACATCGCGTTGGACCGAAACAAAGTTGGTGATCGCTCCCATCTTATCTCGGACCGGCGTGATCGTGACATCGTGGTCACGCTTCGTGCCATCCTTCCTGCGGTTAATGATACGGCCCGACCACACCTCGCCGGCCTGTATCGTTCTCCACAGAGCTTGATAAAACGCATCCTTTTGTCGGCCGCTCTTCAGGATGCGCGGTGTTTGGCCGACCGCTTCCGCACGGGTATACCCTGTGAATCGTTCGAACGCGGGATTTACATATTGAATGACCCCATCCACCCCTGTGATGACGACGAGGTCGATGGTCTGTTCGACCGCGGCCACCAGTCGCGCGAGTTCCTTCTCCGTACGTTTGCGCTCCGTGATGTCCTCGAATACGGCGACGAAGTGATTCCGTCTGGGGCAGAAGACGGATACGTCAAACCACATCCCGAGCGACTCAATTCTGGTCTCAAATCGCGCTGGCAGACCGTCTTGGGCCACCCGGCCGTAGATCTCGAATAATTCAGGATTGGAGTTCTTGATCCCGGGAATCACCTCGGTGACTCTCCTGCCCTCGACCTTGGTCAGTCCAGTGATGCGCTCGAATGCGGCGTTGGTATCGATGTAAATCCAGTCAACGGGTTCACCCTGAGTGTCATACTCCATCCTGCAGTGCGCATAGCCGTCGATCATGTTCTTAAACAGTCCCTGATGCGCCTTCTTCTGTCTATGGAGTGCACTCTCTGCAACCGACAAATCCGTGGCGTCGTGTGCGGTGACAACGATTCCCAGGGGCCGCGATTTGCCCTGGAGGATTTTGGCGGCAATTTTGAAGGAACGGAAGGAGTTGTCCTTGAGCCGGACAGCAATCAAGGGAACCCGAGAGGCACTTCGCTGACCGAAGATGCTGTCCCGCAAGAGCGCCGTCAGATCGCTTCGGCTATCTGGATGAACGAAGTCGGCGGCATTCTTGCCAGTCAGTTCGGACGGATGGTACCCATAGGCGGACTCGACTGATGGGGAAGCGAAGAGGATCGTGCCATCGATGTCTAAGACTACGAAGACATCCTCGATGCTTTCGATCAGTACGCGATAAAACTCTTCGCCGAGTTGCGGACTACTCTCCCCGCACTCACGGCCCGCTGTCGAATAGAGCGGTGCTAAGGGTTGCACGAGATGCCCCTCCCACGCACGGCCCCAGCTCTAACATACCTTGTGATACAGTTAGGGCTGGGTGCTATCCGATTGGCCCAAACGCAGTCTTCCGTTAGGATACCGGACATATGTACTCCTCTTTAGCATTATCGGCCCCAGGACAATCACACTTGAGTCGCGTCGGTACTTCTCGATCCCGAATCCGTGCGGCGCCGTTCGGCGTAGCATTGGTGCCTCAGGTGGCGGTCGCTACTCTCCTGTGGCGGATGATGGATAGGACTAAGGGGGCCTCAATTACCGAGGGCATCGAGCTTCCGGACGTTTCCTGCTTGCGGAAGACCTTTCGGACCATCAACAATCTCGAATTCAACACGATCCCCCGCGATCAGGGTGCGATGCCCAGTCGCGCGGATCGCAGAGTGATGGACGAAGACCTCATGGCTGTCGTCATCGATGATGAAGCCGTACCCTCTGGCGTCGTCGAAGAACTTGACGGTGCCCTGGTGAAAGGCCTGCTTCTTGTTACGGTCTGACTTCCTATTCACTCGTCGTTCTCGCCGGGGATCTGGAGGCGGCAGCTATTCCGGCCTTAGTGGTTCGAATTCGAGACCCTCTTCCCGTTCTACACGGAGGTAGACATCACAACTGAGACAATCGATGATGTCACTGACAAATGGGCATTGGACCTCCGCCCCGCTGAGTGTCCCGGCAATGTCCCAGCAGATCCTGCCGCCATTGTGCCCGCGGTTGATCCCATTGCTGGAAGTATCCGAGGCCACTGGACACAATCCTGATTCGGCAGCCTTGGCGCCGTTCGGCCCCAGACCGCAATTCATGATCTCCCAGCAGTTCAACCTCTGGTCCACAGGTTTATCCTCACAAATGTGTCAGAGGAAGTATATCGGCATTATTTCACATTCGATGAGTGCCGAAGCAACTGCAGCCGTTGCAGAGATCTTCGACTCCAGAACCCCACCGGTTTTCCTTGACAGATCCTACTCAGACCGCGATCTCGCTACTGAACAAAGGAGGTCGGCAATGCCAAAGAAGAAAGCCAAGCCACGGAAGGTCCGGTGCTCCGCCAAGACGGCGACCGGTAAGCAGTGCAAGCGTTACGCCGTCGCTCCATCGAAGCGGTGCCCCAGCCATCGTTAGACGAAGGCTGGACAGAACCCGCGAAGCCCTGAGGAGGGGTGTGGTGACGACCGCTTCACCCCTCGTCTGTTGAGAAGCAGCAAAGAGGAGACTGGTCAATATGCCCCGCAAGAAATCAAGTCAGTCCTCGCCACCACGCAAGGCGAAGGCCAAGCCCGTGATGCCGTTCTCGCTGGTCCTTTCCCAGGAGGAGATGGTGGTTCTGCGCCGGGAAGCAAAGCTGCAGGGGACCTCGGTCGGGGGCGTTGTTCGAGGCGCCATCCACGCGTCCCTGCTCCGAACCCATCCTGAACTTGTGCGGAAAATGGTGCACCGTGAGGTAGAGTCGTTCGTGGCCTCGCTTCGAGCACATGATCCTGGGACCAAGATCACACCAGCCCTGCGTGCTCGAATACAGCGACAGATCCTATCGGCGCTGGTCAAGAAGTAGTACCAATTAGAATCTGCACCCCGGAATCCGGTCGGTCAGCCAGTGCAGGCGACCGCACGTTTCAAGGCATCGTCGCCGACTCTCGTGTAGATCTCGGCCGTGGTGATCTGCCTTTTGCCCAGCGCATTCGCATAGCCGACCCAATCCTGAACGGGACAGTTTTGGTGTTGCGACCCCCGCTCGCAGCCGGTTGTTTGACTTCCGGAGTTGACCCCGCCCCCCTCCGCCCTAAAACGGAGGACAAGGGCTGAAGCTACGCTCGGCAGCCTGGCCGGGGTCAATCCCTCTATAGGCTCCCTGTTGGTCAAGCGGGTGGTGCTTCTCCTTCAGACCAAAGCCGACCTGAGCCTCTCGTCGGAGACCCGGGCGTAGATCTCCGTGGTCGTAATCTGCCGATGCCCCAGCGCCCTCTGTACGAGGTACAGGTCCCCGGTCTTCTGGTACAGCCGAGTCGCGAATGTGTGGCGGCAGGAATGGACGGAGAAGGGCCGCGTGATCCCAACCTGCTTGAGCCACCGGGCAAAGTTCAATTGGATTTGCCGGCCGCCCAGCCGTCGTCCCGACTTGGACCGGATCAGCGGCACGTTGCCGCCACGTTTGGCTTCAGGGGCGTTTTCACGGAGGTAGTCGGCCAACATGGCGCATAGCCCGGGATTGAGGAACACGCGCTCCTGTGCGCCGCCCTTGGCCCGGATGTGCAGGGTGCCGCTCTGGAGATCGATGTCCCCCACATTCAGCCCCACGAGCGATCCCAGCCGGATGCCGGTGCCGAGGAGAATCTCGAAGATCAGGCGGTCCCGGGCGGCGTATTTGCCTTTGTTCTCGGCCAGGACCGCCTTCAGGCCCCGAATCTCTGCCTCGGTCAGCGTCGACGACTCCTTAGCCGCAGCAGGCGCCGACCGAATCAGCCGGGCCGGGTTCTGCTCAATCCACCCCGATTCCAGGCAAAACTGAAAGAACGACCGCAGGGCCGACTTGGTGCGGTTGATGGTGATGGGCTTGCGGGGCTGGCCGTCTGGTGTGTTGAGAACCTCGTCGCTCGTCAAAAACCTTGCCAGATCGTCCGGTTTGATCGCTGAAAGTTGAACATTCTCGCCCAACCAGCGGGCGAAGGCCGCCAGATCCCGGGCATAAGCCCTCTGCGTGTGGACCGAGCATCCGTTGGCCGCCAGCTGGCGGGTGAAGTGGGATGTTGCTTGAGATAATCGCATAAGACCTCCGTCAGTGTGGTGAACGACGAGTCGGGACGAAGAGATGGTGAAAAGAATGGGAGGCGCAGGCGATTTCTCAGCACCGGGAACTGGGCGATTTCGCAATGCGCCACAGGAGTGGCGTCTATCGCAAAGCAATTGCCGGCAGGCATCGTGCGTCTTAGCTTAGAGTCCAAACGAGTTTGTATGGCTTGACGACATCGGTCAGAGGGACCACTCTATGTCACAAAACCCGATCTACGCAACTACTGGCACTGAAACTGAGAAGATTGACATCCGACTGAGCTATCGAATCGTCAGTCTCTTCTCGGAGGGTCTGTACGCTAGTCCTAACAAAGCGATTGAGGAGTTGGTTGCCAATTCATTCGACGCCGGCGCGGGGCGAGTCGTTGTGCTCCTTCCAGCGGATCTCCATGCCCAGGATGCGACGATCGCCGTACTCGACGATGGTGAGGGCATGGATGCTGATGGACTTAAGCTGCACTGGCTCATCGGCAAGAGTCTGAAGCGAGGTCTCGCCACGCTCCCTTTGGGCCGTCAGCAGATCGGCAAGTTCGGCATCGGCAAACTCGCGACGTATGTTCTCGCCAACCGGTTGACACATATCTCCTGGAAAGGTGGGAAATACTATTCGACATCGATGAACTTCAGGACTGTCGATGATCGGGGAGGCGAAGAGATTGAACCTAAGACGCCGATCAAGATCAGCCTCCGGGAGTTGACGGAGGAGGAGGCTAAGAATGCGCTGAAGAGTTGGACCGATGCGAGAGCGTTTCAAGGGTGCGGCTTCATGCTTTTTGGCAGGGGTGCCGCGAAATCGTAGACTTTCGCGATCTTGTCCGACCTCAAAGACAAGGTCCATGAGATTCGGCCGGGAAGGCTAGCGTGGGTGTTGCGGACTGCCCTTCCTCTGCGGGATGACTTTTCGATCTATCTGGACGGGGCCAAGCTCGAGTCCAGCAAGGCTGGCAAAGGGCGTATCAAGAAGTGGATCCTTGGCAAGGAAATCGAAGCGTTGTCTAAACCGGCTCCCGATGACATCGTGGCCACAGAAGACAAGAGTTTGCCCAAGGAGGCCGAGACGCGGTTTGCCCTGAATCATGCGGGGATCGGCCGGATTACAGGATATGCGGAGGCCTACCGTGAGTTGCTAACGGGAAAATCTGACGAGCTCGGAAGGAGCCACGGGTTTTTCGTTTATGTTCGTGGACGTCTCATCAACCCGGAGGATGGGCACTTCGGTATCTCGCCGGATGAATTGAGGCACGGCACATTTGGCCGCATCCGTGTGGTCGTTAACATGGATGGACTGGACGACTACCTCCAGTCTGATCGCGAGCGCATCCGCGAAGGACCAGTACTCCGAGACGCTCAGAACATCCTCCGCGCGATCTTCAACAGAATCCGGCCCGAACTGGAAAGGGTGGATGCGCAAGAAGAACCAGGTGCGAGGCTTGCACGCAAGCTCGCGAGTAGTCCCGCAAGTCTTGCTCGCCGCCCCATCATCGAGATGGCGCGGGCTGCCCTAGACGGGAAGATTAGACTTCGCTTTGTCGCTCTTCCCTTTGCGGCCACGAGGAGCGAGCGGGACAGGGTGGTCGCAGCGCTGGAGACGCGGGCGGAGACACCAGAGCAGTTCGTCGAGGGCATCGACTTCGCTTACAATGCCACATCGGACGATGGAATCGCCGTGTACGACGCGGTTACGGGCCGCCTCAGGGTCAACGGGCTTCATCCATTTGTTGGCGCCTTCTTTGAGGAGTACACGAGCAAGACGAGTGGCTTGCCGCTGGAGATATTCGCCATGGCGGAGGTGCTGCTGGAATCCCGGTTGCATCAAGTCGGGCTCAAACAGGATCAGGTTGATGCTGTCATGACTTCACGTGATGAGTTGCTGAGGTACGTTGCTCAAGAGTCGGGGCGAAGGACATCGATGATGGTCGCAAATGCGCTTCGGAACGCCCGCAATGATGAGGATAGATTGGAAATCGAAGTTGTGGAGGCTTTCAGAAGCCTTGGCTTCGATGCAACGCGAGTCGGCGGAAAGGGTAAGCCCGACGGAGTAGCGAAGGCTCACCTGAGTGCCGGTGCTGACAACAAACCGAGGCGGTACGCGGTAACTCTCGAAGCGAAGAGCAAGCAGAAGCAAGGAGCCAAGCTAAAGACAAAAACTTTCGGCGTATCCACAATCGCGCGGCAGCGTGACGAATCCGAGTGCGAGCACGCCGTAGTCGTTGCACCCGCGTTTGACCACACACCTGGCAGGGACAGCGCTCTCGCTAAAGAGATAAAGGCGGATCGCGACAACACAGCCGCCAGTAACCGCCCGCGGACAATCACGGCGATTCACATCGACGATCTAGCACGGTTGGTTCAATTGAGGCCTGTGAAACGTCTTGGGCTGGCGAGAATCCGCGAAATGTTGCGAGCCTGTAGCATGCCCGAGGAGTGCTGGAACTGGATAAGTGAGGTAGAAAAAGAAGCGGTGGTAACCCCTCCCTACGAGAAGATCATAAACGCGATCCACTCGCAGCAAAAGGAATTCGAGATGGCGCCGGTAGAGTATGGCGCCTTGCGCGCCGTGCTGGCCCGGGAAACACCGCCATACAAAGTGAACACCAACGATGACCTGGCTGAATTATGTAAGGCGATGGCTGCAATGGCGAGCTTTGAAATAACCGCGACCGACCGAACCGTCGAGTTGAACCAAAGCCCGCAAAATGTACTTGCGGCAATCGAGGCGGCGACCAAAGTTCACCTGGCAGCGAGGCACTGATCGCTCTGTAGTTTCACAAGCACGTTACAACCGCTGGGGATCGATTGCCACATGTTGAAGACTCACAGGAAGACCATTCTTGAGACGCTTGGACGGAGTTCGATTCATCCATTTCCAGCACGCATGGCACCCGGAATCGCCCTTGATGCCTTGGTCGACAGTAAGCCCCCGATTAGGGTGCTGGACCCGATGTCTGGTTCAGGCACCGTTCTCGCGGTTGCGCTACGGAGATCCTGGCCCGAGCTAGGGCAGGATTTGGGAAACCGCATTCTGGACAGGGTTATCCCATCGGCAGCGACGACGAGACCCGCAAGTTCATCCGGTATTGGTTTGACGAGTACGCCCGACGACAATTGGCATCCCTGTCCACCGCGATTAGCCGGGTTCACGATGGCGCCACGCGCGATGTACTTTGGTGCGGCTTCTCTCGGCTCATCATCACTAAGCAGGCCGGTGCGTCACTGGCAATGGATTTATCGCACAGTCGCCCCCATCGTGCCTTCACGCATGCGCCAGTCAAGCCGTTCGAGCGCTTCCTGTCGGCCGTGCGGACTGTTGTCTCGAACTGTCCACAAAAGGGAGCTGGGAATCTCGGCCCTCCTGCGGTTGTAAAGTATGGGGACGCTCGCCACTTGGACATCGCGGATGGCACCCTGGACCTCGTGCTCACCTCACCTCCTTACTTGAACGCGATCGACTACTTGCGGTGCAGTAAGTTCTCACTCGTATGGATGGGATACAGTGTGAGCATGCTTCGCAGGATTCGTGGGGAGAGCGTTGGGACGGAGTCATGGACTGCGGAGGCCATGGAAGCCGCGTGGGTGAAGTCGCTGATCAACCAGTTTGGACTTGAACGGACGCTCTCTCATGGCGACCAGACTCACTTAGCGACTTACGTGTGGGACATGGGGCGAGCCCTGGCGGAAGTGTCGCGCGTCTTGCGGGCGGGTGGACGTGCAGTCTATGTCGTTGGAGAGTCCACGCTCCGAGGAACATTCGTTCGCAACTCAGCGATCATCGCAGCCCTGGGAGAAGTGCAGGGGCTTAAGCTCCATTCACGTTATTCAAGGGTTCTGCCTGACAACCGTCGATATCTTCCGCCGCCTAAACGCTGGGCGAGGAAGCAGACGATGGATGCTCGGATGAGGCGTGAGGTCGTGCTCGTGTTCAACAAGCCCTAAGACCGAGAGCTTTCTCGTCAAGCAGACTGCTTTGAAGTAGTGATTTCGGCGGCAATTCGTGCTCGAAGGCGAATCGGTTCTGTCAAAACCCGTCGCGAAAGGATTGAAGTTGGAGCTTGGTTTGGTCAGTCTGATCTTGTCCATAGGAGCTGCGGAGGAGAGGCAAGCCTGGTCCCCCCCCGCTGTCCAAGGAGCGACGGGGGCGGAGCAATTGCACTCATGCACCGCGTGTTTTAGCTGTGAGTGCGGACGTGGAGGAAGTGGGGCGAGGTTACGTGCAGATGTCTCGAATAGGCCGTCAGCCAATCGTGGGAGTTCAAGTGCTTAGAAGCTGAAGGTTGTTGGTGTTTGGTGGCGTACTTTGAGGCAAGATACGCCAGCTTCTCTCAACATGAATGGAGTTTCCGTGGGCGCCGATACAGGCGCGGATTTGCATGGAGACCAAGAATCGGAGCCCGCGCGACTAACCACATCGCGCGGGCTCCTTCTAGTCCTAACCTGGCCGCTTCGGCGTCTGCTTTCCGCGAGGATTCACAGTCGGACGTGTCCGGATGGGAGGCAGCTTCGGTGGCGGCGGCCACTTCGGCGGCAGCTTCGGCCACTTGGGCGGCGGCCACTTCGGCCACTTGAGCGGCGGCGGGAATTTGGGAGGTAACTTTGGCCAATTCGGTGGCGGCCACTTTGGCGGCAGCTTCGGCCACTTGGGTGGCGGCCACTTGGGCGGCCACTTCGGCCACTTAGGTGGCGGGAACTTTGGTGGCAATTTCGGCCACTTAGGCGGTGGCCACTTGGGTGGCAGTTTCGGCCACTTAGGTGGCGGCCACTTCGGTGGCCATTTGGGCCACTTGGGTGGTAGCTTCGGCACCGGTGGTTTCTTCGGCATACCATTACTCCCTTCTCGCAGACGATCGCTCGCTGCGCATTGATTCCCCAAAGCCGATAGACTCTTATGGGTTGACCATAGACACCGCTGCATCTAATTTCTAGTCAGTCCAGTGGTTGGTTGTCAAGGATTATCTGGGGTAGCAACAGGACAGCATTTGACTCACAATCAGGTCAGAGCCAGGAAGTTTGCGGTTCGCCGCGGTATGCGCTTCATTGAAAGCCTTTGCGCGAGCCGGGAGTGGGTTGCGTATCTCAACGGTGGCCTCCTTCATTTCTGTGGATCGCTCGCACGTACGGCTATCGACCCTTGGCTCGTCGCGAGAGCCTCCAGGCTAGGGCGCTTGTCGTATCAATACTGGCAGGACGAAACCGGGCCCCCGCTTGAAGATGCGAGTGCCGCCGAGGTCCTCGAGTTTGTAAGGGTCTACAGCGCCGCGAGAGCACTTGGTATTCGGACATCACGTTGGCGGCCTGTGCTCAGGAAGACGGCAAGACGTCACAAGGCCAGGGAATACTTCGAGTTCGACCCCCAGGTCGAACCACCGCCGTCCAACATCCCCGAAATCTGTCGGTGTGGGCAATTTAACGCACGTGGACGGCGGACGTGCATCAACAAATCCTGCCGATCTCGGCTACGCATGCAAAGCCGCTACCGGATCTGGGGGATGGCTTTGACCGTTGCATATTGCGCCGAAACTTGTGACGTCGAACTTGGAGGGCGGTATGCTGACGCGCTTCGTTGGTTACCTGCAATGCGCCCTTATGAATTGAGAGCAGAACTTTCAAAATCCGACTTTTTCGACACCGCTTATGCCGTTACTCATATTGTCTACACTCTAAACGATTTCGGCCGATTCCTTCTGTCCCCTTCCTGGCTCCCGAACGAGTTCGAGTTTCTTCATGACAACCTAGAGTCTGCCATGGTGTTGCACGACCCCGATCTCACCGGGGAGCTCTTGGACACGTATCGGGCGTTCGGTGTAAGCGATGACGACTCAAAGGTAATGCGGGCGTACGATTTCCTGATTGAGAGTCAGAACCCTGACGGCAGTTGGGGGGAATGGGATTGGGAGACAGTCTACTCGGCTTTCCACGCCACATGGGCTGCGATGGATGGGTTGCGCGAATTCTCGTGGAAGGGTCCACGTCTGGCAAATCCTCGGTTGATGAAGATGCTTCAAGAAATGGTTCATGATCGTGACGGGGAACGGATTTTGAAATGAATGCTACGTACCGGCCCCCCGAGTTCGGACCGTTCAGAACATACCCGACTCGCATGGATCAGCAGGAGGGGTTTAAGGATGAGCAAGGCGTGTGTGCGCACTGTTTGTCGGGAGCGTGCTGCACCAGTGAGGGCCCCATCGCGCTCACGAGTTTTGACGTATTGCGCCTTGCAACGTTCTTCGACATGAGCCCAGCTGAGTTTCTGAAGTCATTCACTCAGGATCGCTTCGATGAGAACGAGGATGATGAGTGGCGTCGGGAGTTGATTGAAAATCCTGATTCGAGTGTTATCACCTTTCTGAGGAGGCGTTCGAAGTCTGCTGCAAGTCCGTGCATCTTCTTGAAGTACATTCTCGATTCTGACGAGACCCCCCGCAGGGTGTGCGGAGTGCATTCGGCGCGCCCTCTGGCTTGCCGCGAGTACTACTACGATACGTGCAAGAAACGTGTTACCGGTGAACTTGCCGCCTCCCAAGCCGAAGGATATGAGCTTATCCGTGATTCCAAAATCACCGCGAATATTGTGAATGAAGAACTGAAACGACTCGGACGTGTGGGTCCCCATGACTCACTGTCAAGAGTGTGGCGAGCGGCGTACTGGTCGGAAATGCTGCGCGCCCTTGACCCCGATCGGGCGAACAACGAAGGCGCTGATAGCTACACGATCTCGGAGTATCAGGATCCTCTTGATGAGAAGCTGAATCGGCTTCTGTCAGCCCGCAACCTGCGATTCGAGGAAAAGTACGGGTCGGAGCCGAACGCGGAGCAGCTGCAGTCCTATGAAGCCGGTCTGTCATTCAAGCGGACTGCCGAATATGAGCGGATCATGCGAATCATTCACGAGCAGCCCAGGATGGGTCTTTTCGAGGGGGTTAATTATCCTCATCGCTTTGGCTTGAGATCACTCATGCCAGGGGTACACCTTGCTCGCGACTTCGGAACCTCTCTTGCCGGCGACGTTTCCAATCATTCGACGGGTAGCAGTGAAGTCGATCGGGCGATTAGGCGAGGGTGGGAGTATCTCCTTGGGGTTTCCTCCCTCTCCCTGAGGACGGGAGGGCCGTTGGAACTTGAGCCTCCCGGAGCATTCGAACTTCTGATGATTCAATCTCTTGCTCCTTTTGGTGACGACATTCAGCGGGCTGTGGCGGGCTCCGTTTGCCTCAAGCCGGCGAGGCATCACCTCGGCAGAATCGCCTCCGCGGCGCTGTGGGGAGCATTTGAGTCGCTGGACCACGGCCGTGGGACCAAGAGGGACATGATGCAGCTTGTTCTTCTACTTTGTTCGATTCGACCCGGATTCTATCCTCGAGTGTTCACTAACGCTCTTCAGGCTCTCCGCAAGGCCACCTCATCACATGTTCGAGCCGCGCTTACAACGAGCAAGAGAATCTGTACCAGCAGGAATCTCCACGAGGGGCACAATCGGAGGTCACTTCCCGACCGCTCCGACATCCTCGGGCGCATCCGCATGGCCAATTGGGTGCAACGTTCCGAACTCTCAGATAGGTTCCTCGATGTCCTTCTGAACATGTTAGAACATGCTTCTCTAGATGAGATCGGTCGATTGGAAGCTCTTGCAACGACGGAGTCCTTGTTGGAGACCCGTCGACTGAGAATTGGCGCTACAAGGCGTCTGAGAGAGTTAGTGATCCGATGGAGCGGTGAAATGGGGAATCCGGAGTTATGGGACCGTGAACTCCTGTTATGCTGGCCAAGGCTCTGCGCCAAACTCAGACTTGCGACCAATGAGATAATTGGTGTCTCGACCGCACGTGAGTACATCTTAATATCACAGGCCCTCGATGGCGGCTGGAACACGGACTTGGCCCCCATTCCTCCCTCGCAAAACGGGCAGAGCGATTATCTTGAGAATGCAGTGCGGTCGACGACCAGGGCACTTGAGAGCCTCTGGGCGCTGCGCGCAGCCCTAATTTGACGCCCCTTGGGAATCCATAGGCTCAGGCGGCGGATCGGCGGAGGAACGCCCGAATTTCCCCGTCAAGCATGCAATTCAATAGTAGAACTTTCGGCGGGTTGCGTTTCCCTGAAGAAACTCGGTGTCCAAGGAACTACGGGGCGGAGCAATAGCATACACCGTGTCATGGCTTTGAATCCGAACGAGGACGAAGTGTGGGATGAAGGTAATCCTCGAATGAAGCAATTGGAGAGTGCTGTCGTCATTCAAGCCACAGCGCTCCCCTAAACGCAAGAATCAACGCGTAGTCTCGCAACTAATTATAGGATTCTTCCCCGCATCCCCTTGACACCTGGATTCGAAAGTGTATTATAGCTACGAGTAGAAGGGGTCCCAAACCTCTTACAATTGGGTTGTTGAAAGCCAAATAGAATCTCCGCGGCTCATCCCCCGTAGAGAGTTGCGGACAAGAGAAGGCGGTGGGCGTGATGCCCATGCTGGTCTGCCTGAAAGAGGGGGCGGCAGTTCTTCGCCAGGTTGCGCGCGGCGGCGAAGGGATGGTGCATTGGCGCGAATCCGTTGCCCGATCGGCATCGGTTCACGCAAGCAGTTTCCTATATGCGGGTGCATCGGCTTTCTTGTTCCTGGTTGCGAATCGATTTCCAGTCTATTGGTGCCTGCCGTTCCTCTCGTTAACACCGATCCTCTATCGGGCGAGCGTTTCCGATGAAGCGGAGGGTTTCTGGCTCGGGGTCTTCTTTGGGCTCCCGTTCCTGACTATCTCGGTCATCGATACCATCCCTGCCTCACCTATTGCGGCGCCGTTGCGGATTCTGCTGGGGATCGGTGTATTTGCCTTGTTCGGTTGGACAGTCGGCTTCGCCCGCACGCGTCTTGGCTTCAATCCATTCCTCATCGCCCTGTTCTGGGCCGCCTTCGTGTTTGGTCTCGTGCACTCTGGGGTCGGCATTGGTTTCCTCTCACGATCGGGGTTCACGCTGTCGTTTCTTCACAGTATCGCGATCTTGCTCGATCTTCTGCTCGTCGCTCTGATCATCATTCTGGTCAATTCGATCTTGGTTGCTGTCTTGGAGGTGGCTGTCTCGATTGCGCGGACCCGGGGGGATACCTCAACGGATGGTAAGAGGAATTGGGACCCCATCCTATCCCCCGGGTTCCTCGCTGAGAGATTGGCGCACGTATCTGAAGGCCGGGGACCACCAGCCGGTACCTGATCATCTCGGAGTGGCGTTGACCGCTCACAGACTGCCGGAACTCACAGCAACATCTGTACAGGGTGCGGTTGAGTTCCGGGATCCTGAAAGCATGACAAGGAGGTGTCTTGTGTTTAACTGCAAATTGTTTGCGCGGCTCCCAGATCGTGCCGTGTGTCTGATGCTGTTCACTGCCTGCGCGATTGGAGTCAGCATCCTGGCGCTCGCGCCGGGGGGCGAGGCCGCCACCATTACCGGCACAGTGACTGTGTCTGGCTCACCAACGGCGGGTATCTATGTTACATTGGACCAGCCTCTAGCCGTTCCCACCTTGCAGGAGATTGGCTTGCTGGTGCTTGTGCTGGCTCTGATTGTGGTCGCCATCCAGTTCCTACGTCGGCGTCGCGCTCTGTCAAGTCTGGGGGCATTGGTCGGCCTAATCCTAATCGTGGTTGCAGCGGTCTCTGGACCGTTTCAGGCGACACCGGTCGTTGGCGGCCGCTCAATTGCGATCGACTCGACAACGACCAACGGGTCGGGGGTCTATAGCTTTACGAATGTTGCCGTCGGATCGTTCGTTGTCTACGCCATTCCGCCTGACAGTTCATATGGTACGACGGGTCCGATGTCTGTCATCGTGAGTGCCTTGGGCGACAACATCAGCGTGCCTACGATCAACATTGCCCGTCCCACCGAATGTCCGGCCTTCAGCGAGCCGACCGGTGTCCAGGACAGTCGTCCGGCCACCGCGCTCGAGTTACAGGCCGTCAAGGGCAGTTCCGGCTGGCGGCAATTCAGCCAAGGCTCGAAGATCGGTTCGGTACAGCTTCGCGAGGCGGAGGCGGTGCACGTTGACTATGCCGGGTCGGAAATCTCAGCGGTAGTCGCTCTTATAGAGAATGCCGGGGCGATGCCAAACGAGAATCGCTTCATCATCTCGTACTTCGATGCGCATGGGGACCCGTTCCAACAGGCATTCATCTCAATCACGCCACGCTCCGGGGCGTCCGGCACTACACCTGATGCTGAGACGGTACCTTTGGAACGCATCGCCCTGCTCACGCCAGAGGGAGCGGTGGTCATAGAAGCCCTTTTTTCGGCGAGTGGGGAGCTGGAGTTGAGGGAGGGAACAGAACCGATGGCGGGGTACTGGAAGTGCGTCGGGTCTTGCCTGAAAGCCATGTGGAAAGGTCTCCCGTGGTGGTATAAGGTAGCTTGTGCCGGTTCCTGTGCGGCCTGCTGGTGGGTTCCTAACCTCTGCTATACCTGCGTTGGTTGTCTTGGAAGCCCCATAATCTCATGCCTCTGCAAGTGTGCATGAGGCTCTGGAAGAGAGGCATGATAATCACGATCAACAACCATGTGGCAGCCGGTACAGGGCTCGCCAGCCACTCTTTCCACTGC
>JACRMA010000011.1 GCA_016235085.1 Candidatus Zixiibacteriota bacterium
CATCGTTCCGCCGCCGGCGTTCTCCTCACACGAGACACGCCCCGAATCCTGCTCGACCATCATCTTCACCGCATACAACCCCAGCCCACTCCCCTTCGCCTTGGTCGTGAAGAACGGCTCGAAGACGCGTTTGCGATCCCTTCGAGGAATACCTGTCCCGTGATCGGCGACGGTCAACTGTCCATGCTTGTTGCCCGACGGCCCCCACTTCACCTCGACCATTGCACCAGCCGGCGATGCATCAAACGCGTTGTTCACCAGATTAATGAGGACCTGCTTCGGTGTATCGGGATCGGCCAGAATGGGACCGGTCGGCTCGATTGTCAGATGCCACCGTCCACGCGTGCGCTCGTCACTTCCAAATGACTTCTCCATCCACTCTTTGAGTTTGTCTTCGATGGCGAGCGCCATGGGGTGTGAGGTCACAGGCGATCCCAGCTGCAGGTATCCGCCCAGAATGCGGTTGAGCCGGTCGACTTCATCGGGAATGAAGCGCAACAATTCCGCTCTCTTCCCGGGGTCCTCGACACGCTCGAGACGTTGTGCTGTCGCCTTGATGATCCCCAGCGGATTCTTGATTTCATGCGCAATTGTTGCCGCCAGACGTCCCAACCCGATCAGTTTCTCGGAGTGCATCAGTTGTTCTTCCCACGCCAGCGTCTTGCGCGTGTACCACGCGAACAATCCGACCAGCATGAGCGTGAGAATCGCCGATGAGCCATGTACCCACCACGCCAAACGCCTGAGGTCGGCGAGCGCGCCGAAATAGCTTGCGTCGGCTTCGATTCGCACGATTGCGATAGTACGTCCACTGGCTGTATCCGAAATCGGCGCCGCGGCGCTGCGGTAAAACGAATCGCCCCAGCGGTACGTCGGCGACGTCCAGGACAAACCCGACATCAGCGCCCACTGTCCATCGCGGTCCAAAAGCGAGGCCACCAGAAGCGCCAGCGAATCCGGCTTGTCGGCAAACGGGTCCTGCCAAAGCGTATCCAGAATCGAGACTGAAACCAGCCGGTTGGCCGATGCATACGAGCGCGTCAGGTCGCGGAGCCGCAGGAACATGTCGGGACGAAACTTCTCACCGACTGAGCCTGCGATCACATCACTGGGAATGCTTGCCGCCAGCCCCTCGGCCAGCCCGGCCATCTGATCCCCGACTTGATCGTCGAGCGATTTGCTCAGACTGGCAAACTCCACTCGGAACGCCACATTCACGATCACGAGCAGCAAAGTTGCCGCCAGACTGATCATCGCCAGCAGGAGAAGTTTGCGTCGCATCAGTCAACCATCACAAACCAGGCTCTTGCTCGACGCGAGCCGCACACCTTAGCGAAGGATGTGGCGCGGCCGCCCTCGGTCGCGTTTCGTCCGGCAGAAGAAGCTTGTGCACTTCGTGGCAGGTCGCCCTCCCACATTCCACCTCGCGGGATTCTCCAAAGTCTGTTCAACTCGCCGCCTGAGTTACACCCAGCCTGTCCTTCAAGAAACAAACGTGTACCGTTTGGTACAATCGGCAATTACTCACGACACGTGAACCAAGACACGCATGATGCCATTCCCCAGCCATAACAGATTTAACACAAACGTGTTAGGGTAAATCGCCAGGCACGCCCCAGCTTCTGGCAGGTCAATTGCCAAATAGCCTGTCGAAGTTCTGTAGCTGTCGAGAAACAAGATGATAAAACTGTTTGAAAATCAACGAGAGGAGAGAACGATGCGAAGAACCACAACAGCACTGCTGGCCATCACCCTGGGCGTTTTGATGGTGCTTCTGGCGGGATGCTCGAAGGACTCACCGTCAAACCCTGGCACAGTTGACCAGCTCAATCTTACATCGCAATTCGGCGGGTACACAACCTCGGATGAGCCTGCCGCTTTTGGCGATCCGGAGATCGCCGGCATGATGGAGCAGGATCCCGAGTGTGACGATCCGGCCATTTCCGCCGGAGCGGCCGATTCACTGCGCCGCTTGCATGGCGCCACTGTCTACGCCATGGCGATCCGCTGGGGAATGCTGCTGGGCGATTCGACAGTGACCGTTCCGACCGATTGGTCCGGCTCGCTGTCGATTACGCACGGCGCCATCCACATCGTGCGAACCCTTCAGTTCGAAGAGCATCAGGATCACATCGTGCGTCCGCGCACCAGCCGCTCCGAGCTTGCCTGGGTGTCGCAGACGGCACCGAGTTTCGATGGCATCCTTGTGACAATCATCGTGCCACCGGCACCACCGGACTCGGATTGGTCGAACAACCAGGTGAGTTTCCAGACAACGCCCTACTCGCGGATCTTCAGTCTGTCTGAACTGAATCATCTGAACGAAATCGTTGACGTCGGGACCGACGGCAACCAGGTCGCTTTCAACGCCACCAATATTACCGCAGACTCATGTGGCAGCGGCCAGTTGGAGGGGAAGTGGGTGCTCAATCCGTCTCACAAGAACGGACACTTCCTCGGCAAGTGGATGAACGAAGACGGCCTGATGCTCGGATTGGTGCGTGGCCACTTTGGCGCCCGTCCCGACTCAAGTAAAGTCTTTTTCGGCAAATTCATCGGACTCGAAGGCCACTTCCGCGGCTTGATCCGTGGCAACTGGGCGTTCGATCTGGGCGACTCGACGCAAGGCACATTCGACGGCATTTTCGCGGGACGTGGCGGCCAAGCCCTGGGCGAACTGCATGGCCAGTGGGGATCGCTCCCGCCCGATTCAACAGTGGCGGTGGGACGTGAACACGGCAACAATGGCAACATGCATGGACGCGGTCATGATCGCGATCCGAAAGAAGACATGAATTTCGGAACAAACGGCTGGATCCCCGGCTTCTTCAGCGGCCAGTGGCAAAAGACCTGTGGCACCGACTCGACCGGCGGCGGTTGATACCTAGGCAGCGTGACATCACACCAATCAAGACGCCCCGGCAACTTTAGCCTGGGCGCCTTGATAATTAGGGGGAGAGGGTGAGGGCGCGTCCGCGCGCGCTGCACTAATCGAGGCAGCCTCTACTTCAACAAAATCATCTTCTTCGATTCAGAGCGTCCCGACGCGCTCAGCCGGTAGAAGTAGATGCCCGAAGCGACCGTCTCACCGTGACTGTTCGTCCCATCCCAGGTGACTTGATAGACACCTGCCGGCTGGGACTTCTCCACCAGTGTCCGCACCTTGCGGCCAAGGATATCGAAAATCTCAAGCCGCACACTGCCGCTCGACGGAGTCGAATACCGGAACACGGTCGATGAGTTGAACGGATTGGGGTAATTCTGATTCAGTGCGAATGAAATCGGAAGTCCGGCGCTCCCTGATGTCCCAGTCTCCACGAACGCACGACTGCCAACAAAGAGTGTGTATTGATCGCCGCTTTCGGTCGGCTTTCTCGGCAGTTCCACGGCCGGATTCTGCCTCAGGTCCCATCTGCGGCCAGAGACGTTCTCGACCAGGGCAACTTCAAAATCCTCAGGCAGCGTCAGCACCGTTCCAATCTCAAGAGTTGCCGGAGCCTGAGTATTTCCACGGACAAGAAGATCATAGCGCCAGCCGGTTTGGCCAGGCGCGCGGTAGTCTGCCGCAAGCGTTCTCACGGTGGCAGCGCTGTCCTGGCAGACCATCGCCAGTGAGACATATCGGTCAAACGGAGGCGGTTCGCTGAGGTCATAACCGTCAACGCCATCCGCGGCCGCCGGTCGCACACCGACTGTGTTGGTCTGATCCCGTGTGCCCGCCGATGACAGGCCCAACTGCAACGACCAATTGTCCGTCGTGGCCACCAGTTTGGATGAGGCCGTTTGCGCTATGCTCGACACTTCGGAATAGGGGAGAAGCAGACGTCCGGCCGCGGCGCCATTGTTTCGGACCCAGTACCCCGAATAGGGTGTCAGTGTGGAGACCGCGTCGTACCCGCTCCCGGTGTACTGCCACGCCGCGGTTTCGATCCCGGCATCGGCGATGCGGGAATTCCAGTCGATGTCGAACGCGAACGGCGTCGCAATCTGATTCCACCCGGGTTCGAGCGACAACACCCCGTACCGCGTCGCGCTGACGATGGTGTCAGGGAGAGCAGACAATCCACTTGCCCCCAATCGCCGCCCACCACGGGCGATCAGCCAGTACCCTCTTCCCCGGGCGATTTCTCCAACGTCGGGATACTCGTCGTATGCTCCGATTACCGAATTCCAGCGCCCGAGCCGCCAGGTCGCGTGATCGACCGCACCCAGATCATCTGCAAACACATCGGCCGGGGAGCTGGGTGATACGTCGAATGGAAATCCGACCATCTGGTACACGCCCTCGGGAAGCGTCCGTGCCGGCTGGTTGTTCAATTCAGACCTTACGATGAACGGATGGGCCGATGGGTTGATTTCCGGCAGTGTCGCCGATACTTCTCCAGCGATGCCGCGAAACGCGAACTCGGCGCCTCGGTCACCAATGACCGCAGCCGGAATCGATCCGGTGTAGCCACCGCTGAACTGAGTCATCCTGGAGCTGTCGAATTGTCTCCGTCCACCGGGGCGATAGCAAAGCCACAGTGTATCAAGGTCCGACGCCGTCTGCACGGTCACTGTGTACGCTGTCCCAGCAGGGGCGGAAGCAATACTGTCTTTATTGTAACGTACTCTGCCGAAGTCGGCTGCGAAGTTCGCCTGTGCCACCGACTGCAGTCGCTTCAGTTCGTCGATCGATGCCACCCGTCTGGGATCCCCCGGCGCATGCCCGCTGGGCGCAGGTGATACAAACTCAAAAACGTCCTGGTCGGTGGCGTAATCGGTCGCCGGCTCGATAAGAAACGCGTTGCCATCGGCAAAACCGAGCGCGTCGCGCCGATTCACGGTCAAAAAGTACATCACTGGAAGTGAGCTGTTGACGATCTCGGCTTGCAACGAGGGATCCGGTATCGTGCTATAAGCCGTGTCGAAAATCCAAAGCCATTCCCGCGGACCATCAAGGACCACATTGCTCCCCTGCGTGTAGTCCGGCGGCCACCACCGCCCGTTGACCAATCCATTGGGGACATTGTTCTCGAGAAATCCCACGGCAAGCCGGCGATACGGAGTGGAACTCACGTCCCAGGCCGAAAGCGGCACGCTTTGTGTGAAGTCCTGATAGTCATATCCTTGTCCCGCGGTATTCTTGATGTATGGCGCGAAACCGGGCCGGGCGGGAGGATCGGCAAACCGCCGTCCGTAGCGATACGCGAACGAGACATTCGAATCGCTCGGAGTAAAGTTCCCCTCCGCATCGGTCGGTGCCATCATTAGCAAAACACGTTTCAACTGTCGAGGGCTCGTGCTCGAGGAGATCACGCTGTTCCAGCCACCCGCCCATCCGATGGCGCCGCCGAAACCTTCGAAGCCGAAGTTCGCGCCTTCGGAGGTGAATCGCAGCGGATTGGTCGTGTTCCAGTCGCCGACACCGGGATAATTCCCAATGACCTTCACCAATAATCCATCGACCCGTGGGTACCCATCATCGCCGGTGAGATTCAATTGATCGGCCGCCACTGTCGTGCCCGCGGTCAGGTCATTCAATGTCCAGCGATACCGGTTGTAACCGTCGTTTTGGAAACTAATCCGGTATCGGTGGCCTGTCGTGTGCGACGAATCCACGATGATGGCGAATGCGGATGTCGAAGAGCCTCCCGACGTGTGCTCCGCGTGCAGAGTGTCGCCGGTGTATCCCGCGCCCTGTCCCACCACGACCGACGCCACGACTTCCTGCGTATCGCCGGGATTCATCCGGAATGCACCGGAGCCGATCAGGAACCGGCGATCTGATGGATACGCATCGAGCCATCCCGTGCCGGCCACCGGATCTCCGGAAAACATATATGGAGTCGGGCGTCCCGATATGGGATGGATGATCGGATCTCCGGCCGCATCCAATCCCGCCATGTAGTTGTAAGACTGGGCGGCGTTATTGGGATCCGTCCCGTTGATACACCGAATGAACGACGTCATGCCCAGATCACGGTAGCCGCGCTTCCAAATCCCCCTGCCCGAGATCCACGCCGAATCCCCTGCTGTCGATACCACGATTGGCCCCTGCAGGAGGCCGATCCCGACGGCGGGAGGTTTTACTCCGTAGATGAGGTCAGCGCCGGCATTGTAACCGTAGCCCAGGAATCCGAACGGATCACATCCCACCAGATCGTCACCTGCGTCGCCCACGTCGGGATCGGACCAGATGCCGACATAGGCACTGTCCAGACGGTTGCTCCCCTTGTTGATGATCGTGAAGCGAAGGAACACGGTCTGGCCCATCGAGCCCAGACGGTCGAATCCCCAGCAGTAAGTCTGAATTTCCACTCCCAATGGCGCGGTGCCGCCTTCACGATTGGCGTGCATCGATGGATCGGCATCGTTGTACACACACCAGAGTGCCTGGTCACCCAGAAGCAGCGGGATCTTGTGGCCCGTCTCATCCAGGGCATCGTTACCCCTGGGGTCCTTCGCTGCCGGAGCCCCATCAGAGAATGGCCAGTCGCGGTAATCTGGGTTCGTGGTTCGTGTGTCACCCCGCTTGATCTTGTAAACGTGGAAACTCGCCCGGTCGCTCTGGAACGTTCCATTCCTCATCGGGACCATCGCTCCCACGGAAATACCGCCCGCGAACATACACGTCTTGTCTCCGCCTTTGGGATAGTACAAACCGTCGTTCTTGCCGAAGAGCGCGGTCACATCGTAGGCGAACGAGCCTGTGTTGGCGACAAACATCAGAAGATTGTTGCCATCGAAATACGATCTGTTGTCGACGGTCTGTGAGCCGGCCTCCCATGATTGGCGGTCTGGACCCTTCGCCTCGCCAGTTGATGCTCCCAGCAACAACGTGACGGCAATGGTCACGGCGGAGGCGGCGTGAAATACCCGATGGCGTCGTTTCATCGTCCCTTACCTCCGGGCGGTGGTGGGAATGCTGGAAGCGTATTGTCCGTCTTGCCTTTCGACGATGTGGCGACCAGCACGACCGCCCCCACCGCGCCGGCACCCAGCGCAATCACCCACCAATTCTGATACCACGCCTTCTTCGACGATGTTGTGCCAGCTTCGGGGCGTCTGGCGATTACTAGTGAATCTTTCGCGGGAGGCTTCGATTCCTTGGGCGGTTTGGCGACTGTTTCGCTCTCGACTTCACGTTTTGCTTGATCCATCAGATCATGAAACTCGCGGGCCTGGACGTCGAGAGGCCCCTGCCAATTCCGGTGCGCACGAAACACCGCGCGGAATTGTTCCAGCACCTTGGCCTGTTTGTCGGCGGGATTACGCACCGTCTCGAAATAGACCGCCGCCAGCAGTTCGTATGCACCGGCTCTGGTTTCGGCCGTCAGCGACTTGGATTTTAGCAGATCCTGCAACTCCAGTTCCGCGCAGCGAAAACTGAAGACCTGGAAGCTCGACCGCGCCGAGTCCAGCGAGGGGCTGGCGCGGTTGTAGTCGCATTTGGGTGCTTGTGCCTGCGCCCAATCCGCTGCCAGCAGCAACTGCAGATGCGCGGCCAGAAGCAGGACTGCAATCGTACGTCTTAGTCGTTTTCGTCCGGCCATCCCGCCTCCCGACTGGTGCTCACGATTCGGACCAAAACACAAGAATCGGAACCACTTTCTTCCCCTGCCACCCCGCCGTGCTGAAATCGATGGATCCATGGGCGCCTCGCACCACCGCGTGCGGCCCGCCTCCGTATGGGAAACTGACACAAGAATCGATCTTCGCGCTCCGCCGATCGGGTCCTTCCTTGAGTTTCAACTCGATCTGCCATTTGCCGGCGAGCGTCATCAGGCCATCAGTCGGAAACGATTCAAACGTGTGCGGAGTCCCGTTCATGGTGATATCCAACACACCATCTTCAAGCGGTGGCTTCACGGAGAAGCGCAGGTCCAGGCTGGCCGCCGCGGCAAACTCACTGGCCAGTTCGATGACAATTGACGTGTCGGCCCGGCCCACGGTGATCACCTTCTCGATCAGTGGATAATCGGGATGCACGATTCGAAGTGTATGGCGTCCGGGAGATACCTCGATATCCCCGCTTGCAGCGCGTGCCGAACCGTCGACTGTTACCGCGGCATTCTCCGAAGGAGTTACGACAACGTGCAGGTGCGGGTTTGGTAGTCCGGGTTCCACCGGTGCGGTATCTGACTTCTCCAGCACGGAGGAGCTGGCCCCCTCATTGGGTTGATCTGCCTGCGGCTTCTCCGTTGATCCAGCCGGCTCCGCACCGGAAGGGCCAGGTGCGTCTTTGTCCAGCGTTTCGCTGACCGTGGCCGGTGGCCCCGTGAACCACGGCTTCCAGATGCCCGAGGTCAGCATGATCATTATCGCCGCGGCGGCAACGACGATGGCCGATGTCAGAACACGCCGTTGGGTCGCCGCACTCCGGCGACGGTAGACATTGTTGACCCGCTTGAGATCGATGGCCATGTCTTCGGCCGACTGGTAGCGTTCTTTCGGATTCGGGTGCAGTGCCTTTTTGAGCAATTGATACAAGGGCGGCGAGAGGTCACAGTTCGGTTTCTGGTCCCAGTCCCGAAGGCTCGGGTTGACCGCATTTCGGTATGGCATTTCGTTGGTCGCCAGAATGAAGAATGTGACGCCGAGCTCGTAAATGTCGCTCAAGAACGGATTGTAATTCCGTTCGCCGAACTGCCGTTCGGGAGCGGCGAACTGGGGCGTGAGGGCGACATACCCGGTCTTCGTGGTATCGCCGCCGATCTCTTTGGCGATCCCGAAATCGATGAGATAGACTTGTCCCCGGTTATCGATCAGAATATTCGCCGGCTTGATGTCGCGATGCGCGATTCGACTCTGGTGCGCAAACACGACTGCGTCCAGCACCGCCTGCGATACTTTCAGAAACATCGGTTCGGGGAGTGCCCCCGATTCCCGAAGGATCTTTTCACAATCCTTCCCGTCAATGAACGGGACGACCAACGCCAGTTCATCGGGAAGGTAATCGATGATTCGGCAGATGTTGGGATGGTCGAGACGGCAGAGAAGCTGCGCTTCCTTCTCGAACTTCTCGCGCATCCGTCATTCCTTCAAAAACTTGATGACCAGACGCTGCTCAGGCAGGTTGACATTGAAGGCTTCGTAGACTTCGCCGAAGCCTCCCCCCTGGATATAGGAACGGATCCTGTACTTTCCCCCGGCGACCGTGCCGAGCTTGTGCAGCGGATCCGATTCCTCGCCGGGCTGCGGATCCAGAAGGGTGTCACCTTGCGGGGGCATACTCACAACTCAAGTCTGGTGATTACCACGATCGCCTCTGGCTTAGACCGCCGGTCGCGCACCGGCCAGCCTAAGTTGTAACCGAATCACTGTCGCCGCGAGAATAATGGCCGATTCCATGAACGGCAACCTGTTTCTTGCCCGTTGGACGCATCCCAACATTCTACGATATCGTCAGTTCGTGCCATTCTCCGCAGAATCGCAGCACACAAGCCTATCGGGCCTCCCGTATTAGGACGATTGAGTTGCCGGTGGGCGACACCGCAAGATCGTCAATAGCCTGCCGCAAGCGAAGAGAGGCCGTATGAATGAGCACACTGCAAGTCCCGCCCCTGCGTCACGGGGCCGCTTTGTCTCCAAGCGCGATATCTCCATTGAAATTTTCGAGCTGCCCGATGGGCGGATGGCGGTCTATTCGACTTTCCTCGATCCCTACCACTTGATCCGTCTCGACCTTACCGTCGAGCCCGGCACCAAGGAGATTCTCGCCGCCCACGCCGAGATGGCCAACCACCCGCACTCACTCTGTCCTTTGGTAACCATCAAGGCACAAGCGCTGGTCGGACTGCGCATCGGACGCGGCGTCATCAAGGAAATCTCGCAGCGTATCGGCGGCGCTCAAGGGTGCGTCCATCTGCGTGAACTCGCCATGGAAGCCGCCAATTTCATCGCCACGGCGCTGATTGGCTACGACGATGGGTACGGGGTTATGAGCCGCGATTTCAACGCCATGCCCGAAGATGAACGTTATCAGGTCTCCAAAGAGCGTCTGCAGGGCACCTGCCACATCTTCCAGGGCTCTTCCGAGGCTGGTATTCCTCTCAAAGAAGGTTCATCGAAATCATAACTCGCCCCAATTCCGGGCGATTTCTTGCGTATTTGCGGTAGACTGATGGAAACTCCGGCCTCCACCCCCGAAAAACTACGCGAACGGCTGCTCGTTGCCGCCCGTGATCTGGGCATTGATCGCCTCGGTGTTGCCAGGGTTCAGACTGTCGAATCTGATCGCGAACGGCTGCTGGACTGGCTCACCAGAGGGTACCACGCCGGAATGGCGTGGATCTCCCGCGACCCCGACCGTCGGACGGAAATCAACCGGGTCCTGCCGGGGGCCAGGAGTGTGATCTCCATCGCCATCAACTACGGCACGGACGTCTGCCCCTGCGAAGACTGCGGCGCGCTCAAAGTGTCGCGCTACGCTTGGGGCGAGGATTATCATCGCGTGTTGGGAAGGAAACTCAAAGCGCTCACCGAGCTTCTGGATCAATGGGCGCCCGGCTCAAAGTCGATTTGCTACGTCGATACCGGTCCCGTCATGGAGAAGGCTTGGGCGCAGCGCGCCGGTCTGGGTTGGATAGGCAAGAATGGCAATTTCCTGACCCGCAGTTTTGGCTCGTGGGTCTTCCTCGGTGAGATTCTGACAACGATCGAACTCCCCGCCGACGAATGCCATTCTGACTTCTGCGGTTCGTGCACGCGTTGCATCGAAAGCTGCCCGACCAATGCCATCTCTGAGCCGTATGTTGTTGACGCACAAAAGTGTATAGCCTACTGGACGATCGAGCATCGCGGCGAATTTCCCGAAGGAATTGCCGAAACGCTCGACGGCTGGATTTTCGGCTGCGATATCTGCCAGGATGTCTGTCCCTGGAATTCCTTCGAGCAGCCGACTCGCGAACCAGCATTTACCCCCCGTCCGGATGCAGTCTGTCCGCCCGTCGACCGCTGGGCAACCCTCTCCGAAGATGAATTCCAGCATGAGTTTGCGGATTCCGCCATCAAGCGGGTTGGCCGTGATGGCTTAGTCCGCAACATTCGTTCGCAAAGCCAGGATCCTCTCGAATCGGTTCTGCGTATCCTCGACTGGAAGCCCTCCGAGGATTTGCAGGATGAAGACGTGACACTGGACGGCAAGGACCGCTAAGCGCATTTCCCCTTGACGCCGTCCGTTTTCCGCGCTATCTGACTACCTTTCAGGGGCTTGACCCCGATGAATTGCGACAACCCTCGGGTCGAGGTCGTTCAGACCCGTCTGTGAAAGGAATCGTTTATGGCAGTAGCAACCGCATCCAAGAAATCGACGCCCGCACCCAAGGGTTCAGCGCCGTCTGTCCCACAACGTCCGTCGCTATGGGACCTTCCGATTTCGGCCGGAAAGAAGGCCCGCCTATATCGGCTGTTGTACCAGTTCGGACCTGCCAACGGGACCCTGTTGCTTCTGCCTCTGGATCAAGGGCTCGAGCATGGTCCCCAGGACTTCTTCGCCAATCCCGATTCGCTCGACACGGATTACATTTTCCGCCTCGGCATCGAGGGCCGCTTCTCGGGTGTCGCGATTCATATCGGCCTGGCCGAAAAATACTATCCGAAATATGCGGGGAAGATTCCCCTCGTTCTAAAACTGAATGGAAAGACAGCGATCCCGTCCGATGCCCACGCCTACTCGCCCATGACCGGGACCGTCGAGGATGCCGTGCGTCTGGGCGCCGATGCCGTGGGGTACACATTGTTCGTCGGATCACCGGCGCAGGATCAGGACATCACCGTTCTCAACGAAGTCCGCTACGACTGCGAACGCGCCGGGATGCCGCTGATCGTCTGGTCGTACCCGCGCGGTGAGGCAATCGACAAGAAGGGCGGACGCGATTCGCTGTATGCGGTCGACTACGCTGCACGCGTCGCCGAGGAGCTCGGCGCCGACGTCGTGAAGATCAATCTGCCGACCGGCAACTCAGCCGATTCGCCGAAGCCATATCCCGGATTGAAAGTCGATGAGCAAGAAATGGCCGCCAAGGTCGTCCGTTCCGCCGGACGCTGTCTGGTGCTCTTTTCAGGCGGCTCGAAACTGGGCGATGACGACATGCTGAAGAAGGTGGAAACGTGCATGAAGGCGGGTGCCACCGGCCTGATCTTTGGGCGCAATATGTGGCAGCGTGGCTGGGACGATTCCCTCGCCATCGGCTCCCGTGTACACGGTATCTTGCGCCGTTACGGCATCGAGGAAAAGTAGGGTGGGCTCTGCCCACCATTTCTTGCACTGTGTATAAATGACATCGTGGCAACGCGAACCGACTTTAATATGAGCCCATACAAACTCCCACCGCTGCTCGCATCGA
Source organism: Candidatus Zixiibacteriota bacterium (assembly GCA_016235085.1). Classification (GTDB taxonomy): domain Bacteria; phylum Zixibacteria; class MSB-5A5; order WJJR01; family WJJR01; genus JACRMA01. Next base: position 12,330 of record JACRMA010000011.1, read on the forward strand.
TCGACTCGCCGGCCGGTCTGAAAGGACTGAGCGTCGAGCAACTGCAGCAGTTGTGTGATGAAATCCGCCAGTACTTGATCGAAGTCATTGTGGACGTCGGCGGGCATTTCGCCTCGTCCCTCGGCGCGGTCGAATTAACCGTGGCCTTGCATCACGTCTACGATGCGCCACGTGACAAGATCGTTTGGGACGTCGGCCATCAGGGGTACGTGCACAAGATCCTGACCGGACGCCGCGACCAGTTGCCGACCATCCGCCGCTACGAGGGAATCTCCGGATTTCTGAAGCGCAGCGAGTCCGAGTACGATGCCTTCGGAGCAGGCCATGCCTCCACCGCGATCTCCGCCGCGCTGGGTATGGCGGTGGCGCGCGACCGTAAGGGAGAGGACTTCGAGGTCGTGGCTGTCGTCGGTGACGGCGGCATGACCGGCGGACTGTCATTCGAGGGGCTTAATAATGCCGGTGCGATCAACACCGACTTCACGGTGATCCTCAACGATAACCGGATGTCGATCTCTCCCAATGTCGGCGCCCTATCACGGCATCTGGCCGAGATTATCACCGATCCGCTTTACAATCGTCTCAAAGGCGAAATCTGGAAGGCGATGGGGAAGGCGCCCTTCAGCGATCAACTGCGCAACCTCTCGAAGCGCATCGAAGAATCGCTCAAGAATCTCGTGTCCCCCGGAATGTTCTTCGAGAATCTCGGATTCAAATACGCCGGGCCGATCGATGGGCACAATGTCGCCGATCTGGTGACCATCCTGCGCAAGGCCAAGGACTTCAACAAGCCGCTGTTGGTCCATGTCATCACCCGTAAGGGATGCGGCCACGAGTCGGCCGAGGCTGATCCGATCAAATGGCACGGTGTCAAAGCCAAGGCGAAACCCAAGCCCGATGCCAAGCCGGTGCCGGTCACAGATGGTCCGCCCACGTACACCGATGTCTTCGGCAAGACCATGCTTCAAATTGCCGAGCGTGATCCACGGCTGATTGCCATCACCGCCGCCATGAGCACCGGCACAGGGTTGGTCGAGTTTTCCGAACGGTATCCGCAGCGGTTTTTCGACGTGGGCATTGCCGAGGGACACGCCGTTACGTTCGCCGGCGGTCTGGCCAGCGAGGGCTTCCGTCCGGTCTGCGCGATCTATTCGACATTCCTCCAGCGGGCCATCGACCATCTCGTACACGATGTTTCCATCCAGAAACTGCCCGTGATCTTTTGTCTGGATCGTGCCGGACTGGCCGGTGAGGATGGCCCCACGCACCACGGCAATCTCGACCTGGCGTACCTCTCGTGTGTGCCCGGCATGGTAGTCGCGGCGCCCAAGGATGGCAACGAACTGCGCGATTTGCTGTTCACCGCGATGGCGTATAATTCCGGTCCCTTCGCTATTCGCTACCCCAAGGACGAAAGTTGGGTCTACGATCGCGATGTGAAATTCACGCCAATTCCAATCGGCCGCTGGGAGATTTTGCGTCCCGGCAGCGACGCGTGCATTCTCGCGGTTGGGTCAATGGTGCGCCCGGCTCTGCAGATCGCCGAACAGTTGGCCACGGAGAAATTCAATGTCCAGATCGTGAATGCGCGATTCGTGAAACCCCTGGACATGGCGCTGCTCGAACAGATCATCGCCAAGCACGATTTGATCATCACGCTCGAAGAGGGTGTGATTCGCGGTGGTTTTGGCCAGGCGGTCGGGCAAGTGGTCCATGAACACGATCACGCATCGGTCCAGGTGCGCGCGATGGGAATTGACGACGTGCTCGTAACGCATGGGACCCGTGCCCAGTTGCTGGACTTAACCGGTTTGTCGGTGGCGAAACTGACGCGCCGCGTTCGCGAGTTGCTTGAGGCCCGTGCCACGGCGCAAGCCAAAGGGAAATCCCGGCTCCGTCTGTCCCCGCCGCTCCCGCGTGTCTCCGGCGCAAAGGAATGACCTTTGGATTCGCCCGATGGAAGTAAGCAGAGGTTTGCCATCGGCCCGACCGGTGGAGGGCACATCGGTGGGCCGGACACTCCTGTCCGGCCTCATTTCGCGGCGCGCGGCAGGTTTCCGGTCACAGGACCGCGGGGATATCAGTCCGCTGACGTTTTTTTCCATTGAAATGCGACCAATACTGTCTTATTAGACGTACTGTAGAGTAACCATGGTCAAACGGATCATCATCGACGAGAACGCCGGCCCCTGCGGGGGCGTCAAACGCGTCATCCATCTGGCGGAGAAGAATCTGGCCGCCGGGGTGAAAACCGCCTCGCTCGGCGCGGTGATCCACAACAATGTCGAGATCGACCGCCTGAGCAATCTCGGTCTCGACACGGTCGACCAAACCGAATTCGTTCGTGTTGGGCAGGGAGGGGATAAGCGCAAACTTCTGATCCGTGCCCACGGTGAAGCCCCCGCGGTCTTCCACCAAGCCGAGGAGCTCGGCATCGACGTTGTCGACGGGACCTGTCCGGTCGTGACCCGTTCGCAGAAATACGCGCGCATGTACCACGAGCGCGGTTACCAGATCGTCGTCGTCGGCAAACCGAAACACGCCGAAGTGATCGGGATTCTCGGCCATTGCGACGATCAGGCGAAGGTTGTCCACGATGAGGCTGATGTCGAGCAGCTTGATCCGGATCGCCCGACCTATGTCCTCGCGCAGACAACGATCTCCGACGAAATGTGGACTTCGATGCTGGCGGCGATTCAAAAACGGGTGCACGACGTCGTCTGGCGCAACACGATCTGCGCATTTGTCTCCGATCGCGAAACCGAATTGCGCACGTTCGCCGCCTCGTGCGATGTCATGCTCTTTGTCGGCGGCTTCAATTCCTCGAACACCAAGGTCATGTACGACGTGTGCCTGCAGGTGAATCCCCGCGCGCACTGGATCGAGACCGCCGCCGAAATCGACTCCAAATGGCTTGACGGCGCCGAGACCGTCGGCATCTCTGGTTCCGCCTCCACCCCCCAGTGGCTGCTGGAGCGCATCGGCCAGGAACTCACCGCCCGCTGCGACGCAGACCCCACCCCCTCGATCTAGTTCCACCCAATCGATCCTTCCACCCCGTGTGGTCCATTAGGTCCACTGCGGCCACTTTGTCCATCTATTTCGTGGAATAAACCCCCTATTAGGGTGTATTCTCACTCAGTCCGAAGTCTTGGCGAGGTGGTCATGCTTTCGGAATTCAAGACAATCAAGCTTCCACATTTGATTGGAATCGTCATCGGTATCACATCGATGACTACGGCCTCCCTTGCTGTCCACCCGCGAGAGCATCCATCGAGCGCCGGAGTCAGCGACTTTCAGACCCTCAACCCCGGCGACGTTCAAGGGAACGTTAGTTACGCCGGAGCGATATGGCTTTCGATCGACATGCCTCGTGGGATTGCCTGTGGCTGGGGAGGGGGTAACTTCCGATTTGGTTGTGTGAGAGGCACGGACACACTCCTGACCGCGGCTTGGGGATTCAGACATCTCACCCAAACAGTTGTGTCTTCCTCAGATCCAGACGACAAGAACTATAATCCCCAAGCCAAAGCGAACCAGCAGGAGTATGCCGTCTACACCGACATGCCGGAACCACCATTCAACATGGATTCATTGATGCGTTCGCTGGAGGGACCAACTGGCATTGAAATCCACCAGACTTCATATGCTTGGACCGACGACGGCCGCAAGCGTTCGATTCTGGTCGACTACTGGATCAAGAACGCTTCCAACCGGCCCATTCAAAAAGGTGTCGTTGGACTCTCCCTCCGGGGATTGGAATCGTGCGTAAACAGCGCGTTCGCTCCACCCGACCAGGACAATCTCTGCGGTCTGATTCGCACTGCGCCCGGATTGGTTCCCGGCAGCGTGGACACTCTGAATCTCGTCTGGCTGGCTGATAACGATGGCGACATGGCCAATGCTGAAGTTTACCGAAGCAGACTCCCGGTGGTTCTAGGAGCGCGAATTCTGCGGGTTCCCGAAGGCGGCAGGTTCAATTTCAATTGGCTGGCGTCGTTGGAAAGATCCGCCGGTTGGGCGAGATGGGAGACCTACATCAATTGGGGTCCAACCGGAGCCTCACGCCAGGTTGTCCCGACCGACCCGCACGGCTGGTACCGAGCCATGATCAACGAGCAAATCGATTACGATCAGGTCTACAGCTCCCACGACTTCAGCGACCTCGGTTGGAATCCCCCCGCCGCTGGCCGGGACACGATGATCGACATCGCCGATGGCGCTCATCCCGAGATGCTGCTGTCGCACGGGCCAATCGACGATATTGCCCCCGGCGATTCCGTCGAGGTCACCGTGGCCTTCAGCATTGGTTATCCTTTTCATCGCGACCCCTTGAACTTCGCAACACGATTCAATGCGGACAATCCGCGGCCGTATCTGAACCGCCTGGATTTCTCGGACTTGATTGCCAACACCCGCGCCATTCAATGGGCCTTCGACACTCCGGGGCTTGACTCCGACCCCAATGATGGAATCGACTACCGTGGCAAGGCTCATCTGTTCGACTGCGATAAGGCTGCCCCCGACGGTTCACCGACAGGCTGCGATTCCGTGTTCTACGAGGGCGATGGTATCGCTGACTTCGGGCGTCCCGTGCCACCCCCGCCACCTGTGTTCACGGTCACGACAAAGCCAAGCACGGCCATTCTCCACTGGGATGGCTCCGAAACCGAGCTGTCGCGTCACGCGGTGACCGGACGCCGGGCTTTCGAAGGGTATCGAATATATGCAGGGCGCGACACGGCCTCCGGCCAATTCTCGATGGTAGCCAGTTGGGACAAAGAGAACTATTGCCGCTTCGTGTACGACACACTGGCGCCGGACACCTCTCATTGGCGGCAGGAGTCCTATCCGTACACGCTGCCAGAGTGGCAGCGCATCTTGGGCGGCGGCGTGGACCCGCGGGATTTTCCCGTCAAGTCCCTTGAGCAATCGTATCGTGACGTCTATTTCGACACGGTCCGGAACTTCATGGGCGAGGTGGTCGACGTCGCTGCCCACGACCGCTTTTCCTGCTGGCTGCCACAGTCTGAGAATCGTGACACCAGGTACAGTGGCGACACGGGGCCGGAAAGCAATATCATTCAGCAGGTCGGGACTCGCGACACGACGATTGGAGGCCGTGGTTTCAGCTACGGCATCTACGAGGCCGTGATAACCAACTTACAGCCCTCGATCCCGCTCTACTTCGCGGTGACGACGTTCGATCAAGGCGACTATGTAGCCAAGCTTCCCCTGGTGGAATCGGACCCAAGCAGCAACTTCCGCTATGGGCAGCCAGTCTATTCGGCGAATGTGGTCATGGATTCGGGGCTCAAGGTTTCAGTCTATCCGAATCCCTATAAGACAGTCTTCAATGACGCCTACGGCCATCGCACGAGTTACTACGCCCAGGGACACGAAGGCCAGCGCGGGACCGATTTCGACGAGCGCGATCGCCGCATCCATTTCATCAACCTGCCCGATACGGCGGTGATCACGATCTACTCGCTGGCCGGTGACCTTATCCGCAGGATCTATCACCCGGACCCGCATCGCACCAGCTACACTTCCGAAGCTAGCTGGGACCTGGTCACAAGAAGCGCCGAAGCCGTCACCCCCGGCATCTACATCTACCATATCGCCTCTGGACGCGGCTCACAGGTGGGTAAAATCGTCATCATCAAATAGGTCCACTCCGTCCACTGAGTCCACTCGTCCCCGCCCCCAAAAAACACAACGGCCCCAGCAAACTCGCCGGGGCCGTCGAAGACTCTGCGAAAGCAATGCCCTAGTAGATTTCCCCGGACTGATACCGGTAATCCTTGATATCCGATTTCTTCAGCAGGTCATTGTACCAGTTGTTGTAAATCATCTGGCGCTTCCCATCAAGCGCAGCGGTCATGATGGAATCGCGCTTCTGGGTGTAGAACTCCAAGTTGGCCGCCTGGCGGTCCACCTGCTGGATGACCACGGCTCCGAATGTGATCTTCGCAACCTGCGACAAGGGCTGAGCAGCGCTGAGCGAGAAGGCCACGCCCCGGAAATCTGGATCTTCGCCGAACCGTCCCGCCCGCTCAAACCGGCCGAAATAGTCGGTGCTGTCATAGGTGGCTTTCGCAGCGGCAGCGGCCTGGGCCATCGGCACACCCGAGGCGATCTGCTCGCGCACCGGGCGCAGCCGCTCGGCCGCCATGCTGCGGGAAAGCTGCGCTGTCAGCTTGGATATGATGTTCGATGAAACATCGCTGAAGGACGCCTGTCCCGCCGGCTGATGATCGGACAGAACGGTAATCAGGTACTTGTCCTGCGTGTCAAAGGGATCGGAAATCGTGCCCTTGCTCGCGCTGAACGCAAACTCGGTGACTCCCGGTTCGTCGCCAATGCCGAGAATCGACTTGCCGCGTTCGAACCATCCGCTACGTATGATCTCGAGCTTCTCCCGCGCCGCCACGGCGTCGAATCCCTCCTTGCGGGCATCGGACACGAACTGTTCAGCCCGGATACGGAGGTCGGACAAGGTTGTGGAGGAGGCTTGAACCCGCAGCAAGATGTGCACGGCATGAACCTCGACGGTGTCGCCCTTGGTGCGCTTCCCCTCGGACTTGATGATGTGATATCCGAATTGAGACTGAACCGGTGGGGAAATCTGGCCCGAATCAAGTGCGAAAGCAGCCGAGTCGAACGGGGCGACCATAGCTCCCCTGCCGAACCAGCCGAGATCTCCGCCGTTCTGGGCGCTGCCATCCTCAGAGTATTGCCGTGCCAGTTGCGCGAAATCCTCGCCGCCCTTGGCCCGTTCGGCGAGCGCCTGCGCGTCACGCATCACCTCGGCGGAATCCTCCGCCGACGCGTACTTTGGGAGGCTCACGTAGGCCAGCTGCGCGCGCTCATCATGAGTAAATTCGCTCGCATGTTGCTGGTAATACTCTCGTGCCTTGGTGGAGTCGACCGTGCCGATCGAATCGCGGTACTGGCCGGAGGCCAGGAAGACATACCGAACTTTGATCTTCTCCGACGCCGCGGTGTACAAATCCTTCATTTCCGGATCATCCACGCGCACCGTTGCCGACACATATTCATACAGCTTCTGTTGCAGCACGCGCGGCTTGGTCAGCGCTTCGATCTGGACCCAGAGTTGCGGATCGGGATTGCGGTAGGCCTGCATGTATTTGTTGTAATCGAACTGGCCGTTGGTCATGAACACTTCCGCCTGCTGCACCTCGCGCGGGGGATACCGGCGCAGATGCTCGGCCAACTCGCTGTTGGTGACTTCCAGGCCGATCTTGTCCACGTATTCACGCAGAATCCGGCTCGCCACCATCTGGCTGAACACGTCATCGCGAATCTTCCGGATTTCCTCATCCTTCAGGTCCGGCTTCTGCTGCTGCTGTTGCGCAATCGCATTCTGGCAGAGCAGGGAGTACTCATCGATCTTGAGCTCCTGGCCGTTGACTTTGCCGATGACACCGCGTGTGGCCGGACGTGCGGTGAAATCCATCCCCCAGGCAAAAATGATCGTGCCGACGAACGCCGCCACAATGATCCAGAGGACAGGCTTGGTGCCGGCCCGCATGTATTTCATAACCATGGCTTCATGACTCCCTTTGGTTTCCTGCCGTTCCCCGTTCACCGGGGCTCTGCTACAACATCCATCGGCAGACGCGGACGCATCCCCGCCGCCTACCGGCAAAACATCGCAAAATAATGAACTTTCCCCAATTCACCAATCGAATTCCACGGCACCCAAATGGGGTTGACAAGGGCCGCCTTCATGCCGTTTATGGTCGCCTTATGGAAGGCAGGCTCCGAACCGCAGCCATCCTGGCCGCACTGACAGTCCCTTTGATAGCCATTGCCGATGGCGGCGTGCCAGGCCGCTATATGTGGCCTCTGGAGGGCAAGACGAACATCAGTGCCGGCTTCGGCGACTACCGCACCCGGCATTTTCACGGTGGCATCGACATTTCGACCGGTGGGCAGGAGGGATTCCCAGTCCGGGCAGCCGATTCCGGCTGGGTCATGCGTGTCGCGACCTCGTACTGGGGATTCGGCAAGGTTGTCTACATCCGCCTCGCCGGTGGACGGGTGGCTGTCTACGGCCATCTTTCGGAACTGGCGCCTAAGATCCAGAAATACGTTGAGGACAATCAGTACGCCGCCGAGCGGTATCTGCAGAATCTGCTTCCGGCACCGGGAGAGATTCCAATTTCCAAAGGAGAGATCGTTGGCAAAACCGGCCAGACCGGTGCCGGCCCGGCGCATTTGCATTTCGAATTGCGCACCGATGCCGACAGGCCGTTGAATCCGCTGGTAACGGCATTCCAGAAGCCTGACAAGACCGCGCCGTCGATTCATTCCATCACGATCATCCCGCGCCAGCCGGATCTGTTCGCCGTGCCGCTGTCGCTGGTTGATGGCAAACCGGCCCCCGCCACTTACGAATTCTCCGGGCTGCCCGGCGGACGGGTGCTGGGGACGACACCGGTTGCCTCCGGAGTCTTCGGGATCGCGGTCCGCACGGACGATATCATCGACAGTCCCGAATGGGTCGTCTCCGCCTATCATTGCCGGCTGTGGGCAAACGACGCGCTGGTTTGCGAGGTTCATCACGATTCACTGGATTATCGTGACACGCGGCTGATTGAGCTTGAACGGACTTACGACGGCAAGTCGGGTTTCGCTGAACGCGCGATCAATCTGTTTCGCCGCCCGGGCAATCGCCTCTGGAACTACACGAATACCAACAACGATGGCTGGCTGGAGGCCGGGAAGAACCTTCACTCCGGGCCCAATCAAATGCGTTTGGAGGTCGAGGATGCGGCCGGCAATAGCGCCTTCGCCGATTTCCAGATCGAGGTCGGCCCCGCCCCGCCGCCGGCGGCGGGGAACACCGGCGCCGAGAAGAACCCTGCCGCGATCGTATGGTCGGACAACGGGATATTTCTTCCGATCAGCGGAACGCGTGGAGCCGAGCCCGCCGGCTTCCTCGACTACGGCCTGACCAAGCCGCTGCAACCGTACCGGACAGCCAGTGGAGTCCTTTCCGTGTGGCTGCCGGCCGAGCAATTCGCCGGGCTCGATTCGATCTGGACCAGGACCGACGGCCAATCCAGTGCGCAGCGCCTGCGGGTCAAAGCCGTCTCGAGTTTCGACAGCACTGTCGTCAAATCTGCCGATGGCCGGGCCGCCGTTCAGTTCGGTCCCGGTGATTTGTATCAAGCGTCATTCTTTCAGCTTAATCGGGACAAAGCTGGTCCTAAGGCTCGGAAAGCCGTTTCCGAACTCTACTCGCTGCAACCAACCACCGTTCCGTTTGTCCGAGCCGTGCGGATGGGTATTGAGTTCGAAGGCGGCAGCACCGAAGCGCGCCGGGTCGCGCTCTATCGCTACCGGTCCGAGAGCAATAACTGGGAGTTCGTCGGCTCGGAGTATTCTTCGGATGAGCAGGTGATCTCCGGGAAGATCGAGTGTCCGGGATCATTCGCACTCCTGGCCGATTCTACTCGCCCTTCAATTCGCGATTTCACACCGGCCAAGTCGGATCGCATCCGCGACCGGCAGCCCATGATCCATTTTGTCCTCAGTGACGATCTCGCCGGTATCGGTTCCGATACCGACATTGTCATGACCATTGATGATCATTGGACAGTCGTGGAGTACAATCCGGAAACACAGCAGGCCAAAGCCCAGCCCCGCAATCCCCTCACGCCCGGCGACCATCGTCTCGTCCTGACCGTCAAAGACCGCGTCGGCAACGAGACAAAACTCCAGCGGACGTTGACGATTCTCAAATAGGTTCGGGCGATTCGCGAGATGCGGCGGCGGAAAGCGCCTTGTTAGATCGCCCTTTCAGGGCTACTCGATCCAGCCCTCCTAAACCCAGCGCTTCGCGCTGGGCTGAGTTATTCCGCCCCTTGGGTCTGCAAGACACATCGTTTGGTCCGTACGTCGAAATCGATCATGTATGTCCTAGCCCCGAAGGGGCGTGCTAATTCAGCTCAGGGCGCAGCCCTGGGTTTTCAGCGAATTATGATCGTGAGCCCTGAAAGGGCGTCCCTAATACTGCGCGAGACGATCACCCCAGCGCGAGCTTCCCCGAATGCCGGTTAATCCGTGTCGGGTATTTGCCGGAGAAACAGGCGGCGCAGAACGATTTCTTGGGATGTTTGGAGAGAGTGAGCATCCCCTCAAGTGAGAGGTAGCCCAATGAATCGACGCCGAGGTAACGCTTGATCGACCCCACCGTGCGGGTCGAGGCGATCAACTCGCCTTTAGTCGGCATGTCGATGCCGTAGAAGCAGGGTGAAATAATCGGGGGAGAGGCCACGCGGAAGTGCACCTCGCGCGCGCCCGAGTCGCGGATCATGCGTACCAGTTTGCGCGCCGTCGTGCCGCGCACAATCGAATCGTCGACCACCACGACCCGCTTGTCCTTCAGCACGCCGCGCACCGCATTGAACTTGATCTTGACGTCGAGATCGCGCATGCCCTGATCCGGGAGAATGAATGTTCGTCCCACGTAGTGATTCCGAATCAGTCCCACTTCGAGAGTGAGCCCGGATTGCTCCGCATATCCCAGCGCCGCGGTATTGGAGGAGTCCGGAACGGAAATCACGATGTCGGCGTCCGCGGGCTGCTCGATTGCGAGGCGGCGTCCCAGACGGCGCCGCACCTTGTCCACACTCTCCTCAAAGATCATCGAGTCGGGGCGCGCAAAGTAGACGTATTCGAAAATGCAGAAGGAGAGTTTGCCTTTTGCCGGTATTTTGGATGAACGAATTCCCTTTTTTGAGATCGCGATGATCTCGCCGGGTTCAATGTCGCGGACATACTTGGCGCCGATGATGTCGAAGGCGCATGTCTCCGAGGCGATGACCCACGAACCGTTTCGCTTGCCGAGCGCCAGCGGTCGGAAACCATTCGGATCCCGGGCGGCAATCAGTTCGTCTGAGGTGAGGAACATGAAGCAGTACGCGCCCTCGACTTTGCCCAGAGCATCGGCCAGACGCGAAACCACGTCACGCTTCTTGGACCGGGCGTAGAGATGAAGCACGAGTTCCGAATCCGAAGACGTCTGAAAGATCGCGCCGCCGGATTCCAGATAAGTCTTCAATTCACCCGCGTTGGTGATATTGCCGTTGTGCGCCGCCGCCAGTTCCTTGTAGCGGAACTTCATCATCAGCGGCTGTGCATTCGCCGCGGTCGAGGAGCCGGTGGTCGAGTAGCGGTTGTGCCCGATCGCGGAGTTGCCGTCCAAATCCCGAAGGACCTTGCGATCGGGGAAGACATCGGCGATTTCGCCCATGCCCTTCCGCAGACGGAGCGTCTGCCCGTCCGAAGTGGCGATTCCGGCAGATTCCTGACCGCGATGTTGCAGCGAGTACAAGCCGAAATACGTCAGTTCAGCAGCCTGACGGGAGTTCCAGATGCCGAACACGCCGCATTCACAGGCCGGTTTGTCCGAATCGCGCCGAGACGGCTCTGATCCGGCCCGTCGCTCGACGGCATTCGCCCTGCGCTGGTCTGCTCCCCTGATGGTCATCATTCCCTCTCCGGGAAAACGCCGAATAAACCGACTGCTGCTTCCGCTGTCAATGGCCGTGACGGGCACGCGCTTTATCGCGGAAACAATTAATACGCAGCAATACGGAAGGAATTTGGGGTGGTCGCCCGATCTTTCGCGCCGGACCCACTTGACCAGATGAACTGTGCGTCGATGAGACCGGCCGACGCTACGCCTGACATGACAAAGCCGAGGGGCATGGAACATGCCCCTCGGCTTTGTGTCTGCTGACCGGCGGCTACGGCTTGTTAACGCAGCATGGACCCAACCCTGCGCCATTATTACTGAAAATCGCGTCAACCGCAGCGAGGACATCGAAAACGTCGATCACACCATCGCAATTGACGTCCACCGGCGCGCCGTTGCACATCCCCGGTGCGACCGTGACTGTAGCCTCACAGGAGTCCAACCCGCAGGTGCCGTCGCTGACGATGAGCTTCACCAACGTCTGGCCCAAGGGATATGGACCGTGGGGAATCTGAGTCAGCGTGATCGGGTCACCATCCGGATCGTACGATCCGTTGTCGATGGAAGCGAATGCCTCACCACCCATCGCATAGCCGACCGCGACATCATGGCAGCGTGCCACCGGTGGATTGGCCGATCCGCGCACGACGGTGACCATGGCTTGGCACGTATCCTCAAATCCGAGCGGATCCCGCACGATCATGCTCACAGCCGTCTGCCCGAGTGGATACGGTCCTGGGGGGGACTGCGAAAAGATAAGCGGCTCGGATTCCGGATCGTACGATCCGTTGTCCACCGACGCCATCCCATCGCAATTCGGCCCGCTGTTCACGGTGACGTCCTGGCATTGGGCGATCGGCGGCAGATTGGGGACAATCGTAATTGTGCCCTTGGTGAAATCCGGCACGACGTCTTGCGCAGGCTCCTCGATGGCATACATAAGATGATTGGCCGGACTCACGCAGGCCGTATCGATCTCGAACTGGCCGGGCGTGGTAGTGGTTCCGACCGTCAATACGATCGATCCTGTAACATCGGCACCGGCAGCAAGATGATACGACGGGAACAACGCAACGCCTGCGATCAATACTCCTTCGGGAGAGGCCAGCACCGGGTGGAGAAGAGTGTCGTTACTCGACGATGTCGTGAAAGCAACCGGGCCACACGATCCACCCAAGTCGGGGAAGATTCGATTCACGCGCAACTCGGAGAGAGAAGCGCTTGGGCCTGCGAGACGATCGCCGTAGCTCAGCTTAAGTGACGTAATATAGGATCCGGGGGTCAGCTCGCGGATGACCAGTGGTATGGCCAAACCGACCAAGTCCGCATCGTTTGTGAGTCTGACATGAATCATGGCACTCGTTTGCCCTGTGCCCACGGACTTTGACTCCACCACGACGGAGTTGACCGCCCAAACTTCCCCCGCCAGAAGTAAACCAGCCAATGCCACTGCCGCCACCAAACGTCTCATCGCTGCTCCTTTGTTGACCGGACCCGGACCAACTCCGTAAATGCGATTATGAATTTGCGCTGAACTGTCCTGCCGTTGCTGCCGCCCGGCAAAGCCGTCTCCAATAAACAGGATAAGAGCAGATATTCAATCTGTCAAGATGATTCGGAGAGAAATGTTGCAGAAGGCCTGGAGTGGAAAGTCTGCTGTCCGTCGGCATTCGGGACGTTCAACGCCGGTTTTATGGGGCCAACTGGACACCGACACCGTGGCCGTAGACCATCTGGCCGCCGAGGAACGCGCCATACACCAGAACTACGGTCACTAACAACAAGGCTCCCAGGTAGAGATACGCACCCTTCTTTGGGAACATCCCCCGTAATGCGATCCGCCAGAACGCCAGAAACGCGAGCCCGCCGCTGACGATGAAGGCCGCCGTTTCGTGGGATTCGATCATTTGCCTGACCACTTCGGTCTTGGGAGCGCTCGCCTCCGCGATCAGCCCGCTGGCCACCGACACAAACGCGCCCAGCATGGCCGCGATGAGAAGGGGCGTGCTGCCGCCCCAGAAGCCGGCTTCAATCAGCCGGGTGCGTCCCCAAAACCACCGGCCCAGATCGAAACTGAGGGCGATGACAGCCAGGGCTATGGGGAAGTGAATAACAATTGGGTGGATCGGCAGACTCATCGTTCGGGCCCTCCCTGGCCGTCTTGGCGCCCCCATGGACAGGATCGGACGAGGCGGACGACCGGCCCACATGGCGGAACCGTCAGCGTATCGCAGCCCCGCGGCCGCGTCAATGAGATAATTACAGGATCATAAAAGTCCAAAATGTGCAACAAATTTCACAGAAAGAGGTTGTCCAAATTGGAATGCCAGCCTCCAGAAAGGTCCGAATTCTCTGCCGGAACTCGATTTCGAGATTCTTCAGGCATCGCGATTTTCCGATGACAAGGCCGCCTGAAGCACCCGGCTCTCCCATAGACGCATTCCAGTTATCCACATTTTCCGAGTCTCAACATTCCCGCCAACTACCCATTGTGGCTCCCCGGCAAACTTTCTTGCGCTTGGCAAAAAATCGGGCGGCATCTCACTTGCGTTATTGACACCTTGCCGGTACCATCATCGGTGTGAAGAAATATGGATGAAAAGACGACCGAATCGCACTTTCAAAGACGGTTTCAGATTCTGAGCCGTCTGGCGATGGCCGCGTCTGCCGGCCGCTCGGTCGATCATCTCCTCGAATTGGCCGTCACGGAAGCGGTGTCGCTGGTGGGTCTGGTCGCCGGCGCCGTGCGGATTTTCGGTGCCGGGAATGGGGATGTCGCCGGTGCGATGGCCGGTGAGCCCGAAGGAAAGATCAAGCTTGCGGAACTGGAGGACACCCTCCTTGGACAATTGCGCCGCAATTACTCCGTCCGCTCATTGTTCATGACGTTGGATCTTGATGGACCGGCGGGACTGTTCTCCTATCCTCTGATGTCCGGTACCACAGTGGTCGGCGCCGTCTCCGGGCTGGCACGCGGGGAACGCAATCTGGCGGCGGAGGAGGAGTTTGTCGCTTCGCTGGCCGCCATGATCGTGCTCATCTGCCGTGCGAGCGGTGGCTGGGTCGTGCCACAGAAGCACGAAGCCGAGAACACGATCAAAACGCAGGCTGTCCAGGAAACCGCC
>JACRMA010000034.1 GCA_016235085.1 Candidatus Zixiibacteriota bacterium
CATCCCTCCACCCAATGTGACCGGGGTCCTGCATCTTGGGCATGCCCTCAATAACACGATGCAGGATATCATGCTGCGCTACAAGCGCATGACCGGCCATGAAGTCGAATGGCTTCCCGGCATCGATCACGCCGGGATCGCAACCCAGGTCGTCGTCGAAAAGCAGCTCATTGCTAAAGGCGAGACCCGCGAAGGTGTCGGCCGCGAAGAGTTCCTGAAACGTGTCTGGGAATGGAAGCAGAAAAACGGCGACATCATTCTCAACCAGCTCAAGAAGATGGGCTGCTCCTGCGATTGGGATCGGACTCGTTTCACGATGGACCCCGGACTTTCTGAGGCGGTCAAGGAGGTCTTTGTCCGTCTCTACGAAAAGGGACTCATCTATAAAGGTGTCTACATCGTCAACTGGTGCCCGCGCTGCCATACGACTTTGTCCGATGACGAACTCGAACGCGAGGAGAAGGATGGTTCGCTCTGGTATGTTCGCTATCCGCTCGCGGATGGCGGCGGCCATCTCGTCGTCGCGACCACCCGGCCCGAAACGATGCTGGGTGATACCGCGCTCGCGGTGAATCCCAAAGACAGCCGCTTCAAATCCTTCGTGGGCAAGAATGTCATTCTGCCGCTGGTAGGCCGCACCCTCCCGGTAATTGCCGATTCCTACATCGATGCCGAATTCGGCACCGGCGTGTTGAAGGTCACGCCCGCGCATGACGCCAATGATTTCGAAATCGGCCGGCGCCATAATCTCGAATCGATCATCGCCATCGACGACCGTGGCCTCATCACCAAAGCCGGTGGCCCCTATGCCGGTTTAGACCGTGACGAAGCGCGCACCCGAGTCGTCGCCGATCTGAAAGAGCAAGGTTTGCTCGAAAAGGTCGAACCGTATCGCCTCGGTGCCGCCGTCTGTTATCGCTGCAGCACCGTGATCGAGCCGTTCTTATCGGAACAGTGGTTCGTCAAAATGTCGGCGCTCGCACCCCCGGCAATCCAGGCGGTCAAGAGCGGACGGATTCGTTTTCATCCGCCCCACTGGTCCAAAGTGTACCTCCACTGGATGGAAAACATCCACGACTGGTGTATCTCGCGTCAGCTCTGGTGGGGACATCGCATCCCGGTTTACAAGAGCGAAACGACCGGCGAACTCATCGTCTCGAAAACGCCTCCCGGCAACGGATACCGTCAGGACGAAGATGTCCTCGACACCTGGTTCTCCTCGTGGCTCTGGCCGTTTTCCACTTTCGGCTGGCCGGAGAAGACCCCCGAGCTCGAAGCTTTCTATCCGACCGCCTCGCTCTTCACCGCCTCCGAGATCATCTTCCTCTGGGTGGCACGCATGGTCATGGCCGGATGTGAATTTATGGGAGAGATTCCGTTCTCCGATGTCTACATCCACGGTACCGTGCGCGACGCCATTGGCCGGCGGATGTCCAAATCGCTCGGCAACGGCATCGATCCACTGGAAGTCATCGCCAAACATGGCGCCGACTCCCTGCGGCTTTCACTCGTTCTCGCGGCACCCGAGGGGCAGGACCCCCTCATTTCGGAGAACACGTTCGAACAGGGACGTAATTTCGCCAACAAACTCTGGAATGCCGCCCGGCTGGTCCTGGCCAATCAATCCGAGACTCCGCCTGAGATTCCGATCGACCTGCTCAAATCCAAAGCCCAACTCGAACTCGCCGACCGCTGGATCGAAAGCCGGATGCATCACACGATCCAAAACGTCACTGACCAGCTTGACTCATTCCGGTTCAACACCGCCGCGAAGAGCCTGTATGACTTTATCTGGAGCGATTTCTGCGATTGGTATTTGGAACTGGCCAAACCCCGTTTCTATTTGAAAGATGACTCGTTCCAGCGCCGCGCGGCGCAACAGGTGGCGCTCGAAGTTCTGGGGACCATTGTCCGCCTCCTCCACCCGCTGGCGCCGTTCGTGACCGAGGAACTCTGGTCGCACTTCTCGGACCGCCTGCCGGGCGTCCCCAAGAGCCACGTGACCCTCGCCCCCTGGCCGGTGGCCGCCAAGGAGTGGATGGACGAGGATCTCGAAGCGGCCATGCAGCAGGTCTTCGACGTCATCGCCGCGATTCGCACCGTGCGCTCGGAAATGAAAGTCCCGCCCGCCAAGGCGATCAACTGCCTGATCCGCGTCGACCGCCCCCGCCTCTTGCGCAATCTCCAGGCGTACACGGACAACATCCGGATTCTCGGGAAAATTGACAGCATCACCATCGCAGCCGATGTCAAAAAACCGGTCCCGTCGGCCTCCGCGGTCATTCGCGACGCCGAAATCTTCATCCCACTGGAAGGCGTCATCGACCTTGAGGCGGAACGCAAACGCCTGCAGAAGGAACTGGAGCATAACACTCTGCAGCTTGAGAAGATCAGCCGTAAGCTCGACAATCCCGACTTCCTGGAACATGCTCCGCCGGACGTGGTCGCAAAGGAGCGCGCCAAGCGCGAGAACTTCCAAATGATCGTCGCGCGAATCAACGCCAACCTGGAACAGTTGGTAGGCTGGTGATCGGTGTCATCGCTTCGATGACTGAAGTGTACAATCAATTGGATGGAGTGCTGCCACACTCCATGCTCATCAACGCCGGAGAAAGCAGGAAAGGGGTGGCTTCCATGCGAAGACTCTTGACCCTCCTGGTAGTGGCCGTCGCGGCTGCGTGGAACGTGTCGCAGGCCGGGGTGCAGATCACCATCTACAATAATGACCTCGCCCTGGTCAAAGATAACCGGTCATTGGAGTTCAAGAAGGGCCAGTTCGAATTTTCATTCACGGACGTGGCCTCGGCCATCGATCCAACATCGGTCGCGTTCACCGTCCCTGGCCAGGCGAAATCGGTCACACTCCTTGAGCAGAACTACCGGTACGATCTTGTCTCCTCAGAGAAGGTTCTGCAAAAGTATCTCGACCGCTCCATCCAGGTGCTTACCCGGCAGGACAAGATGCTCGAAGGCACGCTGCTGGCGTTCGATCCCAGTACGCTCACATTAAAGACGCCATCCAGTGGTCTCCGGATCATCAATCGGGATCAGATTGCGGACCTCTCCCTGGGCGCCACCATTTCGCCCGGCGACGATTACCTCGATCTGGGCGGCTGGGTTTCCATCGACAATCGCTCCGGGGCCGCTTACAACGACGCCACGGTCAAGTTGATCGCAGGCGACGTTCATCGCATCGAACAACCACGCCTGCCGATGATGCTGGAAAAGTCCATGGGGGCGGCTGCCGATGGCTCCTTCACGGAGAAACAATTCTTCGAGTATCATCTGTACACGCTGCAACGCCCGGCTACACTGCGCGACAATGAAATCAAACAGCTCTCCCTGTTTGAGCCCGCACGTGTCACCGCAAAGAAACTACTGACCTACGATGGTGGCAGCTACGGTGCCAAGGTGCGGGTCATGATGGAGTTCCAGAATTCCGCGGCCGCCGGGCTGGGGATTCCACTTCCGGCGGGGAAGATCCGCGTCATGAAAGTCGATACCGATGGTTCACTTGAGTTTATTGGTGAGGACGCCATCGGCCACACTCCCAAAGACGAAAAGGTGCGGGTGGTTCTGGGCAATGCCTTCGACGTCGTCGGCGAACGCGTCTCCAGGGAGCATCGCCAAATCAGCCGCAATACGTCCGAAGACGATGTCGAAATCACTCTCCGCAACCACAAGGAAACTTCAGTAGCAGTTCTGGTTGTGGAACACTTCTGGGGTGACTGGACGATCACCCAGACCTCCTCGGAATACGTTAAGAAGGACGCACGGACGGCGGAATGGACGGTCTCGGTGCCCAAAGACGGGGAATTGAAACTCCAATACACCGTTCGGCAGGTCCAGTAACCAGAGAGCTGAGAACAAGCGGCCGGAACGGCAAAATGTCCAGATTGCACTTGAAGTTTATGGAATGATGAGTATAATGGCTGACCTTATGAGTACGATCCGCAGCCGGGTAAGCCGAACGGGAGGAAAGTCCTGATGAAGAAATCGATGTTCTTGCTGGCGGCGTTGCTGCTTCTGACGGCGTCACAGCTTGCGGCGCAGGTGAAGACAGGGGCCGATGTCGTGCAGCCGCTGGATGTCTATATCCGCTCGGCCAAGATCGCCCTGGCGACCAATCCGCCGGAATACGACCGGGCGCTCCGCAATCTGCACACCGCCCGTCAACACTATCCCGAGAACTCCCAGGTTCATTTTCTCCTGGGTTCAGTGTGGGCCGACAAAGACGAAATTGACAGCATGATCGTGGAATACGATCTCGCCAAGAAATACGCCCCGGCCAAAGAGTGGGAAAAAGAAGAGAAGAGTATCGACAAGATCAAGGACAGCAAGTGGGTCGAACGCTTCAATCGCTCGGTCAGCCTTGTCAATCAATCCGATTCCACCGAAGAACAGGCGTCAAGATCCGATGCCCACGTGAATGTCGACAGCCTGAAGTCAGTGGCGAATCAGATTCGCGGTATGGCCAAAGAAGCGCTGCGCCAATGCACTTTGCTGAAGCCCTCCGATTTCCGCGCTTTCTCCACCCGCGGCCTGATCTATCAGCGCCAGGGCATTGTCGACAGCAGTCTTGCTGACCTCGTCAAAGCCGAGGAACTGTTCCATCGTGGCGAACTTGGTGATTCGACGACTAATTGGTACGACACGACTAACTTCTTCTCCGGTCCCGAAGGCAAGTCCACACCGGCGTTTGAGGAATACAACAAGAAGTACAAGAAGCTCTCCGAGGAGAAGCGCAATCGCTATCGCAATTTGATGTTGTCCCTGGCGGCCTGCTACTACGACAAGCAGATGTGGGAAAAGACCATCAGCTTGAATCGCCGCATGCATGGCATCGATCCCAACGACATCAATGCCATCGTCACGCTCGCCGATATCTTCTCGCGCATCGGTAACGAACCCGAGGCATTCAAGTGGCAGGAAGCGGTCGTCAGCCGTGACCCCGGCTCCAAAGACACCTGGTACAACATGGGCATTTTCTACTACAATGCGGCGGTCCGGCTTCAGGATTCCGTGGAGAAATACGATCGCGAAGTCCGGAAGTCGCCCGACGATACTGCCGCCAGTTCCATGGGGAAGTCGTACACCGCCAAACGGCATGACAGCTTCGAAAAAGCGATCCCGCGCTTCGCCAAGGTCGTCGAAATCGATCCCAAAGATCAGGACAGCTGGCGCCTGTTGGCCATCTGCCAGTACTCGATGGAACAATGGAGCGAAGCCTATCCGACTCTGGAAAAGGTGACCGTGTTTTATCCCAACGACAAGAACCTCTGCCAGATGATGAAGGTGACGCTGGCCCAGTTGGGCAGAACCGAGGACCTGAAAGCCTGGTCCGCCAAGTGTCCTTGATGCGGAGCGATCCAAACTGAGCATCGGGCGGTTCCGCACCAATGCGGAACCGCCTTTCTTATCGATGGCCGCCCAACATCATTCGCAGAAAGCGATGCCACTCGCACCCGCTTTCAAGCTAGGTTAGTACGTCATGTCAACGGCTGCCGACAAACCACGGAACGAAATTCTCAGGGATGGCGAACGGCTGGCCGAGGTCGCGTTTCCGCTCCCTCTGCGCCGCCAGTTTGTCTATCGCGTGCCCACAGCGTGGGCAGGTATCGTTCAGCCCGGCACCCGTGTTGAAGCCGTCCTCGGTGGACGCAAACAGTCCGGTGTCGTCGTCGCCTGCCCCGTCAGCACCACGCTCCCGCCCGGCCGGCTTCTGTCCCTCAGTGCGGTGTCCGACCCCGACTGGCCGATCCCCGGTGAGATTCTTTCGCTGACCCGTTGGGTTGCCGAATATTACTTGTGCGGATGGGGAGAGGCTCTCGGGATTGCAACCGGAGCGCAAGCCCCGGCGGCCCGTCTTTACTATCGATTGTGCTCGCTCGAAGGACGGTCGTCGTCGGCGTCCTTGAAGACCACGCCCACCGAACGGCTCATTCTGCAAAACCTGTCCGCAGCAAAGCCAACTTCTCTGACCAATCTCTCACGCCTGGGGACTCGACGCGCGACGTTAAATGAGGCGCTGGCCAGACTGACCGAACGCAAACTCATCAGCGCCGAATGGAAGACCGTTCCCGCACCACTGCCCAAAGAAGCCGTACTGTCGGGACTGAATCCTACCTGCAATAACGAGATTCCTGATGAGATTCGGGACTTCTTCGTGTCACTGGGGAATGAATCTGATCAGAGATGCTGGACCAACGCGGCCAAGTATTTCCCTGGTGGCCAGGCCGCGCTACGCGCCCTGATGCTCGATGGTACAATTCTCTGGGAGCCGGTACCTTCATCTCTGACTCAGTTGAGTTTCAATCCGCCACCGGAACCGGAACCCGAGAAATTCGACGAGGAGCAGCGTTCCGCGCTCGGCACGATCAAATCCTTGCTCGATGCGAAACGGTTTGGCGCCGCGCTGCTCTGGGGCCCGACTGGTTCGGGGAAGACGGCCGTCTACTGCGCGGCGATCCGGCATGCCTGGTCGCTCGGGCGAAGCGTGCTGTTCCTCGTTCCGGAAATCGGTCTGGCCGGCCAGATGATCAATCGGCTGGAATCCACGCTGCAGGAAAGCGTCGGCATCTGGCACAGCGGCCTCACTCCCGCTCAACGATATTGGATGTCCCGGCTCGTCGCACGGGGACGGTATCGCCTGGTGGTTGGGGCGCGCTCCGCCGTATTCGCCCCGATTCCCAACTTGGGCCTGATCATCGTCGATGAGGAACACGGCGACTCATACAAGCAGTCCGATCCCGCGCCCCGATACCACGCCCGCGACGTTGCCGTGGTTCGTGCCCGCACGAATCACGCCGTGTGCCTTTTGGGTTCCGCCACACCCTCCTGTGAATCGTTCGAGAACGCCCAGACCGGCAAGTACGAATTGCTGCGCCTCACCCGGCGGGTACAGGGGCGCAGCATGCCCCTTGTCCGGCTCGTCGACCTGTCGAAACGCC
Organism: Candidatus Zixiibacteriota bacterium; assembly: GCA_016235085.1. Taxonomy (GTDB): domain Bacteria; phylum Zixibacteria; class MSB-5A5; order WJJR01; family WJJR01; genus JACRMA01. Next base: position 6,951 of record JACRMA010000034.1, read on the forward strand.
AGCTCAACGGTCCCGATGGCTGGATTACCACCGAGATGCGGCAAGCGCTGCAGGAGACACTACGCGCCGGACGCAAAGCCATCGTGTTCCTCAATCGCCGTGGCCACTCGACGGTCGTGGCCTGCAAGTCCTGTGGCCACTTCCAGCTTTGTCCCCAGTGTGAGTTGACGATGACGTATCACGCGGCGACCCGCCAGTTCCGCTGCCACTTGTGCGAGCACGCAATTCCCGCGTACAACACGTGCCCGAAATGTCACGCATCGGAATTCTCATTTCGCGGGGTCGGCACACAGAAAGTCGAGGAGACACTGGCCACCATCGAAGGGTCTGTTCAGATGGCCAGACTCGATGCCGACGTCGCCGCCCGCCGTGGCGCCGCCGCCCAAATACTGGCGGGATTCGCCGGTACGGAATTCAACCTGCTGGTCGGCACGCAGATGGTCGCCAAGGGCTTGGACATCGCCGACGTCGGCCTGGTCGGCGTCGTTTGGGCGGATCAGCAAATGGCGTTTCCAGACTTCCGCGCCGAGGAAAAGACGTTTCAGTTGCTCACACAGGTCGCCGGGCGCGCCGGCAGGGGAGAGGCTCGCTTGGGAGCGGGAGAGGTCCTGGTCCAGACGTTTCGTCCCGATCACGAGTTGATCGAACTCGCGGCCGCTCAGGATGCCGCGTCATTCTTCGCCAGGGAGCTCCCGCGGCGCCGTGCTCTGGATTACCCGCCTTTTTGCCACCTGATTCTGCTGGCCTTTTCGTCACCGGCCTTGTCGTCGGCACGTACTGCTGCCGCGAAATTCTCCGAGCATTGGCGTTTGAACGCTGGTACCGCAGGCCGGCTCCTCGGCCCGGCCCCGGCAGCCGTACCGCGCCGGGCCGGAAGCCACATTGTTAATGTCTTGCTTAAAGTGCGCGCACTGAAACCGGCGCGCGCGGCCATCACCGAATTTCAAGAGCAAAACGAAGTGGCACATCAACGTGCCAAGGTTGTGCTGACAATCGACGTTGATCCTGTTGACTTCTGGTAAGCGGGAATCATAATTCGCACCGTCCCGCCTCGTTCCGGCAAGGAATGATTGCGAAAAACGAGCGACGGCGGGATATTTGAAAGGGAGACGGGACGCAATTGCGCCTGTCATGACGAAGGACATCAGAATGCCGGGCAAAACTGACTATCGCACTGCAGGAGTGGATCTACAGGCCGCCGATGACGCTGTCTCGCGTATCGGCCAGCTTGCCAAAACGACTTATACCGATGCCGTCCTGGCGGGAGTCGGGCCATTCTCAGGGCTCTACCGTCTCGACCTTGCCGGCTATCGGGAACCGGTCCTGGTATCGAGCTGTGATGGCGTCGGGACCAAGCTGAAGCTCGCCATCCGTTGGGGCCATCACCAGACCATCGGTGCCGACCTGGTCAATCATTGCGTCAACGACATTCTCACCTGCGGTGCCAAGCCCATGGCATTCCTCGACTACCTCGCGGTGGCCCGGCTGGAACCGGTCGTCGTCGAAGAAGTCATCACCGGTGTCGCATCAGCCTGCCGTGAGAACGGGATTTCGCTGATCGGCGGCGAGACCGCGGAAATGCCCGGCATCTACAAGATCGGTGATTATGATCTCGCCGGATTCATCGTCGGCATGGTCGAACGTTCCGCCATCCTCGATGGCAGCAAGATCGCCGCCGGCCAGATGCTGGTTGGCTTGGAGTCCAGCGGTCCACACACAAACGGTTATTCCCTGATTCGTAAAATCCTCTTTGACCAGAACCAGTTCGAACTCGATGACGCCCCGGATGAGTTGGAGGGGCGGACTATCGGGGAGGCCATTCTCGCCGTCCATCGTTCCTACCGTGCCGCGTTCGAACAACTGATGGGTGAAGTGTCCATCAGTGCGATGGCCCATATCACCGGCGGCGGCATCGAAGGCAATCTCATCCGCGTATTGCCCGAGGATTGCCAGGCCGTCATCGACACCACGCGCTGGCCCCAACCGCCAATCTTCACGTTTCTCCAGCGGGTTGGCGGCGTCGATCCCGAGGAAATGTTCCGCGTATTCAACATGGGAATCGGCTACATCATGGTCGTCGATCACGATCAGGCCATGCGTGCCGTGGAGCTGCTCGAGCGGATCGACATCCGGGCGCATACCATCGGCCACATCATGTCCGGGCCAAAATGCGTGCGCTTGGTGACTCCTGATTGACGGCGGCGTCCCTCGCCGGTAAGTTCGGGGCATGATGCCACACCCTGACGGTGAAGTCGGATCGCACAGCCCGGCGGTACGAATTCTGCCACAAACACCAGACCTGATTTGCGCCGCGCTTGCCGGCGGACTTCTGGCGCTGGCGTTTCCACCCTTCCCTCTGGGATTCCTGGCATACCTGGCAGTCGCATGGATACTGCTAATCGTGCACGATCGTACGCCGCGAGAGGCCGCGGCGCGCGGGTACATCTTTGGATTTGTCTTTCACTTCGCCACTCTCTACTGGACGGCGTGGGTCAGCGGTCCCGGCATGGTGGTCATGGTCGCCATCCTCGGCCTGTACGTCTCCGTTGTCTTCTGGCTGTGGGCCTGGATACGAGACGTCCTCGGCGGCGTCGCCATCTGGCTTTTCCCATTCGTCTGGATCGCTCATGAGCACCTGCGCGGCATCGGGGATCTCGCGTTCCCCTGGACCAATCTCTCGCTGTCCCAGGTGCACTACTCTCCGTTGATTCAGTTTGCCGACACCACAGGCGATTTGGGCATCGGCCTGTGGGTCTGCTTCATTGGAGTACTCGTTTACCGGATCCTTCTGGCTTGGCGAGACAGGCGCCGCGTTGTCCTCGGTCTGCTCTGGACCGGCTTGGCGGTTGCATTTGCCGTCCCGTATGTCTATGGCCGCATGGCAGTCGAAACTTTGGACTCCAGCCGGTCAGTCCGAGTGGCCGTGCTTCAGGGGGACATCGACTCTTACCGCAAATGGGATTCGGCGTACGTAGATCAGTCGTTCGCCATTTACGAAGCGCAATCGCGTGCCGCCGCCGCCCGCGGTGCGAAGCTCATCATTTGGCCCGAAACCGCGGCACCGGTCTACATCCGTTCCGAGCCGCGTTACCATCGCGAGCTGCGTGAACTTTCTGCTGAACTGAAAGTGCCGTTGCTGATCGGGACTTTGGAGTACGAAAGCGTCAAGGGTGGCGGATATCTTTCGTTCAACGCGGCCATCATGATCGATACCGGCGTTTACCACTCGGAATACCATGCCAAGCTCCACCTCGTCCCGTTGGGCGAGTGGATCCCGTTTTCCGATCGCATCAAAGTGCTCGACCGTCTTGAGGTCGGCGGGGCTCATTTTACTCGTGGCACCAAATACGTGCTCTTTCCGAACTCGGCCGGAGAGTTCGCGGCGGCCATCTGCTATGAGTCGGTCTTCCCCGAAATCATTCGCGGCTTTGCCCTCGCCGGCGCTCACTTCTATGTGAACATCACGAATGATGGCTGGTATGGTTTCTCGTCCGGACCGCTTCAGCACGCCCTCATCGCCACGTTCCGCGCGATCGAGACCCGCCGCCCCATCGCCCGTTCGGCGAATACCGGAATCTCCACCTTGATCGATTGCGCCGGACGTTTCCACAACCCGACGGCCCAGTATGTTCCTGATGTCGTGCTTGCCGACCTCCCGCTGGGATACCCCAATGGCGAGACTTTCTTTGTCAGGCATGGAATGTTTATTGGCAACTGGTCGCTCAATCTCACTATCCTATTTGCCGCATGGTGCGGACTTGTCCATCTGCGCCGGCGCAAGCATCGTCCCAATGACTGATCCCACCCCCATGCCACTGCGCGCCCTGATCTTGATAGGTCTTATCAGCCTTATAGGTCCTATTACCCCGGTCTCCGCCCAGTCGCTCCCCTTCGCCCGCTCCGCCTGGAGCAACTACACATTCGTCAACGACGCGATGGGCCTGGCGGCGTCAGGGGACACACTTTGGGTCGCCACGACCGGCGGGTTGGTCCGATTCACTGCGGACGCACCCGACTCCCAGTCCCGATTCACCAATGTGGACGGCCTTGGCGATATCGATCTCCGTTTTGTGGCATTGGATTCCGGTGGCCAGGTTTGGACCGGCGGCTCCCGCGGCCGGCTGTCGCGGCACATCACGGATCGCTCCTGGAACGTCTACAACTTCGATATCGATGGCGCGCGAATTCCATTGCACGCCGCCTCGCCGGGCCCCAATGACTTTCTCTGGGTCGCCTCGGACATCGGCGTACACAAGTTCGACATGAACCGCAATGGCGGTGAGATTAAAGAAAGCTACATGCGTCTCGGCAACTGGCCGGCCTCCAATCCGGTTCATGATGTGCTCGTAACCGGCGGGGATGTGTGGGTGGTCGGACCGTCGGGTGCGGCGCGCGGCAATGTCTTCGATCAATTCCTGCTCGTGCCCGAGCACTGGAAATCATGGGCGGATATCCCGTCCCTCAACGCGCTCGCCAGTTTCCAGAACCGCATCTATGCTGGTGGCGATGACGGCCTCTACGCATTCGTCGATACGCCGACTGCGCCCGGCGACACTGTGTGGACCAAAGTGGGTTTCAATCAACTTCAGATCCGCGATTTGCTCCCCAGTGGTGACACCCTTTGGATTGCGACATCCACCGGTCTTGCTTGCTACACGGGTGGGCAAGCCATCACTCCGGCCGCGCTTGGGTCTCCGAATGTTGCGTTCACCTCCGTGGCGCGAACCTCGGATGGCACGACTTGGACGGGCCAACTCGGCAACGGCCTTCTCACATTTCGAAATGACACATGGACGCCATTGCGGTTTGCTGGCCCGCTGGGAGCGGAATTCGGCGATCTCGCCATCGCCACCGACGGCCGCGTCTGGTGTGTGCACCCGACGCGCGGAGCCGACTTCCTGGACAATGGCCGATGGACCACTCTCCCTTATGTGAACGCCGGTCCGGGCAATCCGGCAACGTCGGTGGCCATCACACCGAACGGCGCCGTTTGGTTCGGCTCATGGGGAAGCGGAGCATACAAAGTGAATGCCGTCAATCCGCTTAGCGACTGGCTTCGTTACGACACCGCGAACAGTTCCCTGATGTGGGTGCGGGATCCCGTGGGGGTCAATAACTACATCGTGGTTCGCGACATCGCGACCGACTCGGTGGGCCGCGTGTGGTTCGCCAACGCCGCTGCGGACTCGGGACAGGTGCTCGCCTACTTCGATCCCGCGGGCGGATGTTGGGGCGCCTTCGCGACCTTTGATGGATTCACTTCGGACAATCCCGCGGTTCTTCTGGCGCTGGATCAGGAAGTCCTCGTCGGCTTTGGCGGAAGCGGACTGGTCGACATGACCTATTCTGGCGCGCTCTGCTCCAACTCCAACCCGGTTACACCGCCAATTCATCTAACATTCAAGACGACCGACAACGGTCTTCCCTCGAATGAAATCCGCGCTTTGCTGGTCGACCGCGCCGATTCGCTCTGGGTTGGCACCAATGTTGGCTTGGTCCGTTGGGCGGCGGATATCCGTCTTTTCCTGAGAGTGCCGCTCCCCGCCGAAGCGGGCCTTTCCGTCAACACGCTGGCCGCCGACGCTCTCAACAACGTTTGGGTGGGGACAGACCGGGGGCTGGTGATGATCCCGTCCAGTCGGGACACGGCGTTCTATTTTTCGCCGGAGAATTCCGGACTCGCCGGTAGCGACGTTCGTCAGATTGCCGTCAATGAGCGCACCGGCGAATTGTGGATTGGCACCGCCAGCGGCCTGTCGCGTCTCGCGGCGGGCGTCCCGATGGCCGAATCTCTCGACGATATTCTGGCATATCCCAACCCGCTCGAACTCGAAACCGGAATCCACAATCTCGTCCGATTCAATGCGCCCTTTGGCAGCCGGATCTACATTTATACCGTTGCCGGCGAGCCCGTCGCCGATTTTGATGCCGCTGCCGGATGGGATGGCCGCAATAAGGGTGGAATCACGGTCGCCTCCGGCGTGTATCTTTTCGTCGTGCGTGGCCCTGATGGCAATACCGGACGTGGCAAGATCGCCGTACTGCGCCGGCAGTAGTTCTTCAGAATCCTTGCCCTCACGCCAATGACCTGGCAACGCCGCCATCCATCCAAGATTGATCGCACGTTATGGATGTATTGGCTGGATCAGATGTCTGATCCCTCGCCGTACTTGCTCCCAGAATGGTCGCTGTTTTGGGAACAAGTCTGGCCCGGGAGTCGCGCCGAAATCTGGCTGGCGGGTGACCTCGAACGCGCCGACGGCGGCGTACCGCTGGTACGGCGCCGCCGGCTGGGGCTGGAGTGGCTCTTCTCGCAGCCTTGGGGAACTACGGGCGGGCTGATCGGCGCCAGTCCCGGACTCGATTCTGATGGCCGGCCAATCCTGATGGAGACGACATGGGAGCAATTCGTCCCCACAATAGCCAACGCGCGCACAGTCGAGATGACACTTCCGGCGCCGGGTGTTGTTGTCCCGAAACCCCACTGGCTTTCTCAGCAGTTAGACTACTCAACCTGGATTCTAGACCTGCGCGGCCGACCCGTGGACGTACTCGCCGATCTTGATGACTCCCACCGCCGCAACATTCGCGATGGAATCGAGCGCAATCCCCACTTTGAGCGTCTTCATGATGCCGACTCTGTAAAGCAACTGCAGAGGGATTGGGTCACACGGCCAAAGCCGCCTTCAAGGATGGTCCTCAATCACTCCCTGGGCCCATTGCTCGCGCACGCATTCTCAAAGGCCGGTGCCTTGTGGTGGCTGGTTGCGCGCGTCAATCATCGACCGGTCGCGACCACGGCATGGCTTGTCCTGAAAGACCACGCCGTGAACATCGATAACGCCATCGACCGGCAGGCCGATGCGCCGGGCGTCAACCACGCGCTCTTCGCCCATCTGCTGCAATCGCTTCACAGTGAAGGTGTGCGTTACTTCGATTTCGGCGGTGGTCCGGCCGGTGACTCCACGGCTGGGCTCACGCAATTCAAGCAAGGTTGGGGCGCCAAGCCGGTCCCTCGGGCCGAAATGCGGTATCGCCGGGTGGCGTATCATCGCCTGCGTCGCCTGCTGCCTTGAAGGAACCACTACACTCGGGAAGAGCGGCCACAGCCGACCTTAATCCTTGCTCCCATCCTTCCCCACACCCATAATCTCCCTTTGTGGCAATCATCGAACGCCCTTTGAAGATCCTGATTCTCGCGGAAGCGTCAGTCGTTCACTCACGCCGCTGGGCCGATCACTTCCGATTCCGGGGATGGACCGTGCGCTGGTTGTCGTTTCCACCCATCCCAGCCGATTCAGGCGCTCAACGCCTATCCATCTCGCATCTCCGCCGCGTCTTTGACATCGTGCTGAACGTCCGTCGGGTGCGGCGTATCGCCGCTGAATTCAAACCCGACATTGTGAGTGCGTTGTTCCTGCCCGACTACGGCTGGCTTGCGACGCTCGTCGGCTGCCATCCGCTCGCCGTGTCAGCTTGGGGATCGGATGTTTTGATTGCACCGCATAGATCACGCTGGCACCGCAAACGCATCGAATCGGTCCTGCGTGATGCCGATTGGCTATTCGCCGATGCGGAAATGCTCGGCGTTGCCATGCGAGAACTCGGAGCCGATCCGGACCACATCACGATCTCACCACTCGGTGTCGAAGACTCCTGGCTGGATATCGGTCGCAGCCGTACGGATACTGGAGATCGCCCGCTCAACGTATTAACCTGCCGCCGTCTCGAGCCGCTCTACCGAGTTGACACGTTCCTTCATGCTGCTGCCCGCCTGGCAAAAGAACATTCCAGCGATTTCGAGTTTGTTGTCGTCGGCGATGGCTCGCAACGTCCCCGGCTGATTCAGTTGGCCCAATCGCTTGGAATGGAGCAAATCAAGTTCACGGGACTCCTGGACCAGCCGCAGCTTGAATCCACTCTGGCCGCCGCCGGCCTCTATGTGTCATGTTCTGAGTCGGACGGCACATCGGTTTCCATGCTCGAAGCGATGGCTGCCGGCTGCGTGCCCATTGTCACCGACCTCGCGGCCAATCACGAGTGGATTCAGCATGGCATAAACGGGCTCCTGTTCCCCGTCGGCGACGACCGCGCACTCGCCGAGATGATCTTGCAAGCCGCCTCCGATGCATCATGGCGGCAGGACGTTGTTCGTCGTAATCTTGAGATTATCTCCCAGCGAGCGCGCTGGCGCGACAACATGGCCACCGTCGAGCGGGCGATGTTAAACCTCATCAAAGCCCATGGATCGAGTGAGAAGGGCCAGGGCCGATAACGATGTCCCGCCGCCCGCACCTGCTGATGATCCCGTATTATTTCCCGCCGCTCGGGATGGGTGGTGTGCAGCGCCCCCTCAAGTTTGCCCGCTATCTGCCCGAATTCGGCTGGGACGTGACCGTGATGACTGCAGAGCCCGGCGCCTACCCCGCCACTGACGAGTCTCTGCTCGCAGAATTGCCCGGCTCGGTCACAATCGAACGGGTTCGCGCGTGGGATCCCTCGCGTCTACAGAATCGGTCCGATAGGACCGATAGGTCCTATCTTCCTTCCCTCCGCGATTGGTTTCGCTTCCCTGATTCCAGGCGCGCCTTTGTCGGCCCCGCCGTCCGTCGGGCCTTGGTCTTGGCCGCCGTGCGCCCCTTTGATGCCGTTTGGACGTCGTCGCCGCCTCCCTCGGTTCACTTGGTTGGATTGCGTCTCAAACGCGAACTGGGGATTCCGTGGGTCGCAGATTTCCGTGATCCATGGTTTGCACGCTTCAACGATTGGGGGCCGACACGATGGCACGCGCGCTATTCCAAAAGCCTGCGTGCCAGGATCACATCGTCCGCCGACCGCGTGATCACTGCCAGCAACGCCATTGCTGCATCGTTGTCCAAATGCTGCACCCCGCCCGCCGTCATCACCAACGGCTATGACGAGTCCGACTTTGCGCCCACAGACGCACTACCGTCAGGCACGTCGCCCTTCACGATACTCCTCTATGGGACATTCGGCGAAAACCCTGATCCCGAACCGATATTCAATCTCCTGGGGCATTGGGCAAGACAAGTCCAGAACCGGCAATTTTGCATTCAGCACTTGGGCGCCGCTCTTGGGATCGATGTGCCTGCAATCGCCGCGCGCCACGGCTTACAGGATCGATTCACATCCCTTGGCTACCGCTCTCATCATGATTCGATCCGAGTCCTCCAGTCGGCCGATCTGATTGCCCTCCCGCAGAATGGCCAGCCGGAATACGCCGACATCCTCCCCGGACGGGTCTTCGAGATTCTCCGCTCCCTGCGGCCGATTCTCCTTCTCGCCGATCCTGGCTGTGAGACCGCGCGCCTGTTGGATTCGCTTGAAGGCTGCTGGATTGCGCGGCAGGACGACGTAAAGGCCGGCATCGCCGCACTCGACTCCATCGCGGCGCTTCCTCGATACAAACCGGTGCGATCCGTCTCCACGATCAGCCGGTTTGACCGCCGCGCGCAGACGGGACAGCTCGCCGCAATTCTCGATGAATTAAGAGGTAAGCCCTCTGCGGGAGCGGCACGATGAACACCGGCACAGCGAAAGTCGGAGTTCTGATCGTGACCTTCAACTCCGAAGCCGACATTTCGACGTGTCTCGACTCCGTTAAGGCGGCCTCATCATCGCCGGTACACGTCGTTGTTGTAGACAATGCCTCAGCAGACAAGACGGCGGCGCTCATCGAGCAGAGCAATCCCACCGTCACGCTGATCCGGAATTCCGAAAACCGCTACTACGCCGCGGCCAATAACCAGGGTTTGCCGCACGCGCTCCGTCCGTTCGTTCTGCTTCTCAATCCTGATGTGGTGCTGCCGGTCGGTGGCATCGACGCGATGGTGCAGTTGCTCGACAGTCGCCCAAGTCACGCGGCGGTGGCGCCCATGCTGCAAGGCGGCGATGGCCGGCGTCAGGCGTCGCTCCGTGAGTTCCCCGGGCTTGATACTCTTTGGTTCGATCTGTTGGGTCTGTCGTTTCTGTTTCCCCATTCCCGGTCATTCGGGCGATGGCGCATGGGATACTTCGATGGGAAAGCCCTACGTGATGTCCAACAGCCGATGGCCAGTTGCCTGCTCATTCGGCGCGACGTCCTCACCGCTCTCGGCCTTTTCGACGAGCGATTTCCGATGTTCTTCAATGACGTTGACTGGTGCCGCCGCGTGCAGGACGCGGGATGGAAAATCCTGTACACGCCTGACATCATCGCCCGGCATCGGGGAGGGGCATCCACTCGCCAGCGCAAATTACAGATGATCTGGATGTCCCACTCCGCGTACTACCGCTATCTCCGGCTCTATGAGTGCTGCGATGTTCCCGGCCGCATTGCCCTCTGGGCCACCGCGCCATTCCTCTTCCTTGCGGCCATACTGAGAACTCTAAAATGGCTTCTGATTCCATCACGGTAGAAAGTCGGGGGCACTGCCCACCGTCTTTCCATCCGGCCGCGATGCAGGACGAGGTTACAATTGTAATTGTTATTTCTCTACGTAGTGATCTTCTGAACTCACCCAATCTGGATCTTTCTACCGCAGCAACACCATCTTCCGTACCACACTGCGTCCGCCCGTCACAAGCCGCGCGAAGTACACTCCGCTGCTCAACTCGTCTCCCGAACGATCGGTGCCCGCAAATTCAATCCGATGCGGACCGGCATCCAGATCCTTATCGAGAAGCGTCGCTACTGGGCGTCCCAGGATATCAAAGACGGTGATACGGACATGGCTCGGCTTCGCGATTCCGAATTCCACCGACGTCGATGGATTGAATGGATTCGGCACATTGGTCAGGAATGTGAACCTCTTCGGCGTGGCACTGCCGTCGTCTCCGACGTCGGCGATGATCCCCGACGGGATCGTATCGACGATGATTCGATACCCGGGTTTCGATATCGTGAGGATCGCCTCCGCCTGTGATGGCAGTGAAAATTCAGCCTCCACCTCGCCGTCGCCATCGGTCTCGCCAATGCTCCAAACCGAGTTTCCACTCGCCACCGTGGCGAGTGCGCCACTCACTGGCCCATTCTCGTCGCTCACGCGGAGTTCCCAGTTGAAATTCCCCTGTTCGTGCGTCTCCGGAGCCGTCACGCTCAACTCTTTCGGGACATCCTTCCACACCGGCATCTCCGGATCCCCGTAAAGATTATTCCCGTAATTCAGATCCCGATAGCCGGGGTAGGCAATCTTCGCCATTTCCTGATAAATGCCGATATGATTCGGCACCGACGTATCGACGATGTACTGGTAGAACTTCGATATCAGCTTGTACGAACTCGACACCCATCCCCAGCGCGACTGCCCGATAAACGCGACCGCCCCCGCCTGAGGCATAAACAGCAACTTCTCCGCGACACAGCTTTGCATCGGTGGATTGAATGGCGGCGAATCCATATCGAACGCCCCCTGGTCACAGGCGCTCGATATGTGAATCCCCGCAAATCCAGTGGTGGGCAGTTCGTTCAGGTGCCCGTTCCCGTCACCGCTCGATCCAAAGGTGTAGACATAAGCGCGCGGCGAATTCAAATACCCCGGCGAGCGCACGACAAATCCGTCAGCCCGTCCATGCACATAGTAATTCACCCACCCGAACCCGCCGGCGAGCAGCCCGGCAAGATTCGGCGCATCCGGCGTCAGGGGAGAAGGATCGATTCCGGATGGTTGCTCCAGCATTGACGATTCGTCGTGTGTCCACTCTTCCGGCATGACTTCGGCGACCAGATTTTGTTGCCCGGTGCCCGCGCTGAAATCGCGCATCTGATCCGCGCAAAGGCTTAACGCACGCGTCAGGTACAAGGGGTCAGCCGGTCCGCCTTCATAAGCAATGATCTTTCCAACAATCGTCTCCGCCTCGGAGGTCTGCGAGAACGGCAGACGTCCGACAAAGAGCTCGGCGTACATATCCGGCTCGTCGCCGAAATATTCTCCCCACACGCCATTCCCGTTGGCATCCCAGTCGCCATCAAGATCGGCATAGTATAGATCGCAAATCTGGAACTGATGCAGATCCGCCGGTGCCGGCTGGTATCCCGCGAACGCATAGCGAATCGGGACCACACTCTGGTCTCCCGCCAACACGACCCACTTCAGCCCGCTGGTGTAGGCATCCTTCAAGTATTCACGGATTGACGCCGCCGTGTCGACGGCGGAATAGCGGGCCACGATGTCCTCGACCGTGGCCAGGCCCGCCGCAATACCACGGCGTGCTTTCCAGAGAACCAATGACTGCATCGTCTCGGCCAATCGACGGTTCGTGATCACAACATAACTGATGCCCAGTGGCAGCGCGGGACTCAACGTCCACGACGGAGCCCCTGAGAATGCCGGTGAGCGCAGTCCTTCATCCGGCCCTGGCCGCTGGAACGCCGACAACACGAGCGGTTTAATGTCGTCAAGTGCCGGCACTGTGTCGGTTGCCACAGGAGAGGGAGACATTTGGCCACCGTGCGACCGCGCAATCGCCGCGCGACGGATCACGATCAGTTCTTGTCGAACTGGATTGTATCGGAAGGGGCACCACACCAGACTCGAGGCCGAGGTTCCCACGATGCTGCCGCGCTGGACTTCGATCACTCCTGTTGCTGGATACCACGCATCGGTGTTGTAAACGCCCGTGTCCGATGGTGTCGCCGCGACAGGCTGACTGGTATCGCTGCTAACGATGTCCGGCTGAATCGGTGGAATGCACTCGCGCAATGCGAGCGTATCGGCCCCGATGATTGAAAGTTCCCAGTTGGCGGTCCCGCTTCCGTCCACATGCGGAATCACCACATTAATCCAAGGCAGTTCGGGTTCGCCGGGATGCCCATGTCCCACAGTGGCGCCTGCGGTGAGATTGGCCAGGTCTGCAAGTGGATTCGAGATGCTGATCGGGCCATCAAATCGGACCTCGACGACTCCATGGTCGGCCATCCCCAGACTGGGGTTACTCATCAATAGAAGGGATATTCCCCCACAAAACAGTAATCGATTGAACCACATTCCATTACCCCCGCCAACACGGATTCCTTTGGCTCGCATCCAGGTGCGAACATGACACCTTGACGCAAACGTCCTGCCAGAACTGCCCACTCATCGAACATGCAGTGTTTCTTTAAATAGGCCGTATAAGTCCTATAGGTTCTATGCCTTAGCAGCTCTTCGTTTTTCACTTGAGGCTCCGCGCCACACCTCAATGCCCGGTCGAATAGCTATTCCCTTGCCGTGAACACAAATACTCCCAATGACTTCTAAGGGAGAAGTGGTCCAAAAAATCTGCGCCAGAAACGCAGAAATTCCTTGACCGGTACTGTGGTTGAGCTTACTGTGGTATCGAGTGGCGATTAGTGGTGGAAAGTGGGATTTTCACCGTTTTGCACTCAAGTGATTGAACTGTAAGCAATAAGCTCCCATTTGGGAGGGTCAGTATCAGGCAGTCTGACAATAGGATCCATCTTGGTGGTGGTGGTTAGTGGCATCGCATAGCCCCAAAGCGAAAGTGTAATCGACACGATGTCTGGCTTCCTCGGAAATTTCACCGGTACTCTGGACTCCAAAAACCGGGTTCAGATCCCCAGTCGGCTTCGCCAGTCCTCCGACGTTAATCTCAATACGTGTTATCTCACTTT
>JACRMA010000035.1:0-3325 GCA_016235085.1 Candidatus Zixiibacteriota bacterium
GGGGCCGTAAAGCGATCCGTCCGCCTGCCCACCGAGCGTCGACCAGGTGTACGTCCCATGGTTCATTTGCCCCGGTTGATCGGCCGGTTCATCGGCGGTGTTACCGTCATTGAAGATGAAGTCGTGTTCGGCAAGAACCCGGCTCTCCGCGTAAGCAGGAGCGAACGCGACATGCGTCTTGCGGAACCCCGTGTCCATCATGCAGACAATCACTCCCTGGCCCTTGTGGCCGAGAGTGTGCACCGCCGGGACATTGATCTGCTGCAACTGCGAATACGAGCTGCCGTAGTTCAACGCATCGGGCGCCGTGGTGTTCATCGGCTTTTGCAGCGATCCCACTCCCGGTGCCGTTGGCACCGTCGGTTCGGGGAAATACTTAAAGCCAATCATCGGGTCGATCTTTCGAACACTGGGCAGCGCCGCAAGCCCGGCGAGAAGATTTGGATCAATCTCAAACGAAGCGGCGTTAAGCCAGCGCGATGTATGCCGGAGGACTCCGCCCGCGGCAACGATCTGATCCACATAATCCTGACGCACCGGCAAGTCGCCAAACTCGACCCGGTCACGTCCCATCTTCGCGCGCCGCGATGCCTGACGGGGACTTAACACAACATTCTGTGCCGATACGCTGGCCGCCAATCCCGCGTCATCACCAAATCCTTTATCAGCAAAATACACCCAGACTTTTACCCGTCCGTTCTTGACGGTCTTTTGAATGACCTCTGTTGCCCAGCCGGAGATCACCGGATTCTCTTTGGCCGCCATGTACCGCCCCCGAGGTGCCGGGAGTGATTGCGGTGCTGCAGCGTAGGTTGCGAGAGACCAGGTCAGGAAGACGGCGGCCAGACTAATGGCTGAAACTTTGGCTAAATCGGTGCGCGTGATGCGTAATCTCATGTTGTCCTCAAATTGAACTGCAAAAGTCACCCTCAGTCGGCGCCGCCTGCTTACTCTTTGGATCGGCAGACTCAATACGTAACGTCAACTGCGATACAACGATGTCATCCTCTGAAATACCGCTCCCCCAATGGAGCCGAAAGGTAACCAGGACGCGGGGAATCCCGGAAGATCGATTCACACTGCCGCCCCACGGGCGGACAACGAAATATACCGCAAACTCGTTGTTTGTCAATGAGAACGCCGCCTTTTGCCGCACGCCACGCGGCCGGCAGGGCCAGTCCTGTTTGCCCATCCGAACAACGACACGCCTGCCCAACTTGCATCCCTGCCATTTCCAGCGATATTACACTCAAGAGCGTTGTCCCATGATTCCCCCGCCTCCCATGCTTCGCATCGTTCCCATCCTTCTAATCGCGGTCGTTTGCGCGTCCCCGTGTGCCGCGGTCGAGTTCACGCTAGCGCCATCCGGTTCCGCCCTATGGGGAGGTGGCCAGGCGATCACGCTTTCGGGTGAGTGGCTTGTCACCGGCCACCCGGATGGGCTGCGCGTCTGGCAAAAGACAGCGGGGGGGCAGGGGCGGCTACTCGGGCAATTGGAAATACGCGGTGGAGTTCAGACCGTTGCGTCGACTGGCACTGTCGTATACGGCTTGGATGGCGCGGGCACTGCCCTCATGGTGAATATCGCCGATCCGTCAAATCCCAGCGATGAAGGGGAATTCGGTCCAGCTCACGAATGGTCGGCGCTGGCCATCAATGGCCATTTCGCACTTCTGGCCGGCACCGATTCGGCCATGTCATTCGATATCGCGGACCCGTTGAGTCCCGTGCTTGCCGGCATCACGCGGTACAGCGGCGCAGCCACGGCGATTGCCGCACACGATTCTCTCTTTGCGATCGCGCAGGGAACTGCCGGGGTGCTGGTTGGCCGGCAGCACTCAGATGGGACACTCAGCCTTCAAGGGCAACTCACCGGTCAATCAATCGATGAACTCGTGACCGATGGGAATTACGGTTGGGCGCCACAGGGTGACAGCGGCGTGTTAATCCTCGACCTCACCAATCCCAATCTGCCGACGTCGGTTGCCCGCATCTACACTTACGGTGTTGCGACCCATCTCTCATTAGCTGGAGACCGTCTGCTGGTCGCCGATGCAATTGCCGGTTTGAGTTCGTATCGACTGATTGCCCGTCCGTTCCCATTTTGGCAGGCCGAGCTGAATACTCTGCCCGGTGTCGATGGACTTGGGGCCGAATCTCCCTCGCGTTTCTATGCGATCCGGGATGGCGAAGTATTCACCGTGAACGTCGATGTTGCCGGGAGGTTGTCGCAGACCGCCCAGTTCAGTCACACCGGAGATTACCGGACCGTCCTCCGCTATCGTGATTGGATCTTTGTCATGAGCACGACCGGCATCTGGCGCGCCGATGGCACGTTGCCGCTCGTCGATTCAAACTTCATCC
This sequence comes from Candidatus Zixiibacteriota bacterium, assembly GCA_016235085.1. Classification (GTDB taxonomy): domain Bacteria; phylum Zixibacteria; class MSB-5A5; order WJJR01; family WJJR01; genus JACRMA01. The sequence continues at coordinate 2,365 of JACRMA010000035.1, forward strand.
GCTTTTCGTCGCAGTCGATCCAAAGCGCCGTCCTCGCCGGCGACAAGTTGCTGACCGCCGAGGGGTATTCCGGCGCCCGGCTGTATCGCATCAAGAATGATGGGTCGCTCGTATTCCTCTCCCGGATTCCCGCACTGACATCGATGGGTGGTGTTGTGTTCAGCCGCGATTCGCTGATGGTACTGGACAGCGTTTACGGTTTCCAGATTTATGGTGTGACCAATCCGTACGCTCCCGCCTATCTCGGAGGACGTGCTCTCGACCGCCAGGCGCCCGTCGCCGCGATCTACCGAAATTACCTCTATATCTCGGAACCCCTCCAGGGTGTCTCCATCTGGAACTGGCAGTACACGGCCAAACCGGAGAAGCTGGGATTCCTGCCGCACACGAGAAGGACAGAGGGGATTCTGATCGATGGCAACCGGCTATACGTGGCCGACCGCGATTCCGGCCTGACGATCTTCGATCTGGCAGTGCCCACCAATCCAGCGACATTGGCACGGATTCCGGCGCCCTTTTCTCCGACAACGCTCTGCCGCGCCGGCCGTCTGCTCTACACGGGACAATCAGACAGCACAGTCTCCGCGATCGATGTATTAGATCCTGCGGCACCAGTCGTCCTGGCCGAAACCAGGATTCCCGGCCGGGTCAATGGGGTATGCCAATTCGGCGAACGAACCTGGGTGTCCACCGAATCGGCGGTGCGCACGTTGGCTGTCGGCCCGCCTCTTCTGCCGGGCGATTTCAATGCAGATGGTTTCGTTGACATCTTTGACCTCACGTCGATGATTGCCTACTGTTTCAGCGCCGGTGATCCTCCGTACCGTCTGAACTCAACCGATGTGAATGCCGACGGGCAATCTGATTTGATCGATATTGTGCTCCTGATCGATTACATTTTCAGCGGTGGCCCTGGTCTGCTACCAGGCACGGTGGAATGAGATCGAATGAGTGTGAATGC
>JACRMA010000035.1:3352-9679 GCA_016235085.1 Candidatus Zixiibacteriota bacterium
TGTCGTATTTATTCTCCTATCCACGATTCGTCCATTGGTGCCAAGAGCGGATAGTCTCTCGTGCGGACAGGGCGTATGCAATACGCCCCTACACACGTCACGCGCAAACTCACAGCTTTCGTTCTTCACCTTCACGATGATTGCACGCCCTGGTGGCACGGGCATCCTGCCCGTGGCCGTTACGGCAATAATCCGAACAGACCATGACTAATGCCACCCCGCCCCAATTCACCGCCCAGGTGATAACCGTCTCCACCCGTTGCGCCGCAGGGGAGACGGAAGATCGTTCCGGACCGCTGGCCGTGTCCCAAATGATTGATCTTGGGCTGACCACGAATCGGGCCCTGGTCATCCCCGATAATCGGTTGAAGATTGCGCAGTCGATTCTCCGCTACTGTGACTGTGAACCCGTCTCGCTTTTGATTTTCACTGGCGGGACCGGTCCGACGCCCGATGATCTCACACCCGATGCCATTGTTCCTCTGCTGGATCGCCGTTACTTGGGAATCGAGGAGGCCATCCAGACCGATGGTCGCAATTCGAATCCCAAAGCGCCGCTCTCCCGAATCGTCGCAGGCGCACGCGGGCGGACTGTGGTGATTGCAGTGCCGGGATCACCGGGCGGCGTAAAGGATGCTCTGACAACCATGCGACCGTTCCTCCAGCACCTGCTGACTCTGACCCGAGGCAGTCAGGACCCGCATTGATTTGCCGATCCAAAGTCCCCTGTCCTTCGTCCTTCCGTCAAACAGTCTCCTCCAACGTCTCTTTTCCCTCCGATTTCTCGCGACCGATGCTGTTCAGCCACCACTGTGTCCCGCGCTGCTGGGCATCCTGCATTCCCTCGAGAATCGGCAACGCCATCCACAAGAGGTGGCGGCAAACCTCGGCGAAGGGTCGATCAAGTGATTCGGCGGCGGTATTGATTCTGGACTTGAGTTCGGTGGACAGGAACAACTTTACCGCGTGTTGTCCTCTGAGATGATGTGATGGATGCATTCGTCTTCTCCTTTGCCGATTTGATCCGGAATTCGTTCGAACTTCCGGTGTTTGCGTTGATGTGTGATCAGAGTCTGGGGTGATGACGCTTTCCAGCCGACCGCGCGCTCGATGCGCACCGCGATCTGTCCCCAGGTCATATCCGGCGTCCTGGCGTCGAGAATTCGTTCGGCGGTTGTGCGCCACTCGCCCCGGCAGATCGCGCAGTCGGGCAGTTGAATCGCCTCCAATCCGAACATGCGCGCGACCAGTGGGGTAAGTTCAATCTCGAGCTTGGCGAGAGCGCGCCGATGCGCAATCCGCACAAAATCCAATGGCACACCGGTGGCACGTGACAGTTGCGGCATCGAACGGCCGTCGAAGTAGTACCCTTCCACAATCGCGAGTTCACCCGCCGTCAGAACCCGAAGCGCCCGTCGGACCGATATTTCTATGGCATAACTGCGGCTGGCCGGGTCGCCGCGTGCAATCGCGGCTTCGATCGGGTCTTGCTCCAGTTCATCAAGTTTGCCTTCGTGTTCCAAATGCACCTCCATGTAGAGTGGGCTTCGCCCACCATTCACGCCTTCGCGCCCAGAGTCCGCGCGTTCACGCGAAGCATGACGGTCACCGGGGCCATGCGACGATCAGTTGACCATCACTTGCCCCGGCCTTCGGCGAGATGATTCGAAATGACAAGAGGGCCTCGCTTTGTCCACTCAGTCCACTGTGTCCACGAAGTCCACTTAGTCCACCGTCTCCCCGATTCGGTCACGCGGTCATTTGTTCCATGGCACGAATTGTCTTATACTCGCCAGACCGGCCAGGCCGGAAATGGCGACACATTGAACACAAGGGAGATGACGATGACGGAGATCTACATTGCAGGCGCGGTACGAACGGCGATCGGAAAATTCGGCGGAACTTTGGCGGAGACACCCGCTGTCGACCTCGGTGTGGCAGCCGCAACGGGCGCGCTCAAGCGCGCAAACGTCGACCCCAAGGCCATCGATGAGGTCTTCTTCGGTCATGCCCGGCAGGCCAATTGCGGCCCCAACCCGGCCCGCCAGGTCGCTTCACGCGCCGGAGTGCCGTACGAATCTCCTGCCATGACCGTCAACCAGGCTTGCGCCTCCGGTCTGCGCAGCATCGCGCTGGCATTTGGCGCCATCGCCGCCGGTGAGCGAAGCACGTGCCTAGTCGGTGGGATGGAGTCCATGTCCAATACTCCCTACATGCTGCCAAGAGCCCGCTGGGGTTACCGCCTCGGCCACGGTGAACTCACCGATGGTATGTACAAAGATGGCTTCCACTGCCCAATCGCCGACCAGCTCATGGGCCGTACCGCGGAGAATCTCGCGGAGCAGTACAACATATCCCGCGATGAACAGGATCAATACGCGGTCGAGTCACAACACCGCGCCGGCGCGGCGCAATCACGGCACGCCGAGGATATGGTCGCCGTCTCCATCAAAGGTCCCAAGGGACAGCCCGCCGACTTCCTCACCGATGAACATGTCCGTGCCGACGCGACGCTCACGGGAATGGCAAAACTCCCGTCCGTATTCAAAAAGGAAGGCACCGTTCACGCCGGCAATTCTTCCGGCATCACCGATGGCGCCGCTGCCGCGATCGTATTGTCCGGCGAATCCGCCAAACGTCTGGGCGTAAAGCCGCTCGCGCGCATCGTGGATTTTACCGTGGTCGGAGTGGACCCCAAGATCATGGGCATCGGACCTGTGCCCGCTGTCCGCAAGTTGATCGAGAGAACCGGCATCGGTCTCGACAAGATTGATCTCATCGAACTCAACGAGGCCTTCGCGGCCCAGGTTATCGCCTGCCAGCGTGACTTGAAACTTGATATGAGCAAGGTCAATGTCAATGGTGGCGCCATCGCTCTGGGTCATCCGATTGGCTGTACCGGCGCGCGCATCACCGTGACGCTTCTCAATGAGATGGTGCGCCGCAATGCGCGCTACGGACTAGCCACGCTGTGCGTTTCCGGCGGCATGGGCATTGCCATGCTGTTCGAACGCGCGTAAGACATCGAGTTCGGAGCCTTAATCTGATGCCGCGAGCCAAAACCAGCGCCCGTCCTGCCGCCCTGATCACGGGTGGTGCCAAAGGCATCGGCCGTGCGTTGGCCCTGGCATTGGCCGAGGATGGTTACGACATCGGGATTGTCACCCGTCGTAGCGAACGGGCCGCGCAGAGCGTCACCGCGCTGTGCCGCAAACATGGAGTCGCCGCGAAATACTGGGTGGCCGACCTGACCGACATTGCCGCCGCTGAGCGCGTCGCCGCCGATTTTGTCCGCCATTTCAAACGCTGGGATGTGCTGGTCAACAACGTTGGTGATTACTGGCGGGGCGATCCGTTAACGATGAAGACCGAGACGCTGAAGGCGCTCTTCCAGTCGAATTTCTCCGTAGGAGCCCGCCTGTCGCTCCTGGCAATTCGGACGATGCGCAAACGCCATTCGGGAAGAATCATTAATATCGGGTACGTCTTTTCCGACCGGCTCCACGCCAATCCGTATGTCGCCGCCTATCAGGCCGCCAAGACCGCGCTCCTGTCGTTCGCGTCGTCGCTTGCCAAAAGCGCCATGCCCTATGGCATCACGATCAACACCGTCTCTCCCGGCATGCACCACAACACCGTGGATCGTCCGGCGCGTCCCGAGGAGTTGATCCCAGCCGGACGCCTCGGCGCTGACGAGGATCTGATCGGTGCTGTGCGTTACCTGTTGTCGCCGGTGGCCTCATATGTGACTGGTTCTCACATCAAAGTCTCAGGCGGATACGGTGTATAGTCTCGAATCATGGGAGGGAGGGCGAGGCTCGGCCGGAGCCTCGCCCTCCCACGCTTCGCCACGTGAATGATGATGCCAATGCCAAGCCACATCCTCTGCGACATCCAGGATAGCATCGCGGCGATCACGATCAATCGTCCGGAAAAACTCAACGCCCTCGCCGATTCGATGCGCGGCGATCTGCTCGCGACGATACAACGTGCCGACGCCAACCCAGCGGTGCGAGTCATCACGATCACGGGGGCCGGCCGCGCCTTCTGTGCGGGCGGAGACATCGGCTACCTGCGCGATTTGAAATCACAAAACGACGAAGCCGGCTTTGTGCGACTGCTCGATGAGGGAAAGGCTGTCGTCAAACTCTTGCGCGAATCCGGCAAGCCGACGCTCGCAATTGTCAACGGCCCGGCCTACGGTGCCGGGTTCTTCATCTCGATTGCCTGCGATCTCCGTCTGTGTGGTGAATCGGCGTCTTTCGCGGCGCCGTTTGTGAAACTGGGGCTTGGACCTGATTGGGGCGGCACCTATATGCTCCCTCGGATGATCGGCACTTCGGCATCGCTCGAAATGCTTTTCACGGGCGAAGCGGTTTCCTCGCATGATGCGCTTCGTCTCGGATTGGCGAACCGCGTCTGGCCTGATGCAGATCTCCGCGCCCGCGCCCGCGCCTTCGCGCTCGCTCTGGCCGGCATGCCGTCCGAAGTCCTCGCGCGCCATAAGCGCGCCATCTACCACACCATGGACGGTTCGTTCGAGACCACCGCCGATCTCGAACGCCGCTTCCAGTTGGAGAACTTCCGCTCCCCCGCCAGCACCGAGGGCATCACCGCCTTCCTGGAGAAGCGCCCTCCGAAGTTCTGACCCCACTTATTTTCAATGGAAAGTGGGAGGGAGGGCGAGGCTCCTGCTGAGCCTTGTTTCCGCTGGCCGTCCGCGGGCCTATCATCGTCGCAATGCCTGACACCACAACCCAGCGCTTGTTTCGTGGCAAAGTCATCACGCTCGATGGCCCCGCCGGATCCGGGAAATCGACCACTGCCCGCCTTCTCGCCAAACGATTGGAATTCGAGTATCTTGACACAGGAGCGACGTACCGCGCTGTCGCACTTCTCGCCAAACGCATGAATGTCAGCCTCGATGACGATCGTCAAGTCGACGAGATGCTGGGCCACTTCAGTCTGCATTTCGTCGCCGATTCCGATAAGAACCGGGTCATTCTGAATGACGAAGATGTCACCGCCGATATCCGCACCAGCGAAATCGACCGGCTCGTTTCACCCGTCGCCGCGCATCAGGGAATCCGGCGGTTTCTCGCCGCCTGGCAACGCGAGCGGGCGGCCGAAGGCAGTGTCGTCCTCGAGGGACGTGACACGGGCACCGTCGTCTGCCCCAATGCCGATGTGAAGATCTACCTGGATGCTTCGCTCGACACCCGAGCCCGCCGCCGCCAACTGGATTTCCAGCGCACGGGACAGACTGTATCAGTGGAAGAAATCAAGAATGACATCATTCGCCGCGACAAAGCCGACACCGAGCGCGCCCATGGACCGTTAAAGCCTGCGGACGATGCCATCTTTGTAGATACTTCCGGCCTGACCATCGACGAACAAGTCGAGAAGGTCTATCAGGTTTGCCTGGCGCGCCTGACCGGCACTGGCGCGAACAGCTAAGGGAACAGGTTGACGAATTCGTCCAGCGGTGCTGACTCGCTCATGATCCTTCAGCCCGTCATATACTACACCGTCCTGACGTTCGCGCGTTTGGTCTATGGCCTCCTGTGGTGGCCACGCCTGATTGGCCGGGATCGTCTCCCCAAGGAGTCGTATCTCATCTGCGCGAATCACCGCTCCTGGTTCGACCCGCCGCTGGTGGCGATTCTTCACAACCGGCAAATCGGTTTTCTCGCAAAGGCCGAGTTGTTTTCAAACTCTCTCGTCGGCTGGTTTCTCCGCACGTTGAATGCGCAACCGATTCGCCGTGGCGCGATCGACAGAGCCGCGATTCGCGGCGTGATGGACAAGCTCGAACGGGGTCTGCCGGTGATCGTCTTCCCGGAAGGTACTCGATCACGCACCGGCCAGATGTTGCCGCCACGCCCCGGTGTGGGCATGCTGGCCCGTCAGGCTGGTGTTCCGGTGGTACCTGCCTACATCGTGGGGAGCTTTGGTGTCGGCCGGCAGCCGTTCCTTTGGGGACGCCTGGCGATCCGCATTGGCCCAACGATCAGGGTCGAGGAAATCGCGGCATTCCCTGACGACAAGCAAGGCTATCGCGATCTCACCGACCGCATCATGCGGGCCATCTGCGACCTGTCCGACGACCCCGCCACCGCTTGGGCGCAGTCCCAAGCCTCCTCATAGGGCCTATCAGTCCTACAGGTCCTATAAAAGCTCTTGGAATTCGCCAGGCGTTTGGCGATACTAAGGGGCTTTTCCCTTTTGGCGAAAAGCCGCCCGCTGGGCGAATGCTACGGTTCCAGGAGGAAGTTCCAAGTGAATCCAACCCCCAAATCCACCGCCGGCTCATCGGCCGACGCCAAA
>JACRMA010000061.1:0-12260 GCA_016235085.1 Candidatus Zixiibacteriota bacterium
TGGCTCGGCAGGAGCCTCGCACTCCCATCGCGGTCATCCGTGTTGACCGAGATCGATACCTGGAAGCCCAGCCACCAAGACAGGAATCGTCCGCTATTGAATGGCTTGTGTATAATATAGTGACCAGCAAGGAGGCACTCTTATGAAGATCAACAGGTCTTCTTTCGCGTTCCCGTTTGCCGTACTTCTCGCCACGGTCTCTGTCGCCGCCACGGCGCAGGCACTCCCCTCAGGTAAGAAGTCCCCCGAGGAGAACGCCAATGAGGCGACGAGAGCCTACAACCTCGGTGTCGAACACCAGCAACGCGCCGACAATCTGCTCGCGCGTTCCGACAGCGCCAAAGCCGCCAAGGAATTCAAAGTCGCGCTCAAGCAATACGACAAGACGGTCAAGCTCAATCCGGATTTCCCGGAAGCGTGGAACAATCTCGGTTACTGCCGGCGCAATCTCGGCGACTACACCCGGGCGCTCGCGGCGTACGACCAGGCGTTGAAGCTGAAGCCCGATTTCCCCGAAGCGATGGAGTACCGCGGGGTCGCGCTGGTGCGATTGGGACGGATGGACGAGGCGATGGTTCAGTACAATCAGCTCAAGGCTCTCGACTCGACGCAAGCTGCCGAACTTTTGGAGGCAATCCGTAAATCGCCAGGTGCAAAGAGCATTCAATCCGCCCAGACACCTCAAAGATAATCTCGGAACAACTGCCCCGCCCACGAGGGCACAGTCGGCGACTCGATCCGGTCGAACAACGGCACATACGGTTTGATATCCAGAACCGGTGTGCCGTTGATGGCATCCAGGCCGCGCACGATCAGTTCATCCGGTCCAACCGTCACAATGGGGCAGGCGGTGACGCCGATTGGGTTGGGCCGCACGCGCGCACGTTGCGAAAAGACTCCCAGAAGCGGCATGTCGGCGCGCCCGCGTGGACGGCGTTGCGCGGGAACCGCCCGATCCCCGCTGGGTATCTGATGAAGGTAGGTGAGGACGACGACATGAGAGAATTGATCGAGACCATCGAGCGCCCCGCGCCATTCGGATTCGAGCACGAGGCGAGACTCGACCGAGCCCCAACCGGAATCAACGGGCGAGTTGACATTGTTGACCACATGGGCGACCGGCGTGACCGTGAAACTTTTCATAAAATCCGTCCTGTCTGGTGACGATGGAACTAATAGAGTCGCGGGTGATCACGGCGACATCGGGAACGCGGAAAAAAATGCGCGATTGGCTCACCAAGTCCATCTTTTCTCTTGCGGAGTTATTGACAATCTCTAAATTCACCCATCGCCGGGGGTGGGGCCCCTGGTCGAAGTTTTTGTCGGACTGTCAGTTGCAAGGCGAAGTGAAAGTATTCGTCAAAGTGCGGATTGACGATCACGAAGACATGACAGCGATGGGGGGGTGGCAGTGAACACTTGGGCAGACTTCTTGGCTGTAGCGTCGCCGATCGGGCTTCTGGCGCTTGCCTTCGTTCAATTTTACCGCCGTGATCTGAACCAGCGTCTCTCGAAAGACCGGCAGAGCTCGTAGCCGGTTGATTCGAAATGAGTTACAGCGCTGCGCGTGGTGCGCGACGCGGGCGCGGACTATTACGCTATGCTGATTTTGCGACATGGTTGGGAGGGCGAGGCTCCTGTCGAGCCTTTCGTCCGCGCGCGAAGAGGCTCGGCGGGAGCCTCGCCCTCCCGACACGCCTCCACTGCAGGGCTGGTGAGCAAGATATTGATTGATAATACCATAGGAGAGTTACTTCTCGCGGATGTCGGCGCGCACTCCAATTGCCGCAAACTGAAATCGGCTCATCCAAGTAAAAGTAGTGTACCGGTGGGGTCTGGTTTGGCCCCTCCTAATAGTGTAACGTCTCCGGCGGGATGCGTCCTGCGGGGGATTAACCAATAGATCACGCCCTCAAAGGAGGGAAACATGGTCAGCTTTCCACGGTGCGAGGCATGCGGAATGCCGATGAGTCATCCATCGCAACACGGCAACGGCGACACAGGCCACCCTTACTGCCTCTATTGCACCGACACGGCGGGCCAACTGAGACCCCGGAGCGAGATCCGGGAAGGCATGATCCACTACGTGATGAAATCGGAGAACTGGACCCGCGACAAGGCGGAAGCGGAGGTTGATCGCCAAATGATCCACCTCCCCGCCTGGCAGCCCGCCCACTAACCCGCCCATTCACGCTGCGGTTTACCGACCCCCCGCCCAAGGACAATTTGGGCGGGGGTTTTTTGTTGGGGGAATCGAAATCCTGCATAAGAAGTGATATGGCGCCGTACTTTGGTTTGAAGTAAAATAGGAGCTGGAGGACGGTGATGAACACAGACCGGCAAATAATCGATACACCGATCTACTCGCCGGCAATGGCTGCGAGACTGGTTGCGCTTCGTCCTGAGCGCGTTCGGCGCTGGCTGGAGGGGTATCAGTATCGATATACACCTCCCCGTGGCGTGGTCTCGCAAACCAGACAGCGAGCTCCCGTGGTCGCACGCCATGGAACCCGAGGGTCGCGGTTCGCCTCATTCCTGGATCTGATCGATCTGCTTTTCGTGAAGCGGTTCGTCGAGGCCGGCATTTCGCTTCAGCGGCTTCGATTGGCACTCGATGAAGCAACGAAATTGATAGGGGATGATCACTTCGCGCAGGAGAAGTTCTGGACAAATGGAAAGGATATCTACGTACAGGTGAAAGACGATTCTGTCGCGCTCATGCAGTTGCTCTCGCGCGGGCAGTGGGTCATCGCACCGGTGATCAAGCAAACGGCACTTCAGATCGATTTCTCGGAGGTGACAGGTCTGGCCGAGAAGTGGTTTCCACTTGGCCGCGCGAAGCGCGTGGTACTCGACCCCAACATCGCATTCGGTTCTCCCTGCCTTTTGGGCCGCGGCATTGAAACGGCGAATATTTACGATCTCTACAAAGCGGAGAAAGAGAATCTCAAGGCAGTTTGTTCCTGGATGAATCTCCACGAACGAGAAGTCCTTGATGCCGTGGAGTTCGAGCGGATGTTGGAAGCTGCGTGAAGTTCTTCCTCGACAACAATCTTGGGCGACAACTCGCCGACGGAATGCACGCGTTTGGGGAGGATGTCACCCACATTCTGGATCACTTCAAACCTGATTCACGAGATACGGATTGGCTCCCGATCGTCGGAGAGAAGCAGTGGATACTAATCACAAGGGATGAACGAATTCGGTACAACCCGCTTGAAAAGGCGGAACTCGTCTCCAACGGAGTTGGCGCATTCTTCCTGGGCGGCAAGAACCGTTCCAGATGTGAACTGATACAGCAACTGGTTCGGAACTGGCCGCGAATCAAGGAGCTTGCCGGAGCGACCAAGCGGCCCTTCGCGTTCCGTATTCCACCGAGCGGGACGAAGATGCAGAGAATCCTGTAAGATCGTCCTCTGACCCCTCGTGCAACCGGCTTTGGCCGGCTAACGCCACGCATCTTCGTCCCGTGCCCAGTACGCGCGGGCGGACTTTCTTGTATGGGACTGGAAAGAATGGCGGGACAAACTAACGCAGCAGAACCAGCTTCACAGTTCTGATTCCCTGTCGCGCCTGCAACTGAGCGAAGTACATTCCTGAGGCCAGTGCTTTGCCATCGGCTGTTGAAGCGTCCCATTCGAAGGAATTTGCGATCTGCTGCCCCTGAAATTCCCTGAAGTAAATGGTCTGTCCGAGGATGTTGAGAATTCTCAATGACGCTGGTGCTACGGATGCCGGCCAAGTCAATGTGACCGCACCGTTGAATGGGTTTGGAAACGCGCGAATCCAAGCGTCGCCGGTGTTGCCGACCGATCCTGAGTACCTTTCATCAGTCCAGATGTTCAGGCTCGACTTTGACAAATAGAACAAAGTCGGTGAGGCGCTCGTGACCAGCGGGCCGGTGTGGAGGTCAGTCGGGAGCCAGTTTCGAAGCGTGTCCACAATATCGCCGCCGGTCAGCTCGCGGCGCTCCCATCCGGTTCCGTCAGCCAGGGGCAATACCCAACGAGTAACCCCGGATCCTTCCAGATCAAAAGCAACGACGCTGGAATATGTCCCAGGCCAATTCCGGGTCATTCGCCAACTCCCGGAACTCGGCGATCCGTCGCGAACGTGCATCTGCATTGGCTCCGATCTCGTATAGTCGTCCCCCAACCGACAAAGGGCAACGACGCGGTGCGAAGCTGCCAGGAAGCTCAGGCCGAAGTTGGCGATCTCAATCGAGAAGAGAGGCCGGAGGTGGAAATCGTAAAGCTGGAGAGAAGAATTGATAGCATTCCACCCGGCGTTGTACAGACTGACGCGCTCGGATCGAGAGAACATGGTTATAGGCGGACCGCTATACATTGAGAGATGCTCAGAATGTACTGCAAGACTAGTCGAGGAAGGCTCCGGGTAGCCATAGACAAAGCGCGGTGGACTGGGACCGCTGGCAACCGTCTTGACAGGGGCACCGGACACTACGTCAAAGATGTGCAACACCGAAGAAAAACTCCTGTCTTCTGCCGTTCCCTCGGGCCACTGATGGGTCGTCGAGCTATATACGGATTCGCTTATTCCAACACAGCGATTTCCGGAATTGGTGTTTCCCCAGAAAACTGCATGATCAATGTGATCGAATGGGATCGTCCACAATGGGCGATCAACACCAGTCCAGGGATCATACAACCGGATGGTATCCGCGCACCGGTAACCATACTTTACATGTCCGTCGCTGCCGTATTCGGCCACTCCCCATTCCAGTGCCCCATCTGGCATACTGCGGGGACCGTCCAGCCAGTCTCCAGTCCGTGGGTCAAATACTCCGAATGAACGCTCAGGTCCAGGTGTCGAAATCCCAAGGTACCATCGACCAGTGCTATCAAGAATCACGGGGAACCACGAGGCGACCGTGACGCCAAGTGGAATGTTCTCGAATCCGCGCCCATTGATAGTACTGGTGCTGGTCGCAGAGGGCTCAAATCGTGATGCTTCCCCTGCACCCACATTGTGGGAGAAGAATATCTGTGCAGCGCCTACTGAGGCGACTACAAGGAACCTGGTACGGCACGTACCCATCAATCCCTCGGATATGCGATGACGCGTCACGCGGGATGCGCGCTCAGTTGCAATATGCCACAGTTTCCGGCCTTGTCAAGTCGATTAGAGGGGTGGCATCACCCGCACAGGACCGCCCCGCCATTCACGTTCACGACTTCGCCGGTGATGAAGCTGGCCCAGTCGGAGGCCAGGAAGACGACGGCGCCGGCGATTTCTTCGGGGCGCGCGGGACGGCGCATCGGGATTTCGCTCAGATACTTGTTGGCGTCGGGCGAGGCGAGGGCGTCGAACGACATGTCGGTAGCCACCCAGCCGGGGGCGACACAGTTCACGCGGATCTTTTCGCGCACCAGTTCGGTCGCCAGCGATTTGGTGAACGCAATCGCCGCGCCTTTGGTCGAAGCATAGTGTGAGTGATAGGCTTCGCCGCGCTGGCCGGCGGTCGATGAGATATTGATGATCGAGCCGCCCTGTTTGGCCAAATGCGGGGTCACGGCGCGCGCGCAGTAGAACATCCCCTTGAGATTGATGTCGATCATCTCGGTGAGCTGGTCGTCGGTGATCGTGGTGATCGACGCTTCCTTCCAGATGCCGGCGTTGTTGACCAGCACGTCGACCCGGCCAAAGTCGGCGACGACCTGATCGATCATCGTGTTGACGGCGGTTTCGTCGGCGATGTCGGCCTGGTAGCCGCGCGCTTTCACAGGAAATGCCTTCAGCTCGGTGATGAGCGAATCGGTCGCATCCTGGTTCTGGATGTAATTGAGTGCGACATGGGCGCCATGCTCGGCAAACAGGAGCGCAATCGCCCGGCCGATGCCGCGTGACGCGCCGGTGATCAGGACGACACGGTTGGTGAAGTCAATTTTCATTTCAAGCTCTCCATAATCTGATTGAGTCGCAATCCTCCGGCAGCAATATAGGGCGTTCCGGCTGGGAGTTCCAGACGGGGACGTTTGGTTCGGAGAGGACGGGATGTTGTGAATTGGTGGCCTTGACCGGGGGACGCCAAGGTGCTGAAAGCCCCTTGCCCGCGAGGCTGGCGAATTGCGGACGAGGGGCTTTCAGCCCCTTGCTTTTCGAGAGGCCTGGCACGATTCGATTCAGGTTGAGGTCTTCGCAGAGTGATCGCGCGAACAGAGTTGGCAGGCATTGGTGTGGGGGCAGCGTTTACGTGTTCAACCCACCCTATCGGGCGTGTTGAAAAACCCGGTCCCGAAACAGGGTGCCACGGACAAGCAGATTCTCCGGCTCTTTGGAGAATCTGCTTGTCCGTGTCTTCTTCTCACACACAAAAAAAAGACACGGACAAGGGAGGCCGAGCAAAAAGCCGCTCGGTCTCCCTTGTCCGTGGCACCCGAATAAGCAGGTCTTCGACTTGATCGATGGCGGTTTCTCAACAGGCCCGTCAGGCCTGAGTCGGCGAGTTTCCAATAAGCCCTGAAAGGGCGTTCCAATTTCGGACGCAGGGATTTCGCGCGATCATTTCCCGCGGTGATTGTGCCGCGCGTTTAGGTCGCCCTTACAGGGCTGGCATTCTTTCGCTTCCGATACCCAGGGCTCCGCCCTGGGCTATGTTATGTCGCCCCTTCGGGGCTTGGTGTCGACTCGTTCATTGCTGTCTTGGCTGAAGATTGATGCATGTATTCGCAACCCCGGTTGCTCGCTCCGTGCCTCACGACTTGGTATTGATACTTCATGTCAAAACACCCCCTCATAGGTAAAAACCGCTGTCAATTATCCGCTTTCGGGAGTATCATGGAGTATAAGGCGGGCGTCGGTAATTTGAACCCGCCGCGATCAATTGTTAGCGACAACCCGTGCCCCGGGAGGCTTCCATGGCGTTCGATAAAGTCGACAAAATTTGGATGAATGGGGAAATGGTCGATTGGGATGATGCGAACATTCACGTTTTGTCGCATGTCGTCCATTACGGCACGTCAGTCTTCGAAGGCACACGATGTTACAAAACCCGGACCGGACCGGCGGTCTTCCGCCTCAAGGAACACACCGAACGCCTTTACAATTCCGCCAAGATCTATCGGATGGATGTTCCCTACACGCCGGATGAGATCAATCAGGCGTGTCTCGATTTGATCACGGTCAACGGACTGGATGAATGTTATATCCGTCCCATCGTCTACCGTGGCTACGGCCAGTTGGGTGTCAATCCCTTCGGGTGCCCGGTTGAGGTGTCGATTGCGGTTTGGAAATGGGGCAAGTATCTCGGCCCGGAAGCGCTGGAGCACGGTGTCGACGTTTGTGTCTCGTCGTGGAACCGGATGGCGCCGAACACGCTGCCGGCCATGTCCAAATGCGGTGCGAACTACATGAACTCACAGTTGGTGAAGATGGAAGCGATCAGCCACGGCTATGTCGAGGGGATCGCCCTCGATGCCTCCGGCCATGTCTCCGAAGGCTCCGGCGAGAATATCTTCCTGGTACAAAACGGCGTGCTCATTACGCCGCCGTTTGGCTCCTCGATCCTGCCCGGAATTACCCGGAACACGGTGATCGCGCTGGCCAAGGAAATGGATATCAAGGTCATCGAGGAAGAGGTTCCACGTGAAGCGCTCTACATCGCCGACGAGGTTTTCTTCACCGGCACCGCCGCCGAGATCACCCCGATTGCCTCGATCGACAAGATCAAAATTGGCAACGGTGGCGGCGGACGCGGCCCGATCACCAAGGCGCTGCAGGAGCAGTTCTTTGGGATTCTGGCCGGCGAATATCCCGACCGTCACAACTGGCTGACCCCGGTCAGCGTTCGCAAACCGGTTCACGTTTGAGTTCAGGCCCGGTCATGAAAGTCGCTGTCGGAGCGGACAGTAGAGGATTTGCCCTCAAGGAATACTTGAAGCAATATCTGAGCAGTCAGGGCGTCGAAGTCGTCGATTTCGGCGCCCCTTCTGCTGACCCATCGGACTACCCAGACTACGGCCGTCCGGTGGCCGAGGCGGTCGCCAGCGGCAAGGCCGACCGTGGTTTGACGATATGTTGGACCGGAAACGGCATGAACATTGTGGCCAACAAAGTCCATGGGATCCGTGCTGCCTTGGCACTGAATCCTGAAATGGCCCAGCTCGCCCGCGCCCACAACAATGCGAACGTGCTGTCGCTGGCGGCCAAGTACACCCCCGAAGCCGACGCCAAAATCATCGTCGACAACTTCCTCAAGACCCCCTTCGACGGCGGCCGCCACGAGCGCCGCATCGAAAAGATCAGCGCCATCGAAGACGCTCCAGCGACTGGTCAGATCAAGTCTTAGAGACGCTTTCCAAGATCATGGAACTCCGAGTCTGGTCGGGGCCCTTTCTTTGTCATTCCCGCGAAAGCGGGAATCCAGTCGCCCGTGTGTCCCTGGATTCCCGCCTTCGCGGGAATGACGGTGAGGGGCACGCGGGGAGGGCGAGGCTCCTGCCGAGCTATGATTCCGCGCGGAATCATGGCTCGGCAGGAGCCTCGCCCTCCCTCAACGCCTACCATAAGTCCTGATAAACCGACTTGACAAATCAGGAGTAATTGCGTATTAATTGCCGAGTTGATCTACGGATTCGCATCATGAATTCGTCCTTCATACCATCCTGGATCTTCAACTCGTTCGTGAGTCGCGCCTGCTGTTGTTGTGTGTCACAGGGCCGGAAGGGTATTGGCTGGGGCGAGTCATTTTGAATTAAACGCTAAACCAGAAGCCAGCGAAGGGCCCTCCCGCGTGGAAGGGCCCTTCTTTTTTTGTGTTCGAGACAAACCCAATAGGAGGTACTGTGAGCACAACCGTCCAGCAAGTCGTTCAGGCCAACCAGGCCTACCAATCGTCATTTGGCAGCAAACGCGATCTGCCGATGCCACCGGGCCGGCGCTTTGCCATTCTCACCTGTATGGATGCGCGTCTCGATCCGGCCAAGTACGCCGGCCTGGCCGAAGGCGACGCCCATGTCATCCGCAACGCCGGTGGACGCGCGAGCGACGATGCGATTCGTTCGCTGGTGATCTCCTACAAGTTGCTCGGCACCCGCGAGTGGTTTGTGATTCACCACTCCGATTGCGGCATGGAGACATTCACTGATGACATCATCGCCGATCTGCTTTCCAAGAGTCTGGAGACCGCCTCGATCAATGGCAACGGCTGGGTCGATGCCGGCAAGGGACCGGGGTCAACCGATGGCCGCTTTGTCAAGTGGCTGACCATTGCCGATCAGCGTTCGAGCGTGATTGAGGACGTCAAACGCATCAAGAATCACCCCTTGGTGCCCAAGACGATTCCGATCTACGGGTACATCTACGATGTCCGTTCGGGTTCGCTGATTGAAGTCCCGGAGGCGACTGCCGCCGGTGCTGTTCGCGGCTGACGCCTGCTCAGCCGGGACCCAGCAGGAACGCGCCGGGCGACTCCTCTCACCACCCCCGCCCGGCGCGCCCTGCGATGCTCAAATGGCATGGGTGAGGTGCACGCGACATTCCCCGCGTAGGGGCGGCCCTGTGTGGCCGCCCCCGTTCCGGCGAGCAACCGCGCTGGCCGGGGCACGCAAACCCCTCCGTCGGTGCGCGCAACCGCCCCCCGTCTGGGCGCGCGATCCGACCGGGCGCCCACACAGGGGCGCCCCTACGCATGCCGCGCGGCGTCGTGCGATTGAATCTCCTTGATCGCCGCACCACGCGTGCGGCATATAAGGAAGCGGTGAACACAGGTCACCGCCAAGTGGGTGACGACCTGAAGGAGAATGACCATGGCCGCGAAATCCGAACCTGCATCGATGGACCGATTCATAGAAACGTTGTCTCCCCTCCATATCTATCCATTGTGGCGACAGAAGGGACTGTTGCTCCGGAAACCGGAGACGAAGGCGATTCCGTTTCTCTGGCGCTATGCGCCGATTCGCGAGCGGTTGATCGAGGCGGGACGGCTGATCTCCGCCGAGGAGGCGCAACGCCGCGTGCTGATCCTCAAGAATCCCGGTCTCGATGGGAAACCTGCCGCGACCTCACGGCTCTACGCCGGACTGCAACTGGTGCTCCCGCACGAAATCGCGCCGGCGCATTATCATTCCGCCAGCGCGATACGCTTCGTCATCGAGGGACAGGGAGCGTTCACCGCAGTGGATGGCGAACGCGCGCTGATGGAGCCGGGCGATCTGGTCCTCACAGCGGCGTGGGCGGTGCATGACCATGGCAACGACACCGATGAACCGATGATCTGGCTGGATGGACTCGACCTCCCGCTGGTCACCGGACTGGAATGTTCGTTCTTCAATGAGATCGATACGCCCACGCAGAAGCTGACGCGACCCGACGACGTGTCCGAACGGCTGTACGCGCACGGCCAGTTGCGCCCCACGTGGGTGCACTGGACCAAGAACTACTCGCCGTTGGCCAAGTACTCGTGGATTCAGACCGAAAGTATTCTGATTGATGCCTTGAATGACGGCGTTGCCGGATCACCCACCGACGGCATCATCTTCGAATACTCCAATCCAATCACCGGCGGAGCCGTGCTGCCGACCATGGCGTGCTTTGCTCAGTTGCTCGCACCCGGCCTGCACACCGAGGCGCATCGCCACACGACCAGTGCGGTCTACCACGTCGTGCAGGGGAGCGGTACCACCATCATTGACGGCAAACCAATCCACTGGCAGCCGCGCGATACATTCGCCCTGCCGGGTTGGGCAGTTCACGAACATGTCAATTCATCCTCGGAACC
This sequence comes from Candidatus Zixiibacteriota bacterium, assembly GCA_016235085.1. Classification (GTDB taxonomy): domain Bacteria; phylum Zixibacteria; class MSB-5A5; order WJJR01; family WJJR01; genus JACRMA01. Next base: position 10,739 of record JACRMA010000061.1, read on the forward strand.
TGCGATTCTGTTCTCCTTTACCGATGATCCGACATTGCGGGCGCTGGGGTTCTATCAGGAACGATTTGAGAAAAGGCAGGGATAATCTTCATGCGTTTGGCAACAGTCCTCGGAACCAATGGACCGGTCGCGGTGGTCGAGCGAGCGGATGGCCGGTTTATAGTCCTCGATGGTGAGGGCCGTCCGTACGGCGACGTTGGCGCACTGCTGCGCGCTCCCGGTGATTGGCGTGAGTCGGCGAATCGCGCACGCGTCGCCGTTCCAGCTAACTGCCCGACACTGAGGCCGGTGCTGGAGCCGGGCGCCGTCGTTTGTGTTGGGTTGAATTACCGGAAGCATGTCCTCGAGATGGGACGCCAGCTCCCCACCGTGCCAACGTATTTCGCCAAACTGCCGCGCGCGCTGACTAATCCGAATACATCGATCATCATGCCGTCAGATTCTCCGGCGGTGGACTACGAGGGCGAATTGGCCGTCGTCATCGGCAAGGGCGGACGGAATATCGCATCGTCGAATGCCTGGGACGCAGTTGCCGGTGTCACACTCCTGAATGATGTGTCCATGCGCGATTGGCAGAAGCGCTCGATTCAATTCTTCGCGGGGAAGACTTGGGAGGAATGCACGCCATTCGGCCCCGCCGTGGTTACTCTCGACGAACTGCCCGATTTGGGGAGCCGGGAAATCGTGACGCGTGTCAGCGGTGCCGAGCGGCAACGTTCGCCGATCGCCGATCTGATTTTTGATGTGCCAACCCTGATTGCGGATCTGTCCCGGATCATCAGTCTGCGCCCCGGTGATTTGATCGCCACCGGGACACCGGGTGGTGTCGGGGAAGGCATGAAACCTCCGTCGTATCTCCAGCCGGGGGATTCAGTTGAGATATCGCTGGAGGGGATTGGTGTTCTGCGGAACACGTTCGAACGGGCAGTATGATCTTTGACACCAACTCACTGGATCGTGCGACGCTCCACGGCCTGATCAATGGACTGGTTTACCCGCGTCCTATTGCCTGGGTCTCTACGATCAGCGCAGCGGGCCAGCCCAATCTCGCACCGTTTTCGTTTTTCAACGCGTTCTCGTTCTACCCGCCGACTGTTGCCATCGGTCCAGGGAGCCGCAAGGGAGTGAACAAGGACACGTTGCGCAATATTCGCGAGACCGGGGAATTCGTGGTGAACGTGGTCACCGAGGATCTGGCGAAGCTCGCCAATGCCACGAGTGCGGAGTTTTCCGCCGAGATCAATGAGTGGGAGGCACTCGGTATTGCCGGCGCTGAGTCGGAGGCTGTCCGTCCGCGCCGCGTGGCGGCATCTCCGGCGGCCTTTGAATGCCGCATGTTGCAGATTGTCGAACTGGGAGATGTTGAGGCTCGCACCAACTCGCTGATTTTGGGACGGGTCGTGCGCATCTACGCCGACGATGTCATCCTCGATGGCGCCCGTCCGCGTTCAGATGCTTTGCATCTCGTGGGCCGGATGGGCGGTGACGAATGGTGCCGCACCAGGGATATATTCACGCTGCG
>JACRMA010000061.1:12288-39722 GCA_016235085.1 Candidatus Zixiibacteriota bacterium
CATTAAGGTGTTTGATGTATCCGAGTGAGGAAGAGGGAGGGCGAGGCTCCTGCCGAGCCTCTTCCCGCGCGGAAAAAAGGCTCGGCAGGAGCCTCGCCCTCCCGACACGCTTGTCCCACGAATCGAACGGGTGATGCTTGACGGATAGTGACATCATCATCGTCGGTGCCGGCCCGGTGGGAATGACCGCCGCGCTCGCATTGCGTGCACTGGGACGCCCCGCCACTGTTGTCGAAGCCGGCGCGCAGGAAAGGATTCGTCCCGGCAGCCGGGCGATCTTCATCCACAGCGCCTCACTCATGCTTTTGGAGAAGATTCACCCCGGACTTGGGTTTGAACTCAACAGCTATGGCCTGACATGGCGAACGAAGCGCACGTTCTACCGGGGCAGGGAGATCTACCATCGCACCTACCCGCCGATCCCGGACGGGGTCATGCCGCGAGCAACGAGTCTGCCGCAAATCGTCACCGAGCGGTTGCTTTACCGGACCTGCGTCGAAGCCGGCGTCGAATTCATCTGGAATACACCGATTGTCAGCGCCTCCGTCTCAAACAACCGGGTGACTCTTGCGGCTGCGACGGGAGGTTCACTGACAGCTCAATACGTCATTGCCGCCGACGGTTCGCGGTCGCCCGTGCGTGAAACGGCGGGGTTGCGGCTGGAGGGTCCGCAGACCACGAATGCCTTCGTGATTGTCGACACGAAGGAAGACACAGAGCAGCCACTTCCGGTCGAACGGGTATTCCATTACGAACATCCTGCCGTCGATGGCCGCAATGTCTTGTTCGTTCCGTTCTCGGGTCATTGGCGTGTCGATCTGCAATGTCATCCTGCCGATGATCCGGAGAAATTCAGCGGCGTCGACGGCGCGCGCACATGGCTGCCCGAGGTCATGCCGGAGGAATACGCCAGCCGCATTACCTGGGTCTCGACTTACATTTTCCGCCAGGCAGTGGCCAACAACTTTTCCGATGACTCCCGGCGCATCCTGCTTTGTGGCGAGGCGGCCCATGTGTTCGCGCCATTTGGTGCGCGCGGGCTCAACTCCGGCATCCCGGATGCGATACTGGCAGCCGGAGCGATCGATTGTGCTCTCAAGTCGGCATCTCGTAGCGATGCATTGACAGCAGTCGATCATTTCGCCGCGTCGCGCCGTGCCGCGGCTCTGCGCAATCGTGCCGCTTCCAATACCGCCCTCCGGCATCTGACGTCAGCAACGATTACAAGACGTGCCGTGCACCGGGCCGCGGCTGCCATTGCTCCAGTATTCTCCGCCGCCGGGCGCTGGATGGACAGCGCTCCGTACGGACCAGTGCTGGGTGAACCAGATGCGGACGGCATGCAATACTGAAGGTCCGAGGGACCTCGCATGCGAAACATAAGTCGTGACTGGGAGGGCGAGGCTCCTGCCGAGCCACCTTTCCGCGCGGGAAGAAGGCTCGGCAGTCCGCCGCGGCGGATCGCCCTCCCCGCCATAATCATGATCCCCCAAATGACCGTTGATTGGTCTGTGAATGCATCGGGGACAGCAGGGAGGAATTATGGAATACTCGATTCACAGCAACATCAAGTATGAACCACTCGAAGTGGTAGAAGTTGGGCAACTGGCCGACGAGTGCACCGAGCCCTGGTGGAACCAGACACTGAGCCGTGTGAACGACTCCGTGGTTCGTTTGGGTGTATTCAAAGGCGAGTTCCACTGGCATAAACATGATCGCGAGGACGAGTTCTTCTACGTGATTGAGGGGTGCCTCTTTCTGGATCTCGAAGGCCAGACGATCGCGCTGGGCCCGCGTCAGGGGTTGATGGTCCCGCATGGTGTGCTTCACCGGACGCGCGCGGAAACACGCACCGTGGCGCTGATGATCGAGCCCGCGACGGTAGTGCCGACCGGCGATTGACTCCCCAATTTCCCCTCGACCCGGCGGAGATGTTTCGTATAGATTGAAGTCAGTACAATCGGCGCTCTAAGCTGAGTTCGTACACCGGCCTTCGCGGGGAACTCACGTGTCGCTCGCGCCTGGAACCAAGCTCGGCTCCTATGAGATTCTCGCTCTGTTGGGTGAGGGCGGGATGGGCGAGGTGTATCGCGCCCGCGACACACGGTTGGAACGTGAAGTCGCGATCAAGGCGCTTCCGGCCGTGTTCTCCACCGATTTGGACAAGCTCCAGAGGTTTACCCGTGAAGCCCGGCTTCTGGCGTCCTTGAATCACGCGAATATCGGGGCCATCTACGGTGTGGAGGAAGGGATCTCCGGCGAATGGTTTCTGATCCTCGAGCTGGTGGATGGCGAGCCGCTGTCGGATCGGCTGAAGCTGGGTGCCGTTGAATTGTCTGAAGCGTTGGAAATCTGTGTTGGGATCGCCGAGGCGTTGGAGTCAGCGCACGATTGCGGGATCATCCACTGCGATCTGACTCCTGCCAACGTGATCCTGACCCGGCGGGGCGGGGTGAAAGTCCTGGACTTTGGCCTGGCCCGGCGCCACCGGCCGGTGAGCGCCGTATGTGATCCTGTATCCGGGCCGCCGCAGTCGCGTCCCGGATTTCTGGGCGGTACGCCGGGCTACATGAGCCCGGAGCAGGTCCTCGGCCAGGAGCAGGATCGCCGGACTGATATCTTTGCGTTTGGCTGTCTCCTTTATGAATGCCTGGCCGGACACCGGGCGTTTGGCCACAAAACGGGGATGGACGCGATGGCGGCAGTCCTCGTCGACGAGCCGGAGTGGACTGAACTCCCCACGCAAACGCCGCCGGGCATCCGCGACCTTCTGGCGCGCTGCCTCTCGAAACGCGTAGGGGAGCGGCCCGACAACTTCGGTGAAATCCTGCGTGTGCTGGAGCATGTCCAAGGAACCAAGCGAATTGTTGAGGCACCGAGATCACCGGTCCCAAACAACATTCCCACGGAGCGGACGAGCTTTATGGGCCGCGAGAAGGAGCTGGCCGAGTGCGCCCGGCTCCTTGGCGAGACGCGGCTGTTAACGCTGACTGGTATCGGCGGCTGCGGCAAGACACGGCTGGCCATACGGCTCGCGCAACGTGTTCTGGAAGATTTCGCTGACGGTGTCTGGTATGTCGATCTGGCCGCCTTGAAGGATCCCGACCGCGCGCCATCGGCGATTGCATCTGTGCTTGGGATCAGGGAGGAATCCGGCATTCCCCTGATCCAGACACTGGCAAACCACTTCAAAGGCAAACGCGCCCTTCTGATCCTGGACAACTGCGAGCAGGTGCTGGGTGCATGCGCCGGCATGACCGATTGTCTCCTGGCGTCGGCCGCACGGCTGAAACTGCTGGTGACAAGCCGAGAAGGCCTTGGTGTGGAGGGAGAGCACCTGCTGGTTGTCCGCTCGCTCGCCGTGCCGTCGATCGAGGAGCAACTCGACCCGACCAGGGCGCGGAATTCCGAATCGGTGCGCCTCTTCGAGGACCGTGCTACAATTGCCGAGCCGGATTTCCGGTTGTCCGAAGACGCGACATCGTTGGTGTGCGACATTTGCCGCCACTTGGATGGCATCCCGCTGGCGATCGAATTGGCGGCGGCCCGGGTGCGTGTTCTCTCGCTCGGACAGATCCACTCAATGCTCAAAGACCGATTCCGGCTGCTGACCGGAGGCACAAAGGCCCTGCCGCGTCAGCAGACACTCCGCGCGACAATCCAATGGAGCTATGATCAGCTGGCCACGGCGGAACAGCGACTGTTCCGGTTGCTCTCGGTATTCGCCGGCGGGTGGACACTCGACGGAGCCATCGCCGTGGCGGGTGAAGGCCGGGATGAATTCGGCGTGGTCGACCGGCTGACACGGCTCGTCGACAAATCCCTCGTTTTGGTCCAGCGTGAAGCCGGACTGCCGCGTTATGCCATGCTTGAAACAGTGCGGCAGTTTGCGCTGGAGCATATCGATGACGAGGGTGACGCCGCAGCCGCAAGAACGAGGCATCTCGATTACTATCTGGAGTTGGCTGAAGACGCCGACCCCAAGCTCGACGGACCCGAGCAGCACGAGTACCTGCGCCTTCTGGATCGCGAATTGGAGAATCTGCTGACCGCCCACGAATGGTGTGACCATGCCGATGACGGTGTTCTAAAGGGGCTCGCCCTGGTCTGGTCACTGGGCAGCTACTGGGAGGCGCGTGGGCTTTTCGATCTGGGACTTCGCACCACGCTCAATGCCTGCCGGCGTCCAGGCGCCGAGTCGTTTGCGTTGCCACAGGCTCGCGCTCTGCGGATATCCGGCTGGCTCGCCTACTACACGGGCCAGTACAGCAAGGCACGGGAGCTGCTGGAACAGAGCCTGTCGATCGCCCGCGCAAAGCGCGAGGACGAATATGCCGCCAGCGCTTTGTTGAAACTGGGGATCGTTCATCTCGCCATCGGCGATCTCACGGCAGGGCAGGCGTACATGGAGGAGTCGCTGTCGCTCAGCCGTGAAACAGGTATGACCCGTCGCGCCAGTGCCGCGCTCAACAATCTCGGAGACATCTATCGTGTCCGGGGTGACCTGGGGGCAGCCGGCCGGTTCTTCTCGGAGAGTCTCAACATGGCCCGTCAGTCAGGCGACTCCGAGATGATCGCCATCGGTTCGCTGAATCTGGCGGCAATCCTGGTCATGTCCGACGAAACCCGCCAGGCGAGCGAAGCACTATTGGAAAGCCTCAAGATCGCCTGTGAGACCGGACACATGCGTCTGGGTTTTGGCGTGCTCATCTGCCTTGCCGGGCTGGCGATAACCTCCGGCGACTGGCAGCGCGGTGCGCGATACGCCGGCGCGGCCGCGGAGTTGACCCACAAGACCGGACTCAAGACCGACCGGGCGGACGAACTGTTCATACAGCCGCTGATCGTGCAAGCACAAAGGACCCTGGGCCCCCAAGCTTACGAAACCGCATTCGCCGGTGGACGCGCAGTCCCGCTCGAGGACGCCCTCGTCGAAGCCCGCGAATGGCTGGACGCTGACCGCCAGGGTGTTTGATCGGCGAAGGGCGGATTTGCCCCTGTCACTTCCCGCCGTCCGCGCTTGCGCCGCCGGCCGTTGTGTTGTATCTCGACTGCGGTGAAACGGTTGCCTTGGACGATTTCGTGAGGAGAAGACAATGAGCGCTCTATCCCAATATGATCCCGAATTGTTCGCTGCCATCATGGGGGAAACCCATCGGCAGGCCGAGAAGCTGGAGCTGATCGCATCCGAGAATTTCGTCTCCGAAGCAGTGCTCGAGGCGCTGGGCGGGGTCATGACAAACAAATACGCCGAAGGGTACCCCGGACGCCGCTACTACGGCGGCTGCGAATTTGTCGATCAGGCCGAGAATCTGGCCCGCGACCGCGCCAAGCAACTGTTCGGCTGCGAACACGCCAATGTTCAGCCGCATTCCGGGTCGCAGGCAAACATGGCGGCTTATCTGACGGTCCTTAAGCCCGGTGACCGAATCCTGGGATTGAATTTGTCACACGGCGGGCATCTCACGCACGGCCACCCGCTGAATTTCTCGGGGAAGTTATTTCAGGTCTCGGACTACGGCGTGACCAAAGAGACCGAGACGATTGATTACGATGCGCTCGTGGCGCGCGCCCGCGAGGTTCAGCCGAAGATGATCGTGGCCGGCGCCTCGGCGTATCCACGAACACTCGACTTCAATAGATTCCGTGAAGCCGCCGATGCCTGTGGGGCGTACCTGATGGTCGACATCGCCCACATCGCCGGGCTGATTGTCGCCGGATTGCACCCGTCACCGGTGCCCGTGGCCGATTTCGTGACCACCACGACACACAAGACACTGCGCGGCCCCCGCGGCGGGATGATCATGTGCAAGGAGAAGTACGCGAAAGACCTCGACACCATGGTTATGCCCGGCATACAGGGCGGACCGCTCATGCATGTCATCGCCGCCAAGGCCGTAGCATTCAAGGAGGCACTCGAACCGGGCTTCAAAGATTACCAACGCCAGATCATCGCCAATGCCAAGGCGATGGCCGAGCGGTTGGCCTCCCACGGATACCACATCGTTTCCGGCGGGACCGATACGCACTTGATGCTGGTCTCGTTCATCGACAAGGGTATCACAGGCAAAGCGGTCGAGCAGGCGTTGGATCGGGCGCGAATCACCGTCAACAAAAACACGGTGCCGTTCGATCCCCAGAAACCGCTCGTTACATCTGGAATTCGCATCGGCACACCGGCAGTAACGACGCGCGGGATGAAAGAAGCAGAGATGAAGGCAATCGCCGATTTCATCCACCGTGTGATTTCAAAGCTCGGTGATACGTCGGCAGAGGAATCGGTCGCATCCGATGTGCTGGCGCTGTGCAAGCGGTTCCCGCTGTATGAACGGAGAATGTCGGTAGCGTAGAGACGCCCTCACCCCCGGCCCCCAAAACGGGAGTGGGGAGAGGAGCGCAGGTTGGGAATGACTGTTGAGTTTCATGGCAGGCGGGCTCCCTCTCCCGCCGTGCGGGCAGGGGTGAGGGCGGTTCGGCGCGCGAGGCGGATTCATAAACCATGTTAATCTTCTTCTCCATTTCTCCCCTCGGTGAGGGCGAATCAGTCTCGAAGGCCGTCGCCCCAATTGTCGAACTGATTGCCAACAGCGGATTGGAGTATCAACTGACGTCGATGGGCACCATCATCGAGGGGCCCCCCGACCAGGTGTTTGACCTGCTCAAGCTTTGTCACGCGACCATGAAGAAGTCGCACCACCGTGTGACCTCGAAGATTCTCATCGACGACCGCGGTGACGAGTCGGGCAGAATTCGCTCCAAGACCAAGAGTATCGAACGGCAGCTCGGTCATAGCTTGGAGCAATAATGTAAGCATCCCGCTACGCGGTCGTCTTGTCCACCTGCGCCAGCCGGGAAGAGGCCGAGGCGATTGCCACCCGCCTCGTCACCGACGGCACGGCCGCATGCGTCAATCTGATCGACAAGGTCACCTCGATCTTTCAATGGAAGGGAAAGATTGAGCAGGCGAGCGAAGTGCTTCTCATCATCAAGACTCGGAGCAACGCCGCCGGCAAAGTGGAGGAGACGATCCGCTCCATGTCGTCTTACGAATGCCCCGAGGTGATTGTTCTGCCGGTCAGCGGAGGGGCGGTACAGTATCTTGACTGGCTGGAAAGCACCGTGCGGATGGCCGCGCAGTCATCAACCACCGAGTGAGCGACCGGTTGAACTCCCACCCCCTCATCACCCTCACCACCGACTTCGGTACAGCCGACGGCACCGTTGCGGCGATGATCGGTGTGATCAAGTCGATCTGTCCTGACGCGGAAGTGATCGGCGTCAATTCGGGAATCCCTGCGCACGATGTCCCGCGCGGTGCGTGGGCGCTGTGCCAGTCGGCGCCGTTCTACCCCAAAGATGCGATCCATATTGCAGTCGTCGATCCCGGGGTCGGGAGTGCACGACGGGCGGTGATGGCGACAACCGGTCATGGGACTTTCGTTGGACCTGACAATGGCATCCTCACATGGGCGACCAGAGAATCGTCCGATCTGGTCTGGCGGGCGTTGGAAAATCCGGCCTATCGCATCGCGCCCCTGGGCGTTACCTTCGATGGGCGGGATTTGTTCGCCCCGGTCGCGGCGCATCTGGCGGCCGGCGTCGATCCCGCGATGATTGGCCCGGAGATCACCAATCCGGTGATCTTGCGCTGGCCAAAGCCGCAGCGCGGCGACGACACCATTGAAGGGGAAGTCTTGATCGTGGATCACTTCGGCAACCTCATCAGCAATGTGCCGCTCACGATGGTGGCGGATCTATGCGGTGAGCGCGCCTTTCAGGTCATCCTACCCGCCGCCCACACGGCGATGCCGGGAAGACACCGGATCGCCACCGATCCCGCGCCGTTCGCACGGAGCTATGAGGACATTCGGGGACGATTGGGGGCGGTGATCAATGGCGCCGGATTGATCGAGATCGCGTGCCGCCAGGGTTCCGCCGCGGCACAGTCGGGACGCGGCAGGGGAGATCGCGTTGTGGTTCGTCTACAGGGGGCCGGCAAATGAAGTGTCCGTTTTGCGGATTCGAAGAAGATCGTGTCGTCGATTCCCGCTCGGTTCGCGAGGGAACCGGCGTCCGCCGGCGCCGTGAATGCCTTCGCTGCAAGGAACGGTTCACCACCTACGAATATGTGGAAAAAGTCGAGTTGATGGTGGTCAAGAACGATGGCCGTCAGGAACCGTTCGACCGCAGCAAGCTGATCGAGGGAATCCGGCTGGCGTGCAAGAAACGTCCGATCGGAGTCAAGAAGATCGAAGCCATCGTCGACGAGGTCGAGAAGCGCATCTATTCGCTGTCGAAAGGGGAGATTCCCTCGAAACAGATCGGCGAGGTCGTGATGGATATCTTACGTGAGGTCGACGAAGTGGCCTATGTCCGCTTCGCTTCGGTCTATCGCAAATTTCAGGACAAGACCCAGTTCGTCGAGGAATTGAAACGGATGCTGGAATGAATGATTGCCGGTGGGCACGCGGGGACGAGTGGGAGGGCGAGGCTCCCGCCGAGCCTTGTTCCCGCACGGAAACAAGGCTCGGCAGGAGCCTCGCCCTCCCCAGATACCGCCTCCCGTTGATCTTGAGTTGAACGATTCCCCGTCATCTGCCGAGCTATGCCGAACGACCCGCGTGAAATGAGTTTCTGGGAGCATCTGGAAGAGCTCCGCTGGCGTTTGATCAAGTCTGTCGCCGCGGTCCTCGTGATGTCGATTGTCGCGTTCTTCTTCTCCGACTGGATGCTCGAAGTCCTCACGAAGCCAATCGACAAGATCTACTTCATCGGCATCGGTGAAGCGTTCTCCGTGCGGATCAAGTTGGCGTTGTTTGCCGGGGTGATTCTGGCATTGCCGGTGCTTTTCTATCAGGGCTGGAAATTTGTCGTACCCGGTTTGTACGCATCGGAAGTCAGAATGGTGATTCCCGTGGTCGTGTTCGCGACACTCTTCTTCGTTGCGGGCGCCACGTTCTGCTTTGTTCTCGTCATGCCGGTGGGGATCGAGTTTTTGATGTCGTACGCAACCGACAAACTTCAGCCCATGATCCAGGTCAGCAAGTACATCAGCTTCGTGGGCTGGATGACCATCTCGTTCGGCGTGGTCTTCGAACTGCCGATCATCTCCTACTTCCTCGGCCGTGTGGGAATCATCAACAGCCGGATGCTGTGCCGGGGGCGCCGCATCGCGCTCATTGCTATTCTGATAGTAGCGGCCATTGCGACACCCTCCCCCGATGTCTTCTCACAGTTGATGCTGGCGGTGCCGTTGTATGCGCTTTATGAAATCTCCATCATCATCGTGCGCCTGACCGGCCGCGCGGAATCACGGTAGTCTGAACCGGACGCCCCCAACTTTTTTGAATCCGCACAAAAAAACTCTTGACAGGCGTAGTCTCTGTTGTTAATCTGGCGCCAGAGCAAGTGGCGCATTGCCGCTGCCCTATTCCACAAGTTTGTGCACTTCAGCGAATCGGAGATACCGATGATGATGTCCCGTGGCACCGGTGTATGCCGGCACCTGCGGCAGTCCGTGGCGCAGCTTCTAACCATCCTTTCTGTCTCCGTCGCGAGCGCAGCAAGTGACCCTGCTCCATCGCCGCTCTTCAAGCATAGTCTTGCAACGAGCATCTCGCGGTTCAAGTCCGACGACAGTCCTGCGGCCACGGCGAAATTGCCTGTGGCGCCGATTGATCAGGCAACTGCGAAGGCGGTGATCCCAACCCCCGTAGCGCAAGCCCCCGCTCCAAGTCCTCAATTCGTAGCCCAGCAGAGCGTCCCTCCGGCGAACATTGGGAGCGTTGTATACTCTCCCGCAGGGGCGAGGATAACTTTCGATGGAAATCCGACCTGTGCGGGTCAAGTTAGTTGTCCGGGGTGGCCAACGTGTGCGGGAACCGCCACATGCGCGGGTACGTCAACTTGTCCGGGCACCAGCACCTGCGGAACAGAGACCTGCGCCAGTTGGATCACCTGCGGCGGGCAGGCCACTTGCGCCGGCAAACCAACCTGCCCCGGCACATCGTCGTGTCCTGGAACCAGCACCTGTGCCCCGCAGCCGACCTGCGCCGGTGTATTGACCTGCGCTGGTTGGGCGAGTTGTCCCGGCACCGCATCATGTCCCGGCACCAGTACTTGCGCCCCGCAGCCAACCTGTGAGGGCGTTGTTACATGTGCGGGTGGAGCGACCTGCGCTGGAGTCTCGACGTGTTCAGGTTCGCGGACATGCGGTGCGGTGACTTGTGCGAATTTCCCAACCTGTGGTGGTCAACTTACCTGTTCGGGGCAGTCCACATGTCCCGGCACCAGTACGTGCGCGCCGCAGGCGACCTGTGTGGGTGTCGTCACCTGTGCCGGTGGGCTCACATGCTCCGGCCAGGCAACCTGTCCGGGAACTGCATCTTGTGCCGGAACCAGCACCTGTGCCCCGGAAGTGACGTGCAGCGGTGTACCGACGTGCGCCGGCGGAGCCACTTGCTCGGGCCAGGCCACATGTCCTGGTACTGCGTCGTGTGCCGGAACCAGCACCTGCGCACCGCAGCCCACATGCAGCGGTGTGGTGACGTGCGCGGGGGGAGCCACATGCTCTGGCCAGGCCACGTGTCCTGGTACTTCCACTTGTGCACCGCAAGCCACCTGCGCTGGTGTACCGACGTGTGCTGGGGGGACAACGTGCTCCGGGCAGCCGACATGCGCCGGCGAGAAGACTTGTCCCGGAACCAGCACGTGCTTGCCCCAAGCGACCTGCCAGGCCAGTCTGACCTGCGTCGGTTTCGCCACGTGCGCGGGGACTTTCACCTGCCCCGGGACCGCGACTTGCAATGGGACCGCGACTTGTTCGCCGCAACCAACCTGTGCGGGTGTCCCCACGTGCGGGAAGACCAGCACCTGCGGAGGCGCGGTGACCTGCCCGGGTTCCGAAACATGCGTGGGGACCGCGACATGCGCTCCCGAATTGACCTGTGCTGGGGTCGTGACATGCGCCGGAGGGGAGACATGTGCCGGGCAGTCGACCTGTGCCGGGACGAGCACGTGTGCTCCGCAGATAACCTGCGCAGGTGCGACATGCGGAGGAAGTACTACGTGTGCTGGTGGGGCAACTTGTCCTGGCACTTCGACCTGTATCGGAACTAGTACATGCGCGCCGCAGTTGACTTGTGCCGGCGTGCCGACTTGCGCGGCGGCGAGCACTTGTCCCGGCTCGGCCACTTGCGAGGGAACCTCTACCTGTGCACCTCAGCCCACGTGTGCCGGGGTTCTCACGTGCGCGGGAGGAGCGACCTGTACCGGCCAAGCCACTTGCTTGGGAACGACGACATGCGCCCCGGAATTGACCTGCGCAGGTGTTCCGACTTGTGCGGGTGGTACGACGTGCTCGGGCCAGGCAACCTGTCCCGGGACTCATACCTGCGTTGGAACCGAGACTTGCGCGCCGCTTCCCACTTGCGCCGGAGTCGCCACGTGCGCCTCGGGGACGACTTGTCTGGGTGTGGCCACATGCCCCGGTACCAATACTTGTGCGCCACAAGCAACCTGTGCGGCTGTCGCAACATGCCCAGGCGGAGCGACCTGTTCGGGACAGGCAACGTGTCCCGGTACGAGCACTTGCGGGGGCACAAGTACTTGTGCTCCACTGGTAACTTGTGCGAGCATGGTCACGTGCACCGGTGGAAATACCTGTGCCGGGCAACCCACGTGTCCCGGTACAGGCACGTGTGCGGGCACGAGTACCTGCGCCCCGCAGCCGACGTGCGTCGGTGTGATCACGTGCGCGGAGGCAGCCACATGTCCGGGCGCAGCCACCTGCGTCGGGACAAGCACGTGCGCCCCATTCCTGACATGTGCGGGTGGTGCCACGTGTTCCGGTCAACCGACATGTCCGGGCACAAGCACATGCCTGACCCAGGCGACGTGTACAGGGGTGGCCACGTGCGCTGGTGGAATAACGTGCTCCGGCCAGTCGACATGCCCCGGCACAAATACCTGCGTGACTCAAGCGACTTGTGCCGGCTTGCCGACGTGCGAAGGGGCGATCACCTGTGCCGGATTCGCCACGTGCAGCGAGGCCGCGACCTGTGTCGGCGCCGCCACCTGCGGCATCACATGCAACATCACTTGCAATGGCCTGCCGACTTGCGTGGGAACAGCGAGTTGTCCCGGAACCGCCACCTGCCTTGGAACCAACACCTGTAAGAGCGCCACCTGCGAGGGCTTCCCAACCTGTGAAGGCGGAGTGACGTGCCTTGGGCAGACAACGTGCATTGGAACACAGACCTGCCCGGGACTTCCAACATGCATCGGCTTCCTGACGTGTGCGGGAGGGGTGACCTGCGACGGCGTGGCCACCTGCGCCGTCACTTGCCTGGTCACGTGCGCGAGTCAGCCAACCTGTTCCGGTTTCTCTTCCTGCCCGGGGACAGCGACGTGTTACGGAACGTCGACTTGCTCGAACGCAACTTGCTCGGGATTCCCCACCTGTGAGGGAGGGGTGACCTGTGTCGGACACGCAACATGTCCGGGTGCTGCCACATGCTTCGGCACGCTAACCTGCGAATCCGCGACCTGCTCTGGATTCCCGACTTGTGCTGGGGGGGCGACCTGCATCGGCCAAGCGACCTGCCCGGGATCTGCGAGTTGTGAGGGCACAATCACGTGCGAGGGGCAGGTGACTTGCGTCGGGTTTGCGACGTGCTCCGGCGAAGTGACGTGCGTTGGTCAAAGCACGTGCATTGGAGCTCTGACTTGTCCGGGGCAACCAACCTGTGTTTCGTTTGCTAGTTGTGCGAGTTCCCCGACGTGTGATGGTACGGCGACGTGCAGCATCACCTGCAATTTCACTTGCAACGGTATGGCCACATGCTCGGGTACCACGACATGTCCCGGAACCTCGACTTGTCCTGGCACCATCACGTGCGTGCCGCAGGTGACATGCGCCGGATTCCCGACGTGCGAGGGTGGGGCCACCTGTGTCGGGCAGACGACTTGTCTTGGTGCGGGGACATGCCCTGGATTGCCTACCTGTTCCGGATTCCCGACATGCGGCGGCGGTGCGACCTGCAGCGGGACAGCTACGTGCGTGCTGACGTGCGATTTCACCTGCCACAGTCAGGCGACCTGCCCCGGCTCGACAACATGCCCCGGCACAACCACCTGTTTCGGTACGAACACCTGCGCGCAGGCGACCTGCGCCGGATTCCCGACCTGCGCGGGCGGAGCCACATGTAGTGGACAGTCAACTTGCACCGGGTCCGCCACCTGTTTTGGCACGAGCACTTGTGCTCCCCAGCCGACATGCGAAGGGAGTTATACTTGCGGCGGTTTCGCCACATGCCAAGGAGGCCCGACCTGCGTTGGGACAACCACGTGCGCGGGAGCGGCCACTTGCGCACCGCCGACCTGCGCTGGGGAAGCCACATGCGCCGGATTCCAAACTTGTAGGGGGGTGGCGACCTGTCCCGGACAGCCGACGTGTATCGGGGCTCAGACCTGCGCGGGCCTCCTAACTTGCCCCGGAATGGCGTCGTGTGCGGGGGGGGCGACGTGTGACGGTTCTGCCACGTGCGCGATTACTTGCAGTTTCACCTGTAACACGCAGCCGACCTGCCCCGGCGCTACGTCCTGTCCGGGTTCTGCAACCTGTTCAGGCGTGATCACCTGCGCCCCGCAACCGACATGCAGTGACGCTGTCACCTGTTCCGGTGAGACCACCTGTCCGGGACAGCCAACTTGTGTCGCGTCGCGCACCTGCCCGGGATTGCCAACCTGCGAAGGATTCTCGACCTGCCACGGTGCGGCGACCTGTGACGGCGCCGCGACCTGTGCCATCACCTGCACATTTACGTGTTCCGGTCAGGCGACTTGCTCCGGGAGACGTGCGCCGGACAGATGACTTGCTCCGGATTCCTGACCTGCGCGGGAACCACAACCTGCCAGGGGCAATCCACCTGTCCCGGGGCAGCCACATGCGCCGGGCTCATGACTTGTGAAGGAGCTTCCACCTGTTTCGGCGGGACGACTTGCACCGGATCGATAACGTGTACACTGACGTGTCCCGGCGGTCCGACGTGCAGCCACGAGGCAACGTGCGCCGGGTCCTCCACCTGCGTGGGATCACCAACGTGCCTGAACTCTTACACTTGTGTCGGTTTGATGTCTTGCCCGCCCATCCCCCTCTGCAGTCCATCTCCAACTTGCATCGCGTTTTCAACATGCACGAATCAGGTGACGTGCAACGGTGCGATAACCTGTCCGGGATCGGTGACCTGCAACAATTTCCCAACCTGCACCGGTGTGGCTGCGACCTGTAATGGCGGACCGACGTGTTTGATCACCTGCGACTTTACCTGCAGCGGCCAGCCGACCTGCGTCGGCTTCACGACCTGCCCCGGCTCCGCCACCTGCGTGGGTACAGCCACGTGCGGTGTCTGGCCGACGTGCACCGCGTGTCCCACCTGCGTAAATGGAATCACCTGCGCCGGCCGGCCGACCTGTCCCGGAACCGAGACATGTCTGGGCACGATCACCTGTATCACCCAGGTGACGTGTGCCGGATTCCAGACTTGCGCTGGCGGCGCCACCTGTGTCGGGCCATCGACGTGCCTGGGCGCCAACACCTGTCCCGGACTCGCCACCTGCAGCGGATTCCTGACCTGCGGCGGTGGATCAACATGCAGCGGCTCGGCGACGTGTGCTATCACCTGCAATTTCACCTGTACAGGCCAGGCGACATGCATCGGTGCGACAACCTGCCCCGGTTCCTCGACATGCCCCGGGGCCGCCACCTGCCTGCCCCAAGCCACTTGCGCCTCGTTCCCCACATGCTCCGGGGCGACTTGTGCTGGCGCGGCCACGTGTGTCGGTACTCAGACTTGTGCCGGCCTGGCGACCTGTGAAGGATTTCCCACTTGTGCCGGCGGGGAGACATGTAACGGCACCGCGACTTGCGGAATCACCTGCACGATCACCTGCAATGAGCAAATGACCTGTAGTGATGCGGCGACGTGTCCAGGCTCCACCACGTGTTTCGGAACGAGCACATGTGTTTCCGCACCCACTTGCCTTGCCACGGTATCGTGCGCCGGTGGCAGCACCTGTGCCGGCCAGCCGAGTTGCCCAGGGACCACGACTTGTTTCGGGACCAACTCATGCGCGCCGCAGCCGACGTGTACAGGTGTCGCCACGTGTGCCAGAGCCGCGTCCTGTCCCGGCTTCCAGACGTGCGCCGGAACGATCACTTGCGCCCCGCAGCCGACTTGCACCGGCGGCGTGACGTGCGCCGGGCAATCGACCTGCATGGGCGCGTCGACGTGTCTGGTAACCATCTGCTCAGCCACGTGCCACAATGAACAGACTTGTCCCGGCGCCGCCACGTGCTTCGGCAGTGTCACGTGTGCCGGAATGGCCAGTTGCATGCTGGGCGCGACTTGCACCGCCACCATGTGCTCACCGACGTGCGTCGAAAACGTGACATGTCAGGGATCGCCAACCTGCCTCGACGGGGCGACCTGCATGCCGACCTGCGCTTCGTACCTGACCTGCAGCAATGTCACCTGTGTCGTGAACCCGACTTGTGCTGGATATGCCACCTGCCGCGGGGCCGCGACGTGCGAGGCCTCAGTGCTCTGTTTTGGTGCGGGTGATCTGCGCGCGCCATGTGACTGTTCGCCGGACAACAGTGCGGACTTCAACTGTGACGGGCTGGTGAACACGGAAGACGCTGATAGCTGGATGTGCTATTTGGTTGCCCCGGTGCCGCCTACGGGGGGAGTACCTGTTCCTTGCATGATCCCATGTAACGGTCCGTGTCCATACACTGTGGAGCGTGCCTACAAAGGTGACTACAATTGTGACGGAGCGGTTGACCTTGCGGACTTGGTGTTGATCATCAATTACATCTATCGCCATGAACTGCCACCACCGTGCACACTGTGTCCCGAATGAACCTCGTGACCGCGTGACGGCGAAGTGAAAAGGACTGCCATGAAATCCAAACTTCCGGGTCAGAGAGCCGATCGAATGAGTGCGGCGCCCAGTTGCATTCACGAAGCTCAGACGCGTAAGCCGACTCCCCCATGTCAACGGCGCCTGTTTGCGGGGATCGCCTCTGCGGCCATCGCGTGCGCAATTCTCGGCATGGGATGCAGCCGTGAAAGCGCGAGCCCGCGGGTCTCAAATCACATCAGCCTGCAAAAAGTCAGCACCGCGCAAGGCGCCAACAGTGTGATGTCGCTTGAGATTGGTAACACAACGCCGGTCGCCGCGTTGTCGGTTGTCATCGGTTGGAATCCCGCGATCGCCCGATTCGATTCCGTTTCCTGGAATAACGGGCGGGCCAAGTCCATTGCTGTCAAGACCGCCACGGCCGATCCGGTCTTGGGCCGTGTGCTGCTGGCCGTCTTGCCGCTAACGGAGCCCGCGGTTGCGCCCGGTGAGGGAGCGTGGGCAACATTGTATTTCACCGCAGTGGGATCCTCGGGTACGTCGACGGCGATTGACAGTACCAGATACTATCCGCGCGGCCGAACGCAGATGATCGACGCGCAAGGCAGACCGATCGCTTTCGAATTCCTCAAAGGTCAGATTGATATTAAGTAGCCAATTCGAATATCTCGAAATTCGCTTTCGGTCTGTTCCGATAGTCGCGACTTAAGGGACATTCCCGCCATCGCGCTCACTCGTGCGCCGCGGCAGACTATTGGCTTGACAAGATCATGATGCGTGCCTAAAATGCAAAATAGCTGACGGATGTTGGCTCGTTGTTGGTAGCACAAATCGATGTGCGTTCCCCCTGGCGATTGGCCCTACCAATTCTCTAAGGGAGTCGAGGCGTAAAGAGGTGAAGTTGAAGTCGCGCCAGCTGATTCTTCCGAGAACGTTTGTGTCCAGTCGTGTTCCAAATGGCATTAACCTTCTTTCCAGGAAAGGTGGTGACTTACTTGCCGAGCGGGAAGGTGAAGTGGTTTAACGACGCCAAGGGTTACGGATTCATCACGCAGGAGGGTTCGGACAAGGATATCTTTGTTCACTTCTCTGCGATCCAACGCGATGGGTTCAAGACTTTGCGCGAAGGGGAGACGGTTTCGTTTGATCTGGTTGAAGGTCCCAAGGGCCTTCATGCAGCCAACGTCGCATTACAGCCAGCCTGACAATCCCGAAATCGATAATCGCGGGCGCGTGGTCCAATGCGCCCGCGATTCTTATTCCTGTAACTCATTGCTTGTTATCGCATTGGAAGAGTTTTCTCAAGAATGACTTCAGGGTTGAATCCCTCAGATTTTGTCACGATCTTGGGGACGGGGACGGCAGCCTGCGCGCAAAGCTCCTGCCGTCCGATCTGAGTTATATAGGTGGAGAGTGCGTTAACGGACGTTGGTGGGACCCCAACACTCTGATACCGTCAAGGCGATATGGTTGAAGGCAACACCGATTCCCGCAAGATTCGCAGCGCCTCGATCGATCTGGCGAGTATTCCCAGCGAGCTGCCACTGCTGGTGCTGCAGGGGGATGTTCCGCTTCCCCTGTCCGTCATCTCCGCCGTTGTCACCGCCCCGCAGACACTGGAACTCCTGGCGAAAAGCGACAAGTCGACGTCGATTCTTTGGAGCATTTGGGCTCCGACGGAGACGTCGCCGAGCGAGGAGGATCTTGACCTTCCGAGCGTTGGCGTCGTGGTGCGGCATCTGTCCTCCCGCTCACTGGGAAGCGGCGGGATGCGCGTCGATCTCGAGGGCCTGTGCCGCGCGCATTTGGTGGGCATGGCCGGCGTCGACAGCGGAATCAGAGTTCGCATCGAACCGATCAAAGAGCCGGACGATCCGTTTCCCGGTGCCGACGAAAAAGTTCGCGACTGCCAGAAACTTCTCGATGAACTGATTCGCAAATCCGGGAAGTATCCCGCCGATTTGCTCCAACTGGTCGATCTGGCGAGAGAGCGCGCCGGTCGGTTTTCCGATCTGGTCGGCGGTATTGTCCATTTGAAACTTGAAGAAAGATGGCGTCTGGTTCAGGCGATCGATCCATCGGCGCGGCTGGACCTGCTGGCCGAATTCCTCCATCGCCAGGTGATCGAGGTTGAGACTGGCAATGATTTGCAGCGCCGGGTCATGGCCTCGTTGGAGCGGCGGCAGCGGGCGGATTTCCTCCGCGCCCAATTGACCGAAGTCCGGCGTGAGCTTGAGTCGATCGAGCCGGGCGTCAATGAACTTGATCAACTGGCTAACGAAATCGCCGATGCGGCCCTGCCACCAACGGTCGCCAGGCGGGCACGCGCCGAACTCGAACGGCTGCGTCTGATCTCGATTGCCTCGGCGGAGTATGCGGAGATTCGCAACTATATCGACTGGCTGATTCACATCCCGTGGACGGCCACAGTTCATGAACGTACCGAGAGCGCCGGTATCCGGCGCGTGCTGGATGATCAGTTCTACGGACAGCGGCGCGCCAAGGAGCGCATTGGCGAGTATCTGTCAGTCCTGCACCGTACCGGCCATGCGCCGCGCAATGCCATTTGTCTGATCGGTGCGTCTGGTATTGGCAAGACCCAATTGGGGAAAGCGATTGCCCAGGCGCTGCGCCGGCCCGCGATCACGTTGAATCTGGGTGTTCTGCGTTCAGAGTCGGCGCTCAAAGGGAACCGCCGGACACTCCCCGGCGCCATGCCCGGACGGTTGCTGCGGCAACTGCGTGCCATCGAGGTCGTCAATCCCGTCTGTCTGCTCGAGGGAGTGGATCGCTTGGGTGGTTCGAGCGACCGGCCCGACCTCTCGGCCATTGTTCTGGAGATCTTCGATCCCACGCTGAATAAGGAATTCTGGGATTCGTACCTGGGATTCCCGTACGATTTGTCCTCATGTCTTTTCGTGTGCACGGCCACCGATCCGGAGGATATCCCGGAGATGATGATCGAGCGCATGGAGTTTATCGAGATGCCGGGTTATCTCGAAGAAGAAAAGGTCGAGATCACCTTCAAGCATCTTTGGCCACGGCAGCTTGCGGCCCACAACCTCTCACCCGAGGAATTCGGGCTGACCGTCTCGGCCGTCCACAAAATCATTCGCGAGTACACGATGGAAGCGGGCTTGTCGAATCTCGACAAGGCGCTTGAGGTCATCTGCCGCAACATTGCCGCCCAGCGTGCCAGTGGCCAGCGCGGTTTTGTCCGCGTCGGCGCGCAGCAAATCGAGAAATTCCTCGGTACTCCGATCTTTGTGCCGGAGAAGGCGGAACTCAAACCCGAAATCGGCGTTGCGATGGGCGTGGCCTGGACCCAGACCGGTGGCGATATCATGTTGATCGAAGCGCTCAAAATGCGCGGTTCGGGCAATGTGATCTCGACGGGATCACTCGGCGACGTGATGCGGGAATCGATCCAGGCGGCCCACTCCTATGTGCGTTCCCGGGCCGAATGGCTGGGGATCGCGCACACCGATTTCGGCAGCTATGACATTCACGTGCATTTCCCGTCGGGAGCTATTCCGAAAGACGGACCGTCTGCGGGCATCACCGTCTCCCTGGTGATCGCTTCCGTGATGTCCGACCGTGCCATCCGCAACGATATCGCGATGACCGGCGAAGTATCGTTGCGCGGCAAAGTGCTGCCGGTGGGCGGGATCAAAGAGAAAGTCGCCGCGGCGCATCGTGTCGGCATCCATAAGATGATCGTGCCGCGCCAGAACGTGAAGGATCTCAAGGACGTGCCGCGATTGATCTCCAAGGAAATGACCTATATTCCGGTCGATACCGTCGATGAGGTGTTTGAAGCGGCGCTCTTGAGCTTTGATCCCTCCCGTGCCAGTCTGGAGAAGCTCTTGCGTCTCGAACTGGCCAAGCGTGGCACCTCCCGGCGGACAAGGCCCAGGGAACGCTCAATGGCGCCGAGAAAAAGGGCCCGTTGACGGCCGCACGACTCATCCCACTCACTCAGCCAGGGAATTCTCGTCCAATTTGGCCGGCAATGCGTATCAAGCGTGATCCTGATGCACCTGGTGTCCTTACCGCCCTTGTATCAGGAAGACAACGCGGCTAAGCAGAGTATCTTGATGAACTTTCAGGGAGGAATTGATGGGTAATATCCTGGCCCGCCGGATGATTCCGGCTATCGTGCTTTTGGCCACAGTGGTCTTCGCGTTTCCGATCGCCCGTTCCGAGGAAGAGACCGACGATCCGATCCTCAAAGGCTTGACCGGCGAGCTGGATCGCTCCGCGTCTCGTCTGGTGATGAAGGACTTCGAGAAGCCGTATTTCATCTCCTACCGGCTGACCGATGTCAAATCGATGTCGGTGCGCGGATCCTACGGAGCGCTCGAGACGGCCGGGGGAGACTCGTATCGCGGTGTTGCTGTCGACGTCCGCGTTGGCGATTACAAGGAAGACAACACCTCGGATGACGAGGGATTCTATTACGACCCGCACGATGATGACGCGTACGTGTTCGCGCGCGCCTATGCGCCGGTGGACAACGACATCACCGCCATGCGGCAGAAGCTCTGGCTGCTCACCGACTACCAATACAAGCGTGCCCTCGAGGACTACATTGGCAAACGCGGCCGAAGCATCCAGAAAGTGACTCAGGAAGATCAGCCGGAGGATTTCTCCAAGATCGAACCGGTCAAGCGGCTGGATCCGATCGATTCGCTTAAGGTCGATCGCAAGCGCTGGGAGAATCTGGTGCGCGCGATCTCGGCCCGGTTCAAGGCGCAGCCGTTGATTTATAATTCTACCGTCGACTTCAAAGCGATTTCCCAGGCCCGTTACCTGGTGACGACGGAGGGGACCCGCGTACGCACCGGGCAGCACAATTACTCGATGGCGATCTCGGCTGACGTGCGCGCCGAGGACGGTATGCCGCTCGAGTTGGAACGCGTCTTCAAGTCGCACCACTACGGCGAGTTGCCTGATTCGAGCGGCCTCGTTTTGGCCACCGATTCCCTGATTGATCTGCTCTTGGCCTTGCGCGAGGCGCCGGTGATGGAGCCGTATACCGGCCCGGCGATCATCAAGAGCGGGGCGTCCGGTGTCTTTTTCCACGAAGGACTCGGACATCGTTTGGAGGGTCACCGGATGCGGCGCGATTCCGAAGGACATACCTTCAAGGACAAGGTTGGGTCGCGGATCATCCCCGATTTTCTGAGCGTCTATGACGATCCGACCGCGGACAAAGTGGGGAAGACCGAGCTGTACGGCGAGTATGACTTCGACGAAGAAGGCGTTCCCGCGCAGCGCGTGTCGTTGGTCGAAAGGGGGATTCTCAAAGGATTCCTCATGGGCCGGACGCCGATCAAAACTCATAAGGTCTCCAATGGTCATGGACGTGCCGACATCTGGAGCCAGCCGGTCAGCCGCATGGGCTCCCTCTTCGTCACCTCCGATGCACCGGTTTCTTATGCCGCACTTCGGAAGCAACTCGTCGATGAATGCCGCAAGGCGGGCAAGGATTATGGACTAATTTTCGAAGAGATGGTTTCCGGTGAGACCAACACGGCCTCCGCGGGGGTGCAGACACTGAAAGTGCGTCCGCGGGTGGTCCGGAAGCTGTTCGTGAAGGATGGCCACGAGGAATTGGTCCGGGGGGTGGAACTGATCGGTACCCCTCTCAATTTGCTGGAAAACATCAAAGCGGCGGGTGATGATC
The DNA here is from genome assembly GCA_016235085.1 of Candidatus Zixiibacteriota bacterium. GTDB lineage: Bacteria > Zixibacteria > MSB-5A5 > WJJR01 > WJJR01 > JACRMA01. The sequence goes on from JACRMA010000061.1 coordinate 33,902, forward strand.
CCGGCGTCTTCAATGGTGTGTGCGGGGCCGAATCGGGGTGGGTTCCAGTCTCGGCGGTTGCCCCCAGCGTGCTGATTAGGGAAGTAGAAGTCCAAAAGATGGATCGGAATCTGAAGCGTCCGCCGATCCTCCCGCCGCCGTTGCATGACCCGGCCAAGTAGTGGCCGCAAGCCAGGCTGACGAATTGTAAAGAAGGGGGATTGACAAGGGTGCTGAGTGGGTTATGTTGAGGACGGGGGAGTACTGGTCTCGTTTGACCGCGGAAGTGTCCTCGGTTGTGCGTAGGTTTGCAGGCTGTTCGTGGTGTGGAGGTTCTCGATGAACGTGCGGTTGAGGCTTTTTGGCGTGGTGGGTTGTATCCTCGGAATCGCCCTGTTTCTCCCTTCTATTGGTCTGGCGGCGGCGAATAATCAGATAGTTCCGCAGCCCGATCCGGCGGAAATGCACCGGGTGATGGGTGCGGCCAAGGCTGCCGCATTGGGACAACAGCGTGCCCAAAAGGCAGCGACCGTGGCGGCAGTACTTCTGGATCAGGCTGGGTTCGATGCCACGTATTACGATCTCAACATTCGGGTCGATGAAATCGCGCTGCTCATCTACGGCCAGGTGTCCATGCGGGCGAAAGCGCGGATCAATGGCTTCCAACTCCCCACACTGAATCTCACGAACGGGCTGACCACCGATTCTGTGAAGTCGTTCGGTCGGCCAGTCTCTTGGACCCACGCCAGCGGCTTTCTGAACGTGACGCTTGACTCAGTTTACAACCTGGGCGAAGAATTCGATGTGACTGTATTCTACCACGGACATCCGCCGGAGGGCGGATTCCAGGGATTTCTATTCACCACTCATGGCAGCCCCGCCGTGCCGGTGATCACGACGTTGTCCGAGCCGTATCTGGCGCAGTCGTGGTGGCCGTGCAAAGACACGCCGTCCGACAAGGCCGACTCGGTCGATGTGCGCATGCGGGTGAATTCGGCCTTCTACGGGGTCTCGAACGGCACGTTGCGTGATTCGATCAATAATCTCGACGGCACCACGACCTACTGGTGGCACGAGCAGTACCCGATCACCACGTACCTGGTTTCTCTGGCCATCTCGAACTACTCACGGTTTGATCGCTATTACCATTACGGCGCCGACTCGATGCCGGTCCGTTTCTATTCCTATCCGGAGCGGCTCACGAATGCGCTGGCGAGCTGGCCGATTGCGGTTGACCAAATCGGTTTCTATGCTTCCCAATTCGGCGAGTACCCATTCATCAACGAGAAGTACGGCATGGTCCATTTCCCCTGGGGCGGGGCCATGGAGCATCAAACCATTACCTCCGCCACGAACGGCGGGTTCGGTTTCGATCAATATCTGATTTGCCACGAACTCTCCCATCAGTGGTGGGGCGATTTGATCACCTGCCGCAATTGGAACCACATCTGGATGAACGAGGGGTTCGCCTCCTACTGCGAGGCTCTTTGGTCCGAACATCTGGGTGGGTCCACCGCGTATCGAAATTACATGAACAGCATGGCCTACATGACCGGTGGGCGAATCTACATCGATGACACGACCAATGTCGGCAACATCTTTTCCAGCCGGGTCTACGACAAAGGTGCGTGGGTGCTCCACATGTTGCGGGGTTACATCGGCGACTCCGCCTTCTTCGCCACGTTCCGTTCATACTACGACGATCCGCGGTACAAATGGAAAGACGTTGTCACCGAGGAATTTCGCGATATCGCGGAAGGCATCTCGGGAGTGAATCTCCACTCCTTCTTCAATGAGTGGATCTACGGCTACTACCACCCGATCTACTACGTCTCGTTCGCCTACCAAGCCAAGGTCGGTGGCGGATACACAGTCTATGTGCATCTGCGCCAGTCTCAGGGAACCGATCCGCAGGTCTTTCACATGCCGGTGGAGTTGAAGATCAACGGGGCGGGCGGTATCAACTCGACGTTCCGAGTGATGGACACTCTGCGCGAACAGGACTTCGCATTTGATTTCTCCGTGGTGCCGTCAAGCGTGACGGTGGATCCAAACAACTGGATTTTGAAGGAGACGCTGACCGAAGCCTACCAATTGACCTTGTTCGACGACTCGGTGCGCGAAGGAATGCAATACGCTCCGTATGCGGACACGCTGACGGCTCAGGGAGGCACACTGCCCTATCAGTACATTGTCTATGTTGGCGATCTGCCCGCTGGCCTCTCGTTGAACTCGGGGACAGGGGTCCTCTCGGGGACGCCCACGGTTTTCGGAAGTTTCCCCCTGACATTTGGCGTGTGGGATAATGGGCATGTCCATTTCGACCAGAAGCCGTTGACCCTGAATATTACAGAATCGCCGCTGCTGCTCGGTGACGAGGATGGAGATGGGGCTGCTGACGTTTTCGATGTGGTCTATCTGATCGATTACGTTTTCAATGGCGGGCCCGCACCGGCGCCGCCGAGCCTTGCCGACGTCAACCGCGACTGTGCGGCCAGCGTCTTCGACATTATCTATCTCATCGAGTATATCTTCTCGGGCGGACCCGCGCCGCTGTTCGGCTGCCTCCCTTAAGCAAAATCAGAGGGTCAGCTCCACAAGCTGACCCTCTGATCTTCGGTGCTGACCCCCACGGCGCGATCGGGCTTGCCGCTTTTCAACTACGACCTCACCAATCGCGGCCACATCCCTTTTCCAGCCGCAACGGCACAGCGGTATTCAATCCCCGCTGAACCCAGGATGAGTCGTTTCTGGCGAAGGGCATTTCCTTCGGATAGGTGTCTTTGCCGCCGGTGTCGAGGAACACCCCGAGCGTAAGGATCGAATCCCGCAGCGAACCCCGGCTGGTGAGATTGGCCCGGCCAAGAGTGGTTGCCTCTTTCACGCGGTATTCGTCATTGCCGGTCTTGTCCCAAAACAGGCCGATGCCGTTGTCGTTGCCGCCCCCCAATGAGAGATTGGGGGCATCGTGCACGTCATCACCTGCCTCATCGAGCAGATAGCCAATCGTGAAATCGTGTCCCGCTCCCTGGGCCATGTTCATGGTCGCGACATAGTGGTCGTTCCCCGATTTGTCGTCGAGATACCCAACGCCGAAGTGCGCGCCGGAACCCTGCACATACCAGATGCCGTTGTACTTGTCGTTACCCGCCTTGTCCCAGAGCACGCCTAGGCCATACCAATAGGCGCAACCCTGCGCAAACAAACCGGCGGAGTACTCGTCATCACCCGCGCCATCGATCAGATAGCCGATGCCGCCCGCCAGAGAATATCCGTCGATGAAATCACGTCGCGCGCCGAACCCGCATCCCTGAGACATCGCATCATTGTGTTCCTTGGACTGGGCCGATGGAAAGCGAATGTCCTTATCGTTCGACGTATACTGGTCGTCCCCCGACAGATCGAGCAGGAGCCCCATGCCCTTCGTGAAGCCGTATCCCTGGGAACTCAGGTAGACGTCGTAATGATCGTTGCCGGTCGAATCGATCAGCACGCCAAGGCCGAATGTCCCGGATCCCTGCGATGCCATGTACGCCGTGTACCGGTCCTTGCCCTCGTCGTCCATGAGCAATCCGACGCCGAAAAGTCCGGCGCCCTGCGTACATTTCACTCCGTGATAATCGTCATCACCGCTGCGGTCGAACAGGTACGCGTACCCCAGCACTCCACCACCGAATGAGGGGAGAAGCGAGTCGCCGGCGGCATCGTACTTGTCGTCCCCGCCGTCGTCGATGATCATTGAGACTGGATTGTTGTACGACCGGTTGGCCGCGCCCGCGGCGTAGCGATCGTTGCCTCCCAATTCGAGGATGATGAAGTAGTCGCCGGCCGGGTAGTTATCATTCGCGGTACCGCCGATGGCGATCAATCCCCAAGGTGTTTGAACATTGCAGTGGAAGTCGCCCGACGATTTGCCGGCGTTGATTGTGTCGGCTGCCCAACGGACGGCGCGTGCCAGGTCCTGGGCTCCAGCATACATGTACTTCCATTTCGGCCAGTGGAGAAACTCATAGAACGCCGGATCGTATGAATCGTCTTTCTCTGTGTTGAGGCGGATCGCCCGATGGAACATGGTGTCCATACTGCAGTGACGTTCAGCTTCAGCGAATGTGAGTTTGCGCCAGCGATACGCATCCATTGCGGCGAAGATGATCGCCGTCAGGGCGCACTTCGTTGGACCCGGTAAGGTCAGGAGATTCGTCAGTGTATCACCCGACAGGCTGTGCCACCCGCGCCAGTCGGCGACAATGGCCAGCGAATCCAACGCATCAGACGGATTGAACTCTTCGACGTACTTGCGATAGACGGTCAACGGGTCGCCGATCAAGCCACGGCGCGAGCCCTCGTTGATTCGCTGAGAGCAAAAGCCCAGGACCGCCGATGGGTTCTTCCAATTGCTGAGCAGGTAGCCGGCATGGAAATCGGCGTAGTACGGAATTCGAAACGGATGCTGATGCAGTGTCTTGAAAAGCGGCAGCACAAACTCATCGCCACCGTAATTGGACATGTCCGAGGCATCAAAGGCCACATCGTCCGGCTTCATTCCGACCTGGGTCAGAACGCGCGCCCAAGGATCAACCGACTCGTTTGCTGGCGGGGGAAGGGCTTGTGGAAAAGCATTGCCGGCCAGCAACGCCAAAATGAGAACCGAGAGTCCCAACCGAAGGATTGGTCCACTGTACCGCGGGGAAATGAATGTCATTTTTCGCCACCTCCGTCCTGGTTCAATAGGCGGATAAGGTAGCGATTCTGGGGGCAATCAGGACACGGCAATTTCGGGTCTCGTCCCCACCGCTCTCAGCACTCTCTCCGGACAACGCACGTTCCAAGACTCACATAGCAGCGCCTCAACGGGGCGTTGTTTGTTGCCCGCATGTCGCGTGCATGGCGCCGGTTGGCGGCACTGCTCTCTGGCACGATGAATCTTAGCCTTACAGTCCGGACGTGGACAAAGTGGGGGGGACGAGGCGCAGCCAGGAGAATCTGCAGGCACCACCGGACTACCTGTATAGAGGGAAGATTGTCGCCAGCACGGCGAACTCTCCCATGAGCGGAAGGATAATGCGGATTCGATCGCGGTAACACTTAAGCCCAATGGCCAGCGCTCTGGCCGCGTCGTCCTCCAGGTGGGCCAGGCTGGCCATGTTCAGCACCACACGATCATCCCTGCGTGCCAGAGCTGCCTGCAGATCCGCGACAAATTGTGCCGCGGTCGCTGAGTTGAGCCTTCCTTTAAGATGTACCCATACGGTCGCGGCTGGCCGGTGCTCTACATGAATGGAAAGTCCCGCAGGAGTCTCGCTCCCGAATTGCCGCCACACATTCCCGGTGATGCCGTCCGACATTCTGAACGTATGCCTCACCAGGGGCGGGTGCTGGAACAGCCCCAGCTTGAGTGTCAACCCCGTCCAGGCGGCCAAGACAAGTGCCCCGGCGGATTGAAGGCGCTCCTTCCAAGTGGGATTCCCCAGCACAGTGTGGAGCTGTTTTTGTAGCTGACCAATCCCGCGTCGCACTTCCGCCGTTGGCCCCAAAAGGTGTCCTGTCAGGAATATTGGGTAGGCCTTCCGCAGATCGCCCGCGATCCGCTCTGCCTGGCGACGGAGGAACACATTCGGGGACTCGTGGAGTTTCAGGTAGCCTTCAAGCCATCGCTCCACCGAACGATACAGGACTGGTCCCAGCTTCCGAAAATCCTCCTCGAAGCAGTGTGCCTGCGCCGCCTCGATTTCCGCAGACGTCATCGATGGATGTCGGACCATCGCGTAGAACCCTGTTCCCCGGAGGTAGAAGAGTTCAGGGTCCTTTGCCACGTCGGGGAGGAGACTGCCCTCACGAACAG
>JACRMA010000036.1:0-23272 GCA_016235085.1 Candidatus Zixiibacteriota bacterium
GATCATGTCCTTGTCGGCGTACTTTGGCGCAGTGCCGTGAGTGGCTTCGAAAAGTGCGATGTGATCGCCGATATTGGCGCCCGGCGCCATCCCGAGTCCGCCGATTTGGGCGGCACAGGCATCGGAGAGATAATCACCGTTGAGGTTCGGAGTGACGACGACATCATAGTCGTCAGGCCGGAGCAACACTTGCTGGAACATCGAGTCGGCGATGCGGTCCCGAATCAGGATCCTGCCCGCTGGTGTCTGGCCGCCGAATTTCTCCGTTACCTCGGTTTCGGTGATCGTCTCCTTGCCGAATTCCTTTTTGGCAAGAGCGTAGCCCCAATCACGGAATGCACCCTCGGTGTACTTCATGATGTTGCCCTTGTGCACCAGGGTAATCGTGGGGCGGTTGTGGTCGATCGCGTACTGGATCGCCTTCCGAACCAGACGCTGTGTCCCGGTGACGGACATGGGCTTGATCCCGATGCCGGAGTCGGCGCGGATTTTCACCTTCATTTTCGAAGTGAGAAATTTGATGACCGCCTTTGCCTCTTTGGTGCCCTTGGCCCATTCGATGCCAGCGTACACGTCCTCGGTGTTTTCGCGGAAGATCACAATGTCCATCGCCTCGGGGCGTTTCACCGGAGCCGGCACACCGCGGTAGTATTTCACCGGACGCACACAGGCGTAGAGATTCAGGATTTGCCGCATCGAAACGTTGAGGCTGCGGAACCCACCGCCGATCGGCGTGGTCAGCGGGCCCTTGAGCGCGACGATGTAGGTCTTGATCGCCTTGATCGTATCGGCGGGAAGAATGTCGTCATAGAACCGCAGGGCGTTTTCACCGGCGTAAACGTCGAACCAGACAATCCGTTTCTGGCCGCCGAACGCCTTCTGGACTGCCGCATCGATGACCCGGCGCGACGCCTTCATGATGTCGCGTCCCGTACCATCCCCCTCGATCACGGGAATGATCGGGTTGTCAGGCACGATGCGTTTGTTTCCGACGATTTTGATCGGCTGACCGTCGGTGGGAGCCGTGACTTTGGCGAATTTCGGAACAGCAGACTTTCCTGTGGGCATGGTGGTTTCCTCTGGATTGTTGTTTGCCGGTAAATACGAGTGTGAGTTTCGGGAGGGCGAGGCTCCTGCCGAGCCATTCTTCGCCCGAGAGGAAGGCTCGGCAGGAGCCTCGCCCTCCCTACAGATTAGCGATCCTCAACACCAAATCATATCCATCGGCACCGATTCGACTTGTTTACTTCGGCAGGCTGTCGATGATTTCCTTGTAGACGCCTGCGGATTTCTGAAGCGCTTCAAGCTCGCTCTTTTCCAGTTTCAACTCGTGCACTTTCTCGACACCCTTGGCGCCGAGCGTCACCGGCACACCGATGAAGACATCCTTGAGGCCATACTGGCCATCGAGGTACGCCGAGGCCGCGAGCATCGTCTTGCGGTCATTGAGCACCGCATCGGCCATGAGCACGGTCGATGCCGCTGGGGCATAGTAGGCCGAGCCTGTCTTGAGCAGTTTCACGATTTCGGCGCCGCCGTCGCGCGTGCGTTGCGCGATCGCGTCGATCCGCTCTTTCGAAATGAGTTCGGTGATCGGAATTCCGCCGACCGTGGTGTAACGCGGCAGCGGGACCATCGAATCGCCGTGACCGCCGAGGACCATCGCCTGCGTTTCGGAAACCGCGCATCCCATCTCCATCGCGACGAAGGTGCGGAAGCGGGTGGAATCGAGCACACCCGCCTGGCCGAACACCATGTTCTTCGGCATCTTTGATTTCTGCCAGGCACGATACGTCATGACGTCGAGCGGATTGGACACGACGAGGATCATGGTGTTGGGACAGTTGGCGTTGATACCCGCCATGACCGAGTCCATGATCTGGATGTTGGTATTGAGCAAGTCCTCACGGCTCATGCCGGGCTTGCGCGCGATGCCGGCGGTGATGACGATCAGCGATGATCCGGCCGCGGCGGCGAAGTCATTCGAGCCTTCAATCTTGACGTTGTAGCCGCGCACCGGCCCGGCCTGGAGCAGATCCAGCGCCTTTCCCTGCGGCATGCCTTCGACGATGTCGACCAATGCCACGTCACACAGGTTGCTTTCGGCCAGGTATTGGGCGCAGGCCGCGCCAACATTACCCGCTCCGACGACTGTGACTTTCTTTCGCATCTGAATCCCCTTTCCACACCATTACGAATTTGGGTCCGGTCATTAGTCTTCGTATGTGAGAGCGGTCACCGCCGAGTCCTCGACGACCAGAACGTTGGAATCGGCGCCGACATGAGCAATGGCCACCTGAATTGAGGTATCAACCGACGAAAACGCTTCGAATCCATAAGGTGTCACCTCCACAACCGGCATATCGGTTACAGCCATCAGGCGATACCGTGACGTGGCGCGCGCCGTGCGGACAAACTTGTGCAGCCCCAGCGTGTACGGGCGGTGTTCCAGTGCGGGCCATTCGATTGCGTTGGGGTACATATCGCAAAGTTTCTGATAGAACGATGAACCGACACCCTCGCGGCATGGCGCGGTGAAGATGAGCGCGCCGCCGTCTCTGACACCGATCTGGCTCAGCTCCCAACCCTTGAATGCCTGATACAGATTAATATCCAAGGGAGGGTGCACGACCGACAGAACCAGATCATAATGCCGCTCCAAACGGACGGCATAATACTTTCGGGCGGCTACGCAGGCGGATTCGAACGTTTTGTCAAGATCGCCGGCGAAAACCGCCGCCATCCTGTCGGCCCGATCCAATACCACCTGGATGCTCCAAACGCGGCTGAGATCGAGAAAGGCCGTGTGCGTGTGGATGAACTCGCGCACGGGGTTACCCGCCACGCGCATCGGCGCGGCATTGACCGTCACCGCGCCAGCGTGCGAACGTTCGATCGAATCCCGTCCGGCCAAGCCGGGCAGAATCGACTTGCGCCCGCCGGTAAATCCGGCAAAGAAATGGGGTTCCACCGAATTGATCAGGATGAGCCGGTCGGCAGCACCAACGGCTCGATTGAGCAAAACCGAGTCAGGATCGGCGCCCATTGCGGCCAGTGAGGCGTTGTCATAGCCATTGTGAATCAGGACCCGGTCGCGGACGAGTTCCAGACAGTCGCCGAAGATATGGCGCATCTCCGGCTCGTTCGGCGCGCGGTGCAAACCGGTTGCCACGATGATCTTCCATCGGGGAGCCGTGGACAGCACGGGCAGGAGTTGCCGCAGGATCCTCCCAGTTGGAGTCGAACGGGTGCCATCGTTGACAACCACGAGCGGCGACTCGGCACCCTTCAGGAAATCTGTGAGACTTGGCGCCGCCAATGGCCGCGCGACCGCCTCTGCGAGTATGGCAGATTCGTCAGGGTTCTCCGACGGACGCCGTCCCACAACCTCGACTTTGCACGAATTCGGGAAATGGGCGGTGATGGCACGGTCGCCGTAGCGGATATCGATATCGTGGGTCATTGGCATCAGAGGTCCTTGGGGCAGGCGGGAATATACCGGGACGTAGCGGGGGACCCAAGGGTGCGGGGAAGATTTTGACGCAAGGGTCAATTGTGGCACAGCCACGGTTGGCCGAGATGTGGCGCGGCCGCCCTCGGCCGCGTTCACCGCGAAGCGGTGAACCCTGATTAGAGGAGCTTGAGACTCAGAATGCGCGCTCCGCGCGCACGCGGGCGAGGCCTACTACAGCCTGGGGAGCCGTGAGGAAGCCGAGGACATCACGCAGGACGTGTTGATCAAATTGTGGGAGCATCGGAGCTCGATGGACCGTGACCGGGTCTTGCCATGGACGCTCCGGGTGGCGCACAATGCCTGCCTCGACGTGCATCGCAAGCGCCAGGTGCGAAACGGCACACCCGACGGGCGCTGCCAGGGCGGAAACTGCCCCGAGACAATCCCGGCACCCAATCCCAGTCCGGAGGCGGAGCTCGAACGTAGCGACCTGCGCCGTCAGATCGAATCCGGATTGCAGCAAATTGACGAGCCATACCGGACAATCGTAATCCTTCGGGAAATTCAGGACATGAGTTACGAAGAAGTGAGCGCGGCCATGGCGATGCCGCTGAATACGATCAAGGTCTATCTGCATCGCGGCCGACGCATGTTGCGTGAATTGATTCAGGAGAAGGCGAGTCATGACACAGTTGGAGCGTGACAACCTCTGCCCGTGGTTGAATGAGAATATCGAGCGCTTCGTCGATGGTGAGCTGAATCCATCGGAATCGTCCATTGTCGATGAGCACCTGGCGACTTGCACGCCATGCGCGCAGCAGGTGGAGTTGGCAGGGCAGATTATGTCGACACTGCGGACATTGCCGATTGTCGATTGTCCGGACAGCGTTACTGAGGCGGTGTACGGGAAAGTCGCTGTGTCCGCACCCAAGCGAAGCGCGCGAGGATTCGATTGGGGCAGATTCTTCACACCACCGGTATGGCGCCCGGCGCTGATCGGGGTGGTCAGCGTGGGATTGGTGGCGTTGATCGCCGTGATCGGAGGGCGGCGGGATGTGGTTCCCGCATACACCGCACGCGATCTGGCGCGGGCGCGCGTGGAAGCCAAATGGGCACTGCAATTGGTCAATCAAGTCGGCGAACGTGCCGGCGCACGAATGAGAAATGAACTTCTCAATCCACGGGTGATCCGGCCGGTCATTCGTGCGGTTGAGACGGAAGCAGCCAAACGGGGAAGCAAGCGGGATGCACAGGAGGCACGCAATGAAGGGTAAAGTCATCATACTGGGGGCAATGCTGGCGCTGTTGCTGGTGGCGACAGCAGGATGGGCACAGGGCAATCTTGAGAAGCATCCGGGGTACGTCGATTTCAAGACACTGGGGATTTCCAGCGATCAGGAGCCAACCGCCGAGGTCAATATCAAGGGTTCGCTCTTGCGCCTGCTTGCCGGCTCAGCGGCGGAGGATGACCCGCAGCTTAAGTCCGTGCTCAAACGGCTGCTGGCAATTCGGGTCGAAACTTACGAACTCGACTCGTTGACGGCCGGCGGGTACCAAAAGACTGCCGAACATGTTGCGAAATTTCTCGAGGGTCGTGGCTGGGAGACCATCGTCTCTGCGCGCGAGCATGGCGAGCGCGCCAAAGTCTGCGTGAAGACCGAAGGGGACACCATCGTGGGGCTCTTCGTGATGTCGGTCGAGCATGACGAGGCGGCATTCGTGAACATTGTTGGGAATATCGATCCCGATGAGATCGGCAAGCTCAGCCGCGATCTGGATATCTCTCCGTTGGACAGCATGGATCTGCCGACCAAGCGGACCTCGAAGAAAGACAAGTCGCACTAGAGTGCAGCCAGGAGGCGGAAATGAGGAATCGGACAAAGAGGACCTGTTGGACCTATCTGACGGCGGCAGTGATGGCGCTCCTGCTGGGCGGTTGTATGCAGGCCCACCAGTTGAACAGCCTGTGCGAGGAGATCGCCGATGAGTGCCCCGGGACGCACTTCGAGAGGGAGATTTCGATTTCGCTCGGACCGATCTCGCTGGGATTGGCCAGGTTTGCCACCGGATTCAGCGAGGACACCCGGGAAGCCAGAGAGTATCTGGACGGTGTGAACCGGATTCAATTGGCAATCTATAAGATCTCCTCTCCCCAACTCGACAAGCGCCTGCGACTGCCGCAGCAATTGCGTGACCTGATCGAAGAAGACGGTTGGGAGATGGTGGTCAAATCGTCCGAGAAGGACGAGACGGCGTGGATCCTCTACCGGGAGGACGACGGCAAGATCCGTGACATGCACATCACTGCGCTGGACAGAGAAGAACTGGTCATGATCCGAATCTCCGGGCGCCTGGACGAGCTGTTCGAAAAGGCAATGAAAGAGGAAGGTTCGATGGCGAACCTCGTGCACTCGAAGTTCGGGAAGACGCTGTAATCAGCAGTGGACCTAATGGACGGGTGGCCCTGACCCCCGGTCAGGGCTGGCATGATTCACGTCAGGTGTGGTGGGCAGGATGGTTCGCGAAATCGACCGTGAGTTACGCAAGCCCTGACCGGGGGTCAGGGCCACAAACGAACCATGTTTCTGCGCGGAGATATGGCTCGGCAGGAGCCTCGCCCTCCCATTCGTGCTCGAATCATCTGGATCAGACCGTTGAATCGCGCCAGGAGCTGCGTAGGGGCGTATTGAATACGCCCCGCTTCGTTTGAGGATCATGCCCCTTCAAGGAGAAGAGATGAAGAGACTCTTGCTAACCTGCGTGGTGCTCATCCTGGCCACGGCATCCCACGCCTGTCAGCCCGGCGCGATCGCCGAGAAACTGCGTACCTGGCAGAAGGGTGTCTGGATCAGTTCGGGAGGCGTGTATTCGATCTGGACCGACACGCACTACTTTGTCGTGCAGGGAAATGAGTTGCAGGACAGTTTGAATATCTACTGCGGCGCGTCGCAGATCGAGTACACCGACAAAGGCATTGCCCGCAGCCAGGTTGTGCGTGTGCGCAAGACAGCGGGGCAGGCGCTCTTCGCCAAGACCGACGACATCTTCGATTCGACCGGCCACGAGCGCCCGCTGGTCATCGACGAAACCAAATTCAAGCCTGGCACATGCGCCTTCGACAAGGGGATTCTCTACGACTCCATCGACTCACTCGGCACCGACTTCATCCTGATGTCCACCTGCGGCGAGGACAGAATCAGACTACACAGCAATGGAACGAGCTTCTACCTGCGTGCCTCAGGCGGGGAGGTCGTGTCGGTGAGGGTGGAGGGGTGGTAACACCGGTCGTTCGCGCGACATCACAGAATCGAGAGAACTCTTACACGACCATTGGCTTATCCTACCGGTGAATCCCGATCATGCAGCGCCCCCTTGTCCATTCGGTCACAAATAACGGCTAGGCGTCGGCTGCCGAGGTGTTCGTATTCTCTTCAATTGATTGACACGGCTTCGCAGGTACTCGGGGATCGGACCATCTAGGATGGCACCCCGCTGAATGGCCCCCTCGATTCTTTGAAGGAATTCACTGAGCAAGTCCAATGTACCGTCTACAGAATCGTCCTCGATAAACTCTGCCACAAAGTGAGCGGTCGCGTCAAGCCACACACGATCAACCTCCTTCTCGCACTCGTCTCTGATGGCGTTCAAAAGGGGCTCCAGATGTTCCTTAGATCCCGAATCCCCATTAGTCAACACTACAAAATGGCCCATCAGTATAAATGCGAGCTTGCCTGACAACTCAGGCAGGCATTCTCTTACAGTGGAGAGGTATTCCTCAAACCGCACGGCACCTAAGCCTCGGAGCGTGTCGATAAGACCCCATGACGCAGCAAATGTCTCCCAGCCGTCCTCCCAAATAGTCGGCCTAGATCCGACTGAAAGCGCAGATCTCAACTCTGCACCTGCCAGCGGTCTGTCAATAATCGAAATCCACGCAAGGGGTAGTAGCGATTCGTGGGCTTGAGACGCCTCCTCCCAAGTAATGCCGCTGAATACCATACACTTGGAGAGCACATTTAGTAGAGACAACATCCCGAATCCACGCGGGTGCGCGCCTTTGAGCACTTTCAACGATCCGAGAAACGAGGGGACCGGGTAGCACACATATTGCATCTCCAATGTATCATCACTAGAGACGCCGTGGCGCAGAATCTTGAGCAATTGATCATGGACCCACCGCGCTGGCAAACGTTGAAGCTGCAGTTGATCGAAGATTAGGCTGAGTGCCAACAGTGAGTCTCGCGGATCCACGTACTTCATGAGTTGCTCAATAAATGTCTGAAGGTCTCCCGGAGAGGCAAGCCCACCCCAGAAGAAGAGTATGGCCGACCAGCGGTCGTCGTGCCGCGCCGCAAACAGGCGAAACCTGTCAAACTTGGCGCCCACTGCGTCAATTCGATCCCCATCGCGGATTGCCGCAGCGACTAAGTACTCACCGACGTTCTTGTGCACAAAGCTCCAACTTCCGGGACCTATTAGCAGGCCGGAACGCTCTCGAAGGTGATCTAGTACAAGGGCGACAGGGTGTGTGCAGCCAAACTGGGCCAGAATGTCGGCAATGAGATGCTCAATCTCAGCATCACCGATTTGGTCCAGTTCCACGACATGAAGGTGGAGCGCCAACGCGGTCAGGACTCGCCTCTTCAAATCCCTGGTGAGTTCCACGGTCGCAGGAACTCCCCATCGACTGTCCCACAAGCCCAGCATTCCGTCTACATACCGTTCATAGAGCTTTGCCCGTCCTTGGGGCAGCGCACCGTCCATGTGATGGACCATGAGCACTGTCGCAAGCATCAGCGGTATTCCAATGAGGGGGTGAAGAACGGGGTCATTCACCCACTTTTCGGCGAGTCCATCGGCATCTACGTCTCGTGGCTTGTCAGAAAGGAGAGGTGTGTGCGCATACCATCGCGAGACGTACTCAGACACGCGGTTCTTTCCAAACGGGAGCAATTCCCATTTCATCCATCGGTCCGGCAAAGTATCCATGTGCTGCGTAGTCAAAGGCCGAGATGTCAGGATCACGCCCGCATTGTCACTCGCCGTGTCCAAATCAGATATCCACTTACAGAATGAATCCCGCTTGTCGGGTGGAACCTCATCGAAGCCATCCAGGATGAAAACAATTAGCCCCTTGCCACACCATTCGCGAACACCTGCGCTGTTGATCTCTTCGCTCAGATGAGTGCCAGCGGCCGCGCGCAGGAGCTCCTGTTGCGAGGGCAGGCCCGTGGCGGACACGAACTCCCTTAGCTTGACAAGCACTGCGAGCCGGGGGTTCCCTCCTAAAAGAAGCAGTCTCTGCAGCCAGCGACTCCAGGTGCTCTTGCCGGACCCAGGTGCCCCGTGGACAACGCATCTCGCTTTTGGCCTCGCAAAGACTTGAAGTATGTCCGGTTCGGTCCCGATGACTACTTCTGACCGATCCCTGCGATCGGCGACCACCACCCTTCGCCCAAGCTGGGGAACAACGAAGCACTTCTCGAGGGGCACCGCATCCGGTCGCTCACCCCGCAGACCGGTCAGGTCAAGATGGAACTCAACGCGCTGCACAAGGGACTGCCGAACTCGCTTGAGCAAGATGTCGACACTGTCGGCATCTCTCGACGCAAGCTGATCGAGCTTGTTGGCAACCCCTCCGAGAGTTGCAGCAATGTCATCGAGGCGACGAAAGCCGTCCCGATAGCCTTCAAGCCTCCACAGTTCGACCGCAGGCGGATAAGCACAAACCAGATTTGCTATTTGAGGGAACACCTGTGCATACAAATCCCCTAGTTGTTCCTCACGGATCGCTTCTGGAAGCACGCCATCGGCGTAGCGCCGGTCGAATACCTTCTGACCATCCAGAGAAGATGCAAAGAACTCTTGTGGCTTCTGCAGTAGCTTCGACATTTCGATATCGCAGGTTGCCAACAGAACCCTCTGCTTGTCCTCGGTAATGTGCTCACTCTCGAAGAATGGTACCAGTTGTTCCACTACCTGTGCAATTGAGTCCTCAAGGCGCCTTTCGATCTTGCGCTGGGTGAGGTACTTTTCAACAGTGTAGTTAACACGTTTGGAAATCGCGTCAAACACGATCTTCTTTACCAATTCGTACAGAAGTGCAGCTAATTCAATCGGCATGGTAGCCTCCGAGGCGCCGTAGCCTCTCTTCTTCTTGTGACTGGGCTTCCATTTCCCGAACGCATCTTATGTCGGCCAGGCGCAGGGCGGGCCCCACCGATCATCCAACTAGAACGGCGTCTTCAACATAGCGCGGGTTGGACATTCTGTCAATTGTCGATTGCCTTCATCTCTGAGCTAGTAAGGCGAAATAGGAAGGGCGCACATCCGTGCGCCTCGACAATTCCGGATCAGCAGGAGAGTAAGTTTGTCAGACCTCAAAGAAGAACCCAATCTCCTTCGCCGCATTCTCCACCGAATCGGAGGCGTGTACGGAGTTCTTCTCGACGTCGAGCGCGAGATCGTAGCGGAGTGTGCCGCAGGCGGCCTTCTTGGGGTCGGTCGCACCAATCAGGGCGCGCAGGTCGGCGACGGCATTCTCCTTCTCCAGGATCATCGGAACGATGGGGCCGGAGGACATGAAGCGGCACAGCGAATCGAGGAAGGGCTTGCCTTCGTGAACTGCGTAGAAGACGCGGGCGCGTTCGGGAGTGAGGCGCAGCATTTGCAGCGCGCGGATTGTGAAGCCGGATTTTTCGACACGGCGAAGGATTTCACCAATGAGGTTGCGATCGGTGGCATCGGGTTTGATGATCATTAGTGTGCGTTCCACGGGGTTATCCTTCCTACTTAGAGATTGCTTCGTCCGCCGCGGCGGACTTGCGATGATGGCTCTTCGGGTTCGAGGGCACAAGTCTAAAGACCCGTGTAACCGGAACGCGAAGTGATCCTGAACGTGGCGCAGCCGCCCTCGGCTGCGTGCGCAGGCGGAGCCTGCGCAACTCTCGCACGGCAGGCGCTACGGCCAGCGCTCCGGATTCGCCGCTTCGCGGCGAACGCAGGCGAGGGCGCCTGCGCCACATTTTCGGAGTCGTGCGACCTGGCATTGGTGGTGCGATCTTTGCTACCGGCTCCGGCCCGGTTTCTTTTTGGGGCGAGGCTTGGGCCGTGGTTTGGATTTCGCCGGCGCGGAGCGCGGTGATTTCGCTTTGGGCTTCGGTTTCGACGTCGTGCTCGAACTCTTCTTCCCCTTCGGCGTCGGCGGCTCTTTCCGCGCGGGCGCTTTCTCGGTTTTCGCGGCTGCGGCCATGCTGACATGCGGACGCACATCGACAATCCGCGCTTTGCGGCGGCGGGTGCGGTCGACCAATTCCGACGCGATCAGCGCGGCGACTTCATGCGGTGTGTCGGCAACTTCCACTCCCGCGGCGCGGAACGCCGCGATCTTCTCGGCGGCGGTGCCGGAACCACCGGCGATAATCGCGCCGGCGTGGCCCATGCGTTTCCCCGGAGGTGCGGTGCGCCCGGCGATGAACGAGACGACCGGCTTTGTCATCTGCTTTTGGATATACTCGGCGGCGACTTCCTCATCCGACCCGCCGATCTCGCCGATCAGGACAACCGCTTCGGTCTGGCGATCGCGTTCAAACATCTCCAGCACATCGAGGAAACGCGTACCGATAATCGGGTCGCCACCGATGCCAATGCAGGTCGACTGACCGATACCGGCATTGGTGAGGTGATAGACAACTTCGTACGTCAGGGTGCCAGAGCGCGAAACAACCCCGACTGATCCCTTCTTGTGAATCTGCCCGGGCATGATGCCCACCTTGCAGACACCCGGCGAGATCACGCCGGGACAATTGGGACCGACCAGCCGCACGCCGGCGACCTCGAAGTAGCGCACGACCTTGAGCATGTCGTTGGCCGGGACACCCTCGGTGATGCACACGACCAGCTTCACACCGGCATCGGCGGCCTCCAACAGCGCGTCGACCGCCGCGACCGGCGGCACATAAATCACCGACGTGTTGGCACCGGTCTGCTGGACCGCTTCGGCCATGGTGTCGAACACGGGCACTCCGGCCACGGACGTCCCTCCCTTGCCCGGGGTCATACCTGCGACGACGCGCGTGCCGTAATCCAGCATTTGCTTGGTGTGAAACGATCCATCGCGGCCGGTGATGCCCTGCACCACGAGGCGTGTATTCTTGTCAATCAGGATGCTCATCGTGTGTCTCCGTTGGTTCTGCTGCCGGGGAACTCCGCATTGCAATTCGTCATATTACCGATCAACCGAGTCCATCCATTCGACCAAGGGTCAGACCGATTTTGGGAATGGGAGGGCGAGGCTCCTGCCGAGCCTCTTTCCCGCGCGGGAAGAAGGCTCGGCAGGAGCCTCGCCCTCCCTCGCGATTGCGCACTCAGCCGATAGGTTCCTTACCAAGATCATTTGCCTCATCACATTAATCTCTGTTCAAATCCCTTCCTACTACTCAGGCCGCCAGCTCAATGGCGCGTTTGACGACCTCTTCCATTCCGGGTTCGACGGGCAGACCGACTTCTTTGAGAATCAAATGCGCTTCGGCTTCGTTGGTGCCGGTCAGGCGCACCACAATCGGGACTTTGGGTTTTAGTTGCTTGACCGCCGCCACGATCCCGCGCGCGACATCATCGCAACGGGTGATTCCACCAAAGATATTGAACAGTACCGAGCGCACACTGGTGTCACGCAGGATAATGCGCATGGCGGCGATCACTTTCTCCGGGTTGGACGAACCGCCGATGTCGAGGAAGTTTGCCGGTTCCGAGCCGCAGCGTTTCACCAGATCCATGGTCGCCATTGCCAGTCCGGCGCCATTGACCACGCAGCCGATCTTGCCGTCGAGCTTCACGAAGGACAAGTCATGCGACTTGGCTTCCAGTTCCGCCGGATCATCGGCATCGGGATCGCGCAACGCCTCCCACTCGGGATGACGGAATGCGGCGTTATCATCGAAGTTGACCTTGGCATCGACCGCCGTCACTTCGCCCGAGGGAGTCACGACAAGCGGATTGATCTCGACCAATGAACAATCGTTCCGCCAGAAGACTCTGACGAGCTTGGCGATAATCTCGGCCGCCTGCTTGGAAACCTTGGGGTCATCATAGACAGCGAATGCCAGCCGGCGCGCCTGGAACGGGTAGACTTCCAGAAGCGGATCGAGCGGCAGCTTGATGATCTTTTCTGGGAAACGCTTCGCGACTTCTTCAATATCCATTCCACCGGCAGCGGAAACGATCAGCACCGGACGCTTGATGGCGCGGTCGATGACGACGCCGACATAGGCCTCCGATGCGATCTCCACCGCCTGGGTGATGAGCACTTTGCGGACCTTAAGGCCTTTGATGTCCATGCCGAGGATTTCCCCCGCCAGCTTCTCGGCTTCCTGAGGAGTGCGCGCCAGTTTGACTCCGCCCGCCTTGCCGCGTCCGCCGACGAGTACCTGCGCTTTGACCACAACGGTCTGGCCGATTGACTCGGCAATCGCGCGGGCTTCTGCAGGAGTTGTAGCGACTTGACCTTTCGGTACCGGAATACCACCGGCGGCGAAGATCTCTTTGGCCTGGTATTCATGGATTTTCATGTTCCGTCTCCGATGTTTGTCCGTCTGTCTCACGATGGCAATCTGGCGGCAGCACACACTGCCCCCAAACAATTGCCGAATCCAGAATTTAGGGAGGTTCGAAGCCCTCTACAACAGGAATCCGTACCGCCCCACCCGGCGGGCGTAGCGTTTATCCCTTGTTGTCTAAGAGGTTACGAGAAAGGGTCAGTAATTTGTCACGGGTGTTCTGGCCAGGGTCGTCAAGAACTTGCTCCAGAAGGTACGCCAAGACTCTGCCGATCTCGGGACTGGGCGGAAGTTGCAGCTCGGTCATCAGGTCCCGGCCATTGATCGCCAGGTCTTTCAGACCGAACGGGGACTTCTTATTGATCTCGTCGGTGATCCGTTGCTGCAACTCGTCGACATCGTCGGTCCTGCCGCCCATCCCCTGCGCTTTGACGTCGGCACGACGGAGATCGAGCAACTCGTAGATCATGTCGGGGCCAAGCCACCGGATCAGACGGCGCAGTCCTTTGTCGGTCACGCCCGTCGTGAACATGTGCCGGTCAACCGGCGAAGCACTTTCCGCGCGGTGCGCGAGCCCAACTTCTCGTGGGCGTAGAATGTCGCCTTGGTGCCGTCGACCTGTTTGCACTGCGGCTTGTTGATATCGTGAAGCAGCGCCGCCCAGCGCAGGCGCAATTGCGCCGGCGCGGCATCGGCGGTGTAAAGCGAATGCTCGAAGACAGGAAAGGCGTGGTAGCCACCCGGCTGATCGACGCCGACAGTGTCCTCGAGCTCGGGGAGAATGATCTTCAGCGCTCCGAGTTCCTGCAAGAGCTTGAATCCCAACGAGGGCTTCTTCGAGAGGGTGATCAGCTTGGTGAGTTCCTCGGCGACGCGCTCCATGCTCACGGTTGCGACCAGCGGCACGGCGTCTTGCATCGCCGCGCGCGTCACAGGGTCGAGTGTCAACTCGAACCGGGCAAGGAATTGCGCGCCGCGCAGAATACGCAACGGGTCATCGCGAAACGCACCTTCGAAGACCATGCGCAGGCATTTCGCCCTCAGATCGGCCTGCCCTCCCGCAGGATCGATGAGTTCTCCCGTGGCGCAGTTCTCCGCCATGGCATTGATCGTGAAGTCACGCCGCAACAGGTCGCGTTCGACCGGCACTTGGGGATCGAAGTCGACGAGGAAGTCGGTATGCGCGGCTCCCGTTGATTGCTCTGTGCGCGGCAAGGCGATGTCGAACGTGACCACTTCCTCTCCCTCGCCGGCTTTCGGCGTGAATTTGATCACGCCAAATGATTTGCCAACCAGATTGACATGACCGTGGGGGCGGAGAAGCTGCTGGAGCCTCTCGATCGAAATCAACCGCACAAGGTAGTCGGTGTCTTTTCCGGTCTTCTCGCCTAAGAGCCGGTCCCGAACTGGGCCACCGACTTTATAGACTTCTCCCTCTTGGAGGAGGGATAAGAGCCAGGCGGGATTTGATGCAATGCTGTCCATCGATTCGCTGCCAGTCACGGACGGAACGGGGATCAGTCACTGAACCGTGCCGTCTGGTACAATTACGCGATTTCCGGAATGCGGTGCAAATAGCGATGCGGGCAGGCCGGATAGAGGCTGGCCTCAGAGACGGTATTCCAGCCCGGCGAAGTAGACCCGGCCCAGCCAGGTTCCCCAGCCGATTCCGTAGCCCGCCTCGTACCAGTAGAATGAGTTGATCGGCCGCTTGTTTAGGGCATTCCAGACCACTACATAGGCACCGAGCGTGGTTCCGCCGAAATGAATCTTCTTGTCAAGCCGCAGATTCAGCGAATGGTACCAGGGGAGCCGGGAAGAATTGATACTCGTTGAATCATAGATGCCGACCCGTAGCTGTCTCGAACGGCGAAGGTCAAAGGGCGTGAATGCCGCTCCGCCGATTGTCATCCAGCGAAACCCCAGTCTCCAGGTCGGGGTGAAGTTCCAGCCGCCATCGGCAATGGCGGACAAGCGCGTGTCCAGAACACGATCATGCCATTCGCCTTTGCCATCGCGATACCGGTTGCGCGAATACGAAACGCCCAGCATGCCATCCACATTGCGTTCCGTGCGGCCGCGGATGATCATCTCAATCCCGCGCGACGTCGCTCTTCCGGTGGCGGCCAGATACTCGTGGTGTTGAAACCAGAATTGATTGGTCGCGAGCACTTCATCCAGGACATACAACTGGGGCACGGCACGGTCGATGGGCATGCGGTCATACCACTTTGAATAGACGGCCAGGCCGGCCTCCAACCCCGTGGTGAGTCCCTGTCGAAGACTGGCCACCAATTGGAAGGACACGGGATCGGCCAGGGAACGGTGAGCGGGATTTTGCGCCAGTAAGGCCATGGGCAAGGTCTGGTAAACCACTCCCCCCGCGAAGTCGGCGGTCGTCGCCCGGCCGGCCCGCCAACTACCGGAGAGTCGGGGCGACAGGTGCAGATTGTGCGTCAGCGTGGAGTAGTCGACGCGACAACCCGCGGTTGTACTGACGTGATCGCTGATGTGTGCGACATGGGTGATGAAGGCACCCAACGACGATCCCTCGATGCGCTCATCCTGCCGGAGTTCGGGCACATAGTGCTGGAACGGGTCGATATACCAGGGGAGATTGAAGTTCTCGTCGTCGGACTGATGCACTACTTCCAGTCCGAACTTCAGCCGGCTATGCGAGTTGAACAGCCAGTCGAACGCACCGCGCAGTGTCCATGAGCGCTCACGTGAGTGATCTTCGTAGCGTGTTTGGCGCCATGAATACGTCTGAGTTTCATAGCGATATTCCGTGACCGATTGGGAGAATGTGGTATGCGATTCGAGGCGCTCACTCCATTTGGCATCCCATCCGGCGCCGAAAGTAAATGGCGTCGAGCGCCACTTGCCGTACACACTGCTTCCAAACTTGCGACCTTCACTTGGAGAGATGTCCAGCCGGTCCGCTCCGGCGATGCCCAGGGCAAACAACCGGTGCTTCGCGGAGAGATCGAACACCAGTTTGCCCTGATAGTCGTTGCATTGCGGCCCCACGCCGGCATCGGTCTGCCGGAGCAGGACATCCAGCATACCATGGCGAGCCGAGACAATGAAACTCCCCCTCGGCGTCAGGGGCCCCTCAATGATCCCGCCCAACCCTGCCTGGCTGGCATCGATGCGGCCATGGAATCTGGCGCGGTCCCCCTCGCGCAGTCTGAGTTCCATCACCGAGGACAGCTTCCCGCCAAAAGCCGCATCGAATCCTCCCAAGCTGAGCCGAACATCGTCGATCAATTCAGCGTTAATGAGGCCGACTGCGCCGCCGGAGGATCCGTGCATCGGCAGATGGTTGATGTCCGGAAGTGGGATTCCATCGATGTAGAACGCATTCTCGCTGGGGCTTCCGCCGCGAACACTCATAGCGCTGAGGACATCCCCGGTGCGGGTGATGCCGGGCAGTGAGTTGACCGAGCGGATCACATCCTCGGAGAAGCCCGCCATGCGGCGAAGTTCCTCACGAGTTAGATTGACGGCTCCAACCACCGGAGTTGCGACAGGCACTCGCGTAGCACCTTCGACGATGATGTCGCGCCCACGCACGGCCACTGCCGTCATGACCAGCCGCAAATGCGTCGTTGAGTCCCCGGCAACAATGACGTGATCCACCGACTTCGTTTCGTAGCCGACGTGGCTGAAGCGCACGGCATACCGACCCGGCTTGAGGTCACGCAGTGCAAACTGCCCGGAGTCGTCCGTCTTGGTTCGATGATCGGGGCCGGCGAGAAGGACACTCGCACCGGCGAGCGGTGTCCCAATCGAATCCATCACCCTCCCGGCGATCACGCCAAAAGACCGCCGATCCGGCTTCGCCGCCCCCGAGGGGGTACTGGCCAAAGCAACAAGGCACACGACCGCAGCAAAGATCCGGGCCAACCGGGATATTCTCGTCAAGAGTTGCCTCCGACCCGATGAAAGATACCGGTGCCGGCGCCCATAATCAAGGGTGATAGCATGCCGGATAATTGACGCAGCGTGACGTCGTAACGAAGAGACCCCCGCGCCGTCATTCCCGCGAAAGCGGGAAACCAGTGTTGGTGGGCGCCCCGGATTCCCGCTTTCGCGGCAAGAGAATTGGGTCGGCGACCGCAGAGGTTTGTTGAAACACCGCTTTCGACAAAGTCAGGAGCCTGTCAAATCGGGTGCCACGGACAAGGAAGAACGAGTGGCTTTTCTACTCGGTCTTCCTTGTCCGTGGCTTTCTTCTGTCCTCTAGAAGAAGACACGGACAAGCAGATTCTCCAAAGAGCCGGAGAATCTGCTTGTCCGTGGCACCCTGCAGGGGGACTGGGCCTTCAACACGCCCCGCAGCCGGAGGCCGCTTCAATCGAAGTACTAGTACTTCTCCTCGCGTCGCGACAACCGCAATTGTAACCAAATCAGTGACGTTCGCATTCGGACAAATTGAAGATTGTGAAAGTTCTCGCTTGACAGTGTATGAGACTGTGCGCAGATTATCTCTCGAACGAACGTTCGCACGGAGAGAACATGAACCCGACCACGCGACGATCCGGAAAAAACTCCAGCAACAGTGGCGAATCGCAGGGACACAAGGTCCGGGCGGCGGCGGCGCGCCTGTTCGCGGAACGCGGATTTGCCCGCGCCTCGATGCGCGATCTGGCCGAAGCGGCGGGAATGAGTCTGTCCGGACTCTATCACTATTTCCCCAGCAAGGATGAGCTGCTCTACGAAATGCAGCGTGACGCATTTGAGCAGTTGACCGGGCCGTTGTCGGCGCTTCCCGCGGACCTCTCCCCTGCGCAGAAGATCGAACAGCTCATTCTCAATCATCTCGAATTTTTCGCCGGCCATATCACCGAGATGAAAGTTCTCTCGCACGAATCGGGCGCTTTGAGTGATGACCTCGCCAAGAAGATGCGGCGGCTGCGGCGGAATTACTACGACTTGTGCCTGGAGATCGTCACCGATTTGCTGAGAAGCCGGCGGCGGCGGGATCTTGATCCACGGATCACGACCATGTCGTTGTTTGGGATGATCAACTGGATTTACACATGGTATAAGCCGGGGACCGATGGTCCCGCAGGGCAGCTGGCCAAACAGATGACGGATATCTTCCTGCGCGGAGTCGATCGGGAAGCATGATGCTGGCGCCGCGGTGTGCCGACCTGCGGTCGCCACGCCTACAACACGCAGGCATTGAAGGAACTCATCGCGGCATTCACCGACGCGGCCTGGGATGACAAGATCGCGGTCGTGGTTTATACGGGAGCGGGCGACAAAGCGTTCTCCACCGGCGGCGATGTCAAGGAGTACCAGGGGTACTACACCAAGCGCCCGCGCGATTACTACAAGTACATGGGCTTGTTTCGCGCCTATCTGGAATCGCTTCTCAATCTGGGCAAGCCCTCGATCGCGCGCATCAACGGGATGGCCGTCGGCGGCGGCAACGAATCACAGATGGCTTGCGATTTGGCGATCATGGCCGATGACACTTACCTCGGCCAGGTCGGAACCAATGTCGGTTCGGTGGCCTGCGGCGGCGCCACTCAGTGGCTGCCGATTATGGTCGGCGACCGGCGCGCCCGCGAGATGCTGCTTTTGAACAACCGAATCTCCGCAGCCCAGGCGCTTGACTGGGGATTGGTCAATCGGGTCGTGCCGCGCGCCCAACTGGATGCCGCGGTCGACGAGATGGTGCAGCAACTGCTCGACAAATTCTACGAATGCACACGCTACACGCGCGCTCAAGTAAATTTCTGGAAGGAGCTGGCGTGGCATCAGACAATCGGCCACGCGCGTGACTGGCTAACGACTCACTTTGCGTGCGGCGAGCCCAATGAGGGGATGCGCGCGTTCGTCCAGAAACGCAAGGTCGACTACCGTGGCCTGCGCCAGAAGATGGCCGACGGCGGCGACGTCGAGTTCCTCTGGGGCTCGTATTCGTCGGTCTGTCCGTCATGCGGCGCCGATGGCCTTCCGGCGGAATTCGCATTCTGCGGCAAGTGTGGCCATGCGCTCACCCCCCAACCGGCGCCGGTGAGGTAGCTGATGACCGTCTATCCGGAATTGAAAGATCGTGTTGCGATCGTGACGGGTGCATCGATGGGGATCGGCGCCGCTGTCGCCCGCGCTTTGGGCGCTCAGGGATGCAAAGTCGCCGTGAACTACCGTCGTCACGCCTCCGAAGCCGAGACTCTCACCGCGGCCATTACGGCGGCCGGCGGCCAGGCCAAAGCATTTGCCTGCGATGTCGCCGACTCCACCCAGGTGCAGGCGATGGTCGATCAGGTCAAGGCCCACTTTGGCGGATTGGACATCCTGGTCAACAACGCCGGGATCAATCGCGACGGTGTCAGTTGGAAGATGACCGACGAGCAGTGGGACACGGTGATCGCGACGAATCTCAAAGGATGTTTCAACTTTGTGCGCGCGGCGGCGCCGCAGTTCCGTGAGAAGAAGTCGGGCCGGATCGTGAACATGACTTCGATTAACGGCATGCGCGGAAAGTTCGGCCAGATCAACTACTCAGCCTCCAAGGCGGGCATCATCGGGCTGACCAAGTCGCTCGCGCGTGAACTCGGCGCATCCAACGTGAATGTCAACGCGGTGGCGCCGGGCCTGATCGAGACCGATATGGTCGCCACCATGCCGGAGGAAGCGAAGGCCAAATCGATGGCGGAGACAGTGCTGGGGCGGCTCGGGTCCCCGGATGACGTCGCGGCGGTGGTGGTGTTCCTTTGTTCGAATGGGGCTCGACATATCACCGGGGAAGTGATCAAGGTGGATGGCGGGCAGTACATCTAGCGGACGAAGTGGACAAATTGGACAAAGTGGACGAAGTGGACCTGTTCAAACTGAGGAAAGAATGACCGACCGGCAATACATAAAGGTCACGGAGGCGGATCGGATTGCCCGGCTGACTTTGGCGCGGCCGCCACTCAATGTGCTCAACATTGCGATGCTGACCGAGATCAATGCCTATCTCGAATTGCTGATCGGCCGACGCGACCTGTGCGTCCTGCTCATCATCGGCGAGGGGAAGATGTTCTCCTCCGGCGTCGATGTGCCGGAGCACAAAAAGGACATGGCGGAAAAGATGATCCGCACATTCCATCAGACATTTCGGCTGATGAACCGGCTGCCGATGCCCACAGTTTGCGCGGCACATGGCGGCGCCTATGGCGGCGCGATGGAGTTGGCGATTTTCTGCGACATTCTGCTGGCATGTGATGATCTGAAGATCGGCGTGCCGGAGATCAAGTTGGGTGTATTCCCTCCCCTGGCCGTGGCGCACCTCATGCAGTTTGTCGGCTCCAAGAAGGCCGCCGAGTTGATCTACACCGGCGCGGTGATGAATGCCGTGGAGGCGCAACGGATCGGACTGGTTAATCACGTCTACCCTGTTGCGGAGTTTGCGGCCGCCGTCGAGCAATTCATTGGGCAGTTCAAATCACTGTCGGCATTCTCGCTCGGCCAGGCCAAACGCGCTTTCCAGCGGGTCGTGATGAAGGACTTTGAACTCGCCCTGGACGAAGCGGAAGCGATCTACCTCAAAGATCTGATGAACGGGCACGATGCTAACGAGGGGTTGGCGGCGTTTATGGAGAAGCGCAAACCAGCCTGGAAGGACCAGTAGGATGAAGGCAGCAATCTTTGAGAAACCCGAAGCACCGCTCACGGTCGGCGAGTGGCCGACACCGCAACCCAAGGCCGGTGAGATCTTAGTCAAGGTCGCCGCGTGTGGTGTCTGTCACACCGATTTGCATTACATCGATCACGGCGTGCCAACGTTCAAAAAGCCGCCGCTGATTTTGGGTCACGAGGCGGCGGGGATTGTGGCCGCCGTCGGACCAGGTGTCACCGAACGGAAAGAAGGCGACCGGGTTTTGCTGCCGGCAGTCCTCACCTGCGGACACTGTTTTAACTGCCGCACCGGACGCGAAAATATCTGCGTCAACATGAAGATGTTCGGTAACGACGTTGACGGCGCCTATGCGGAGTACGTCATCGCTCCAGCCAAGGACACGTTCATCCTGCCCGAATCGATTCCGCTGATCGAAGGCTCGATCATCGCCGACGCGGTCTCCACTCCCTATCACGCGGTTAAGAATCGCGGCCAGATACGAGGCGGCGACAAGGTCGTCGTCTTCGGATGCGGCGGCATTGGGCTGAACATCGTGCAGGTGGCCACGGCGTTTGGCGCCAGTGTGATCGCTGTCGATTTGCGAGACGACAAACTTGCCGCGGCGAAGACGCTCGGTGCCGTGGCGACAATCAATCCCGAAAAGGTCGAGCGCATCGACAAAGAGGTTCGCAAACTCACCGGCGCCGGGGCCGATGTCGCATTCGAAGCGATCGGGAATCCAAAGACGATTACAGCGGCATTTGGCTGTGTGCGCAATGGCGGACGGCTGGTGGTTGTGGGATACACGAATCACGACGTCACGATCAACGCCGGGCGCATCATGTACCGCGAAATGGAAATCGTCGGTTCGCTGGGTTGCCGTCCAGTAGATTACCCGCCGCTGATCGAAATGGCCGCGGCCGGACGCATCAAAGTGAAAGAGCTGGTGAGCCACCGTTTTGGATTGGACAAGATCAATGACGCCTTTGACCAGTTGCGCCAGGGCATTGGGCTGCGGTCGGTGATTGTGCCATGATGACGGCAATCGTCCTAAGTCCTCATCGGTGCCTGCGGGGGGAGGGCGAGGCTCCCGCCGAGCCTGTCTCGTTCGCTCGCAAAGAGGCTCGGCAGGAGCCTCGCCCTCCCACTGCTTTGGCGTGTCATCCATTGACAATCTTTCCGACTCACAAGTTGACACCGATCCGCATCGCTAATCGCTATCGCCGAACGAACAAGTGAACACTCTGGGGATTGAGAGAATGAGAACGCAGCCAGTCATGAAGTTCGAAGAACGCATCGCGTGGTGCAAAGAGCAGCTCGAAGATCCGACGTTCCCGACGCTGCGCGAATTCAAAGGGCGGAACGGCACGCGCGCACCCATCGTTGGGAATTTCCCGGTGTGGGCGCCGCAGGAAATCGCGCATGCGGCCGGTGCGCTGCCGGTGACGATTGCCGGAGGCGGCAGCTCGGTTGAGATCGATCATGCCGACTCGCGCGTGCAGTCGTTCGTCTGTTCGATTTCGCGTTCCACGCTGGAACTCGGGCTGCGTGGCTATCTCGATCCGATCGATGCCATGGTGTTCACGTCGATCTGCGATGTGGCACGCAATCTCGGCGGCGTGTTCAAGCGCAATTTCCCGAAAATTCAGACGTTCTACCTGCACTGCCCTCAAAATGTTTCATCCCCTGCCGCGGTAGACTACTTCGCCACCGAGCTGCGCCGTTTTCGCCGCGCCATGGAGGATTTCATCGGCGACGGAATCACCGATGCCGCCATCGCCCGTTCGGTGGGCGTGTTCAATGAACACCGCACCGCACTGGCCGACCTGTATGCTCTGCGGCGCGAGCACCCCGAGAAGATTTCCGCAACGGAGAGTTACCTCCTTCTGCGCGCCAGCCAGTTGATGCCGCGTGAGGAGCACACCGCGATTCTGCGTTCGACCTTTGCCGAACTCGAGGCGCGCCCGACGCGCCGTCGCGATAAGATCCGCGTATTGATCGAGGGATCGTTTTGCGAGCAGCCGCCATGGGAATTGATCGAAGCGATCGAAGACGCGGGCTGTTACATAGTCGACGACGATTTCCTGCTGGGACCACGCTGGTATGACACACCGGTCAAGCTGGGCGAGGATCCGATTCGGTCGATGGCCGAGGCATACGTAAAGTACTCGGTGACATCGTCGATCCGTCATTACGGCGACCGGCCCCGTGCCGATCATTTCGCGCACAAGCTCAAGGAGAATCGCGTGGACGGCGTGATCTTCTGCGCCGCCAAATTCTGCGAGCCGGCGCTCTACGATTATGTCCTGCTGAAGGACGTGGCCGACCAGGCCGGTATCCCCCATCTCTCGTTTGAATTCGAGGAGAAGATGGGCGTGTTCGAAACATTGCGCACCCAGGTGGAGACGTTTGTCGAGTCGATTCTTCTGTTCGCCGACTGAGCGATTGGAGTCATATGACCATGCCACAAACTCAAGTTCCCATGAACACCGGCCGTGATCTGCAAAAGGACTTGTTGCAGAACTGGTACAGCCAGCTTTCGCAGGCCAATGAAAAGGGCGAAAAGGTTGCCTACCTCTTCATCTCCGGCAATATCATGGAGCTGCTCAAGGGGTTCGACTTGCACGTCGTCTTCCCCGAGGT
>JACRMA010000036.1:23343-25509 GCA_016235085.1 Candidatus Zixiibacteriota bacterium
ATAAAACGCACCGCGGGGGACATGATCCTCAAAGCCGAGGACCTCGGGTATTCCTCCGACGTCTGCGGCTATGTGAAGAACGACATCGGACTGGTCGCGAACGATATGACCGGCCCATTCGGCAAGATGGCCAAGCCCGATCTGCTGGTTTGTACTTACTCCGGCTGCAACACCTACATCAAATGGTTCGAAGCGCTAGCCGCGCACTTCAACTGCCCGCTGTACATGTTCGACGTGCCGTTTTCGCGTGGGCCGGAAACGCATGCAGCGGATATCCGGTACATGATGAGCGAACTGAAAGAGCTGATTGTGCTCTGCGAGAAGATCACCGGCAAGAAATACGACGAGGACAAGCTGAAGGACATCCTGCGGCGTTCCCGTGAGGCGGAGGATCTGTGGGTGGATATTCTGCATTCCGCCAAGCGTACTCCATCGCCGTTCGATGCGTTCTTTGAGGCGGTCTTTTTCATGGCGCCGATCTATGTTTTGCGCGGCTCGCAGGAATGCGTCGACTACTACCGGGCGGCCAAAGCTGAGATCGACGCACGCGTCGTGTCGGGAACATGCCCGATTCCGGAGGAGAAATTCCGGGTGGTGATGGAGGGTCCGCCGCCATGGCCGCATTTCCGCACCTTCTGGGAATTGTTCAAGACCTGGGGTGTTGTGTGTGTCGGGTCCTCGTATTCCAAGGTCGGCGGCATTTGGGATTTCGGCTTCCGCCATGACCCGGAACGTCCGTTGGAATCGCTGGCGGAGTACTCGCTGGAATGCTATACCAACTACAACCTCGCGCGGCGCGTGGAGATGCTGAATCGGTACATGAAGGAATACAACGCCGACGCGCTGGTAATTCACTCGGTGAAATCGTGCCGCGCGTTTTCCATGGGGCAAGCCGATATGCGCGAAGTCTTCATTCACGATTTGCAGGTGCCAACGTTGTTTATCGAATCCGATCTGGCCGATCCACGCTATTTTTCGAAGGCGCAGTTGAAGAACCGGATTGATGCGTTTTTCGAATCGCTGGAGCACCAGCGGATTGTCGCGGGAAAGACGGCGTGAGCACGGGATGGGGATGGGGATGGGAATGCGCATGAGCATTTCATTGTCCGAAGTTTTGGGGAGTGAACCCAGGAATGTAGGGGCGTATTGCATACGCCCCCGTCACACCTACGAGGCATTGGCCCTTAACGAGGATTCAGGAATAGCGAATCGTTGTCCCCAAGTGCGGAATTCCTCCCGTAGGGGCAAGGGCGTATGCAATACGCCCCTACGCTGAATTCGCTGCGACGGTCACGCGATGTAAATGCACTATGAGATTGCAATGAGAGGATAGAATCGAATGTACGTAGCCGGAGTCGATGTCGGTTCGACCGCCACCAAGGCGATCATCCTGGATGAGAATCAGCGGATTGTGGGGCGCGGGCTCACGCATACCGGCGCCAACGTGATCAAGGCCGCCGAGCGCGCCTTTGCGCAAGCACGCGCGGACGCCAAAAGTGACGACTATGAAATCGGATTTATCGTGGGCACCGGTTACGGGCGTTACAAAGTGCCGTTCGGCAACACCCAGATCACCGAGATCGGCTGTCATGGGAAAGGTGCGCATTACCTCTTCCCCGAAACGCGGACGATTCTCGACATTGGCGGCCAGGATACCAAGGCGATCAAGATCAGTGCCCAGGGCGAGGTCAGCGATTTTTGTATGAACGATAAATGCGCTGCCGGAACCGGGCGATTTCTCGAAGCCTCGGCATCGGTGATTGGGCTGACATTGGATGAAATCGGCGACGTCTCGATGCGCTCCTCGCATCCGCTACGCATTACCAACATGTGTACGGTGTTTGTCGAGTCCGAGATTCTCTCGCATCTGGCGCGCGGGAAGAAGGTCGAAGATGTGCTGCGCGGCGTCAACAACGCCATCGCCGGACGCTCGGTGGCACTCATGCGCCGCGTCGGGCTGGACGACGAGATCACATTTACCGGCGGCGTCTCGCGCAACAAAGGAATGGTCACGGCTATCGAAGAACGGCTCGAACGCAGAGTCAATGTCTCCCCCGACTCGCAATTCATCGGTGCGATTGGCGCGGCGCTCTTCGCCTGGGAACGGACACAGAAGAAGGTGGGTGCATCATGAAGGTCATCGCAGGGGTCGACGTCGGATCGCAG
>JACRMA010000036.1:25552-26415 GCA_016235085.1 Candidatus Zixiibacteriota bacterium
CAAAGCCGTGATCAGTGACGAGACGGGCAAGATCATCGGCCGCGCGCATGTCGCAACCAAGATCGATTTGGGCGGTGCCGCCGAGAAAGCGGTCGCCGAGGCCTGCCGCAATGCCGGCATCGAGCGTTCCGCTCTCGCCTATGTGGCGGCGACGGGCTATGGACGGTTTCAGGTTGAGTTCCGCGATTTGCAGATCACCGAGATGACGTGCCACGCCTACGGCGCGCATACCGTGTTTCCCAAGACGCGATCGGTCCTGGATATCGGTGCTCAGAACTCGCGCGCCATGGGTGTGGAAGCCAACGGACGTGTGCGCAAGTTTCGCATGAACGACAAATGCGCTGCTGGAGCCGGCCGGTTCATGGAACGGGTGGCCAAAGCGCTTGAAGTGGAATTGGATCAGATCGGCGCGCTCTCGCTCAAAGCCACCGACCCGACCCCAATTTCCTCGATCTGCGCTGTCCTTGCCGAATCCGAGGTGATCAATCAGGTGACTGAGGGCAAGAAAGTTGAGGACATCATCTGCGGCGCGCACTACTCGATAACCGATCGCATTATCGCGTTACTGCGCCAGGTGGGCGGTGAAGAAGAAATCACGCTCACGGGTGGTGTGACCAAGAATATGGGAATGGTCAAGACGCTCGAAGACCGTCTCGGCAAGAAGGTCAACGTCGGACCCGATGCCGAATTCATGGGCGCGATCGGCGCAGCGCTGCTGGGATTGCGCCGTCTGCAACGCGTTAACGCCGCGGCGGCGTAAATTACAAATTCAAATTGGCGAGGGAGGGCGAGCCTCCTGCCAAGCCATGTGTCCGCGCGAACAAGAAAGAGGCTCGGCCGGAGCCTCGCCCTCCCTCGTCGCG
>JACRMA010000026.1 GCA_016235085.1 Candidatus Zixiibacteriota bacterium
GCGACTTCGTGAATGCCCTCGCCGGCGACTTGAAAGAACGGATGCTTCGGTACCTGGGAAGCGTCCCCATTGCCAGCCGGTGTCAGTTCCGCGTGAGCCCGGAGTGGTTTGAGCCAGGGGTGGCCATCGGGACGAATGGCGTGCGACTCGAAGATTTCCCGCTCGAATGCCTGCGCCTGAGGCAGCACGTCCGAGAGGGATTCGAACGAATTCGATTTCGGAACTGCCATGCAGACGAGGCCAATGCGACCGCGTGTGTCGTCCGCCAGAACGGCCAGGACCGACGATGATTTGTTCGTGGCCGCGGAGTCCGACGGAAGGACAAGCAGGGCTGAGAGCCTCGCTCCCCGTGACACGGTGCTCACACAGATTTGCTTAAAGCGGTCATCCGGTACGGTGGGGATGTCCTTCAACGCTACCGCAAAATCATTGGTGGTCCACAGCAGATCTGAGGGGGCCTGGTGCCAGGATTCAGGTGGCGGGAGATTGGTTTTCGAGTCGTCCGCCATGATCAGCCTCCCAACAATCCCGCGGCGCGGTGGAGCAAGTCCGAAAGGACAGGGGGCAAATAAACGCCCAGTGCGAGGACACCGCAGGCCATTGCCAGCGGAGTCACGACAGACAAAGTGGACTCTTTGCGGTTTTGGACTGGCGATGCGGAGGAACCTTGCAGCATCGGCAGCAACACGCCTCCCATACCCAGGAAGGCGATAGCAAGAAGAGTCACGAAGACAACGCCCAGCCAGGGATGGGACCCGATGGCGGTCTGGAAGATTATGAACTCACTCCAGAATAGGCCGAATGGAGGAGCCCCACCGATGGCGAGCATCAAGATCGTCAACAAGACTCCGCTCACAGGCAATCTCTGAATCAGCCCCCGGACATCGCTCACTCTGGTTGTGCCGAATTCCCGCAGAACATTTCCCGCGACGAAGAAGAGTCCGGCCTTGCAGACAGAATGGCTGACGGCGTGAAACATCGCACCGTAGACCGCCATACCGCCGAGGCCGACGCCGAGTGCCATGATCCCCATGTTTTCGATACTGGAGTAAGCGAACAGCCGCTTGTAGTCGCGCTGACGGACCATGAACGCACACGCCACGGCAATCGAGATGATCCCCATGGTGATCAGCAGGGTACGGGCAAAGGCGGCGTCGCCGGATGCGATGCAAATCTGGTAGAACCGTAGGATCGCGAGGAATGCGCAATTCAGCAATGCACCGGAAAGCAGGGCGGAAACCGGCGAAGGGGCCTGGCTGTGGGTATCCGGCAGCCAGGTGTGCATCGGTGCAAGTCCCATTTTTGTCCCATAACCAACCAGGGCGAGGACAAAGGCAGCCTTGAGCCATGGCTTCGCCATTGTGGGCGCAACACTCATCAAGCTCGACAAAGACAAACCGGCGTGCGTTTGCGACGACGCCGTCGCGGCAATGCCAAGAAAGAATGTCCCCAGAAGGGCCAGTGCGATTCCCACCGAGCAGAGCAACAAATACTTCCAAGCCGCCTCGAGGGCGCTCTTGCGACGATAGAAGTACACCAGTGGGGCACTGGCCAGAGTGGTGCCTTCGACCGCCGCCCACATCAAGGCGAGATGCTGGGTCGTGGCGACCAGCGACATGCAGGAGAGAAACCACAGGAGGCACGGTACGAATCGATGCGGCGCCGCCTGCTCACCATGGGTACCGTGCATTAAGTACGGGATGCTGTAAAGGGACGCCGCCAGGAAGAGAATGCTGGTCAATGTCAGGAACAGAAGTCCCAGTACATCGAGCTTGAACATCCAGCTCAACTCCAGGCCGGCAGGAATTGTCCACAGCCATCCGGTGGCCAAAAGATGCAGGCTCGCGCCCACCAGGAGCAACGTCAGCGCCACACGCACATTCCTGGTGTAGAGCGCGACAAGCCCCAGCAGGGCGGGAAAGGCCACAAGAACAGCGAAGACCATCAATCAGTCCTTTAAGGTCGACAACAACTCAGTGTCAATGTGATCGAACTCACGGCTGATGTGGTTGATGGCGATCCCCATCACGAAAATCCCCACCAGCAAGTCGAGCAGTATCCCCAGCTCCACCGCGAATGGCACCTCGCGCGCGAGCGTTTGTCCGAAAATGAACACGCCGTTTTCTATCAGCAGATATCCGATGACGTGGGTAATCGCCTGGCGTCGGCTGATGAGAACCAGAAAACCGGTGAGCAGGGTGGCGAACGCAACCGGAACGAGAAGCATGGTTGGCGCCGGCCGTGGCAGAACCAGGACGGTGGACATCCAAAACGAGATACCCATGAGCAGCCCCGCCAGCAGAACAGATGAATGCAGACTGACCGAAGGATCGACTTCGCGCCGGACATTCGCCTCGCGGATCGCGCGGGAAACCAGGATGGGAATGACGATCGCCTTGATCGCAAGAGTCCCGGCGCAAATTACGGCGAGGTGAAACAATTGCACATTGAAGCCGCTGGTCCACAACACGAGGGGCAGAAGCGCCAGCGCCGCACCCTGGATGGCGGAGGCGCGGACGCAACTGTTCAGGCGGCTGGTGGCCACGAT
Organism: Candidatus Zixiibacteriota bacterium; assembly: GCA_016235085.1. Classification (GTDB taxonomy): domain Bacteria; phylum Zixibacteria; class MSB-5A5; order WJJR01; family WJJR01; genus JACRMA01. Next base: position 2,549 of record JACRMA010000026.1, read on the forward strand.
GTACAGATTGCTGACCGCCACCAGGAGGAGCAGCAGATCGGCGTAATCCTTCATGCGGTCCCCCGGTAGAGAGCGATTGCCAATCCGATTCCCGCCAGTACGGAGGCGCCGATCAGAAATTGGGGAACGCGCGTCAGCCGGAGACGTGCCACGGTCGATTCCACAACGCCGATCAAGATTGCCAGCGCGGCCTCGCCCAGACAGAGAAGCGCAACACCCGTCCAACCCAGGTGTTCGGGAATCGGAAGCAGGACGTGGACCAGCAGCGCGGCAATGACGAAGAGCTTGACCGCACTGCCGTAGAGGATGAACGCGAAGTCCGGGCCGCTGTGATCGAGCACCATGACTTCGTGGATCATGGTCAATTCCAGATGGGTGTTGGGATCATCGACGGGGATCCGTGAGTTTTCCGCGAGCATGACGGCGAACAGCGCAATTGCCGCCGCCAGATACGCCGGGTGCGCACCGCCCCAGAGAGCCCACGGAAGTGCGCTCCATGCGGCTTGAAACGAGGCCGCCTTGGCAGGGATACATACGATGGCGAGCGAAAGAAACAGCGCCGGTTCCGCAGGCACCGCAAAGGCGGCCTCGCGGCTCGCCCCCATCCCTTCAAACGCTGATCCTGTATCCAGCGCCGCAGCCATCGTGAAGAATCGGCTCAGTCCCAGTAGATAGGCAAACAAGATCACATCGCCGGTGAATCCAAGCGGGGCTACGTTTGAAGCCAGCGGCAGAATGAGACCCGCGCAGAGAATGCTGCCCAGGGACACAATCGGGCCGGCACGAAAGACCCATGACGTCGTGCGGCTGTAGACGGCACCTTTTCGCAGCAGCTTGGCGATATCGAAGTACGCCTGCAGCAGCGGCGGCCCGTTCCGGCCCGCAAACCATGACTTCGTCTTGTTGATCACCCCCAGCACCAGTGGCGGGAAGAGGATCAAAAGCGCGATGTGGATGACAATCTCTAGCATGGCTCAGCGTCCGGTGACACCTGCGAGTTGCCAGACCAGGAGGATGACCAGGGTCGCGGCGATATAAACGAGATAGAGCTGAACGCGTCCCTGTTGGATAATCCGCACGCGGGACAGGGCCTGGATAAAGGCGCGTGATGCGGGTGCGAGCACACGCTCCCCGGCGGCATCTCCCAAATGCTCTTCGTAAGTCGCTTTAAACGGGAAGAAGCCGTTGGGTCCGTCCCGCCGAATGCGAGTCGGGATCAATGCCATGAATGGGCGAAGCAGTGGTTCGACAAACGACGCCGCCGAGTACTGCATGCGGGGAGTGGGCAGTGCATAGCCGCATCCCCAGGTTGGCGCCTGCGAAACTTCCCGGCCGCGCAGAAGGACTTTGCGAACGATGGCGAGTACGAGAATCAATCCGGCCAGCATGGTGGCGACTCGGGTGATGGCAGTCAGTGATCCGAGTGCTTCTACTGGCGGAGCCGAACGCGAAAGCAACTGTGCGGCGGGTGCGACCAGTTGTACAGCTCCGGTGGGCCAGATACCGATGGCCGCGCACAGCAGCGCCGTGATGATCATCGGCCAGCGCATGGTGCCGCCGGCTTCGTGCGCGTTGGTCACGACCGATGTGCGTGCTTCGCCGAGAAAGACAACGCCGAACGCTTTAACGAAACAGGCCGCAGCCAGCGCCCCAATCAATGCCAGAGCGGGAATAGCCGCAATGGCAGTCGCGCCCCACGAGACCGGCAAATCTGCGCCACCTTGAAATGCGCCGACGTAGACAAGCCACTCGCTGACAAAGCCATTGAGTGGCGGCAGGCCGCAGATCGCCACGGAACCCACGAGAAATGTCAGTCCGGTGATGGGCATTCTGCGATAGAGTCCCCCGAGGGATTCGATGTCCCTTGTCCCGGTGGCGTGCACGATACTTCCCGCCCCCTCGAACAGCAGGCTCTTGAAGAGGCCGTGATTGAGAACATGGAGTAGCGCGCCCGCATAACCGAGGAAAGCCACCGTGGTGTTCCTGTGGCTCTGGCCGAGAAGACCGATGCCCATTCCCAGTGCGATGATCCCGATATTTTCGACGCTGTGATAGGCGAGAAGTCGTTTGAGATCATGCTGTGCGAGCGCGTGCAACACGCCGGCAATGCCGGTGATGATGCCGATGCCAACAAGCAAGGTCCCCCACCATGCGGGCGGGTTTCCGAGGAACATGAGGGTGCGAAGCAGCCCGTAGATTCCCATCTTGATCATGACGCCGGACATCAAGGCGGAGACATGGCTGGGAGCGGCGGGATGCGCATCGGGAAGCCAGATGTGTACCGGCCAGAACCCCGCCTTCGTTCCGAATCCCACGACGGCGAGCAGGAAACAAATCCCGGCCAGACTGGCACTGGGTGTGACACCGGCAGTGAACTGGTCAAAGTCGAAACTCCCGGCATTGTGCCCAAGCAGGGCAAACATGGCAAAGAGGAATGCCACGCCGAGCTGTGAAGCAATGAGGTAGGTCATGCCGGCGCGGCGAACATCCTCACGTTCGTTCTCGAAGGTGACAAGAAAGAATGAGGCAAACGACATGATTTCCCAAGCCACGAGAAAGAAGATGCCATCCCGCGCGATGACCAGCGCAACCATCGCTGCCACGCGCAGATTGAAGAAGGTCAGTGCTGGGGCCAACCGGCGCTTGCCAATGTAGGCTTGCAGATACCCGGCGCCGTATACGGTTACCAGACCGGAGATTACGAAGATACAAGTGAGAAAGAAGGCGGAGAGAGAATCCAGGCCGAGGTGAATTTGCCCGATCGGCAGCGGCCAGCCTGCCAGGAACGACTGTTCCAGGCCGCTCACGAGCGCCGAGATGCTTGCGGCCGCACCAATCACACAGGCCAGGATGCTCCCGGTGGTGCCAATGGCCAACGAGGAACGATCCGCCCGAAAAGCGACCGCTGCCCCCAGTGCGGAGGCGATCAGGAGGGCGATGGATAGTCCAATCCAGCCGAGCATTACTGGGTCCTGCCCGAATTGCCGGGGGCTGTGCCAATGGCGCCCGTGCCTGTCGTGCTTTCAATCACCCGGATGCGGTCGAGAACTTCAACCTTCGGTGCGGCCCGGCCGAGCAGTTCCTTCAGCGCCGGGTCATGCAGCGCGAAGGAGAGTCGGCCCAGCATTTGAAGATGCTGCCGGACGGACGGCGAGAGCAATGTGAAGAGCACGCGCACTGGCAGTCCATCCATGGCATGGAAGTCAATCGGTTGCTTGAGGAAGCACAACAGCACGTAAGGTTCGGTGACGTGCACCACGAGGGGGTCACGCGGATGCGGGATCGCAATCCCATCTCCCAGGGCGGTCGATGCGAGAGCTTCGCGTCCGACGAGAAGTTGATGCAAGAGGGCTCGATCGACCGATTCGGGGATGCCGGGCAGCCTGGTCACGGCCTCAAGCACGGTTTCCCGGCGGTCTCCGGGGATTCCATGATAAATGCCCCCACGCTCGAGGGCATCGGCCAAACTCGGGATCACCTCAGTGGATCCGTTGCGTTTGAACAAATCCAGCGAGACAGGGTGCTTTTGCGAAGCCGCCCATTCCTGGAGTTCCACCCGGTTAAACAGGTATTGGTCGTGGATACGTTTCGCCGGGAGGGATCCGCTTTTGACCCAGCGGTAAACCGTCTGCTCGGAGACGTTGAGCAGTCTGGCGACATCTCTGACTTTAAGTTCCACTGACAACTCGCGCGGTGAGATTGTCCTCTGTCCGCCCCCCGGCTGGACAATTTGGTGCTTGTTCAACTCACGGGCAACAGAAGACAGGGGGGAATTTCGCTGCCTTGCGGACGTGAATCAATCGCGTATCAGGCGCCCTGTGCCGACAGTTGGCGCCGCTTATCCAGCCGCTTACGCTGATCGGCGTCGAGGATCGCCTTGCGCATACGAATCGACTTGGGAGTGACTTCCACCAATTCGTCCTCGGCGATCCATTCGAGGGCCTGTTCCAGTGTCATCTTGCGGGAGGCATCGAGGACGGTCGCCTGATCACGGCTGGACGCCCGGTGGTTGGTCAGCGCTTTGCATTTGGTGGGGTTGCAGGTCAAGTCATCGGGGCGGTTGTTCTCGCCGACGATCTGTCCCTGGTAGACGACCTGCATCGGCTCCACGAAAAGCGTCGTGCGCTCCTGCAGTTTCTCCATTTGATAGGAGGTGACGGGTCCGGTCTCCATGCTGATCAGGGATCCGCGGAAGCGGGAGACGATTTCGCCTTTCCAGGGTCCATAGCCGGTGAAACGTGCGGCCATGATGCCCAGCCCGCGGGTATCGGTGAGAAAGTCGGTGCGGTAGCCGATCAGTCCGCGTGTGGGGATGGAAAACTCGAGACGCACCAGTCCGGTGCCGGTGTTCTCCATGTGGACCATTTCCCCTTTGCGGCGCGCCAGCTTTTCCATGATGACGCCCTGGTACATTTCGGGGACGTCGATGATGAGTTGTTCGATCGGCTCGAGAACGGTGCCATCCGCGGCGACATGGGTGATCACCTCGGGACGCGAGACGCACATCTCGATGCCCTCGCGCCGCATCTCCTCTATCAGGATGGCCAAGTGGAGTTCGCCGCGTCCGGACACCTTGACGCCATCGGGGCGTCCGATATCCTCAACCCGCAGTGCGACATTCGTGCGCACTTCACGTTGGAGTCTGTCCTTGAGCTGCCGCAGCATGATGGCGCGGCCTTCGTTGCCGGAAAAGGGGCCATTGTTGACGAGGAAGAACATGGAGACTGTCGGCTCTTCGATCTCCAGCGGTTTCAAGGCCGGAGACTCGAGCCCTATGGCGGAGAAGGTATCACCGATGCCGATCTCCTTAGGACCGGCAATCCAGACAATGTCGCCGGCGGAAATCTCGTCAACTTCCGCGCGCTCCAGGCCCCGCGTTACCCACATGTGTATGGCAGCTTCATTCGACGTCGAGAGGACGTCCCAGCCGGCATCCTGGTTTGCCGCGTCACGCCAGCGCGTGACCGTGCGGGTGAAGTTCTCGCCAAGAGACAGACGTCCATGGAGGACACGGCCACAGCCAATCTGACCGATGTAATCACTCCATGCCAGCGTGCTGATCTGCATCCGGAACGGCTCGGAAGCGTCGACGGCGGGTGGTGGGACATGCTCCACGATCGTTTCAAAGAGAGCTTCGATTCCCTCGTGGGGATCATTCGCCAGATCGCGCACCAGCCAGCCATCCAGGCCGGAACCATAGAGGACGGGGAAGTGCGCTTGCGCTTCATTGGCGCCCAATTCGATGAAAAGATCGAATGTCTTGTTGAGAGTCGTGTTGGGTTGCGCATTGGGACGATCGACCTTGTTGATAATCACGATGGGGCGCAGGCCCAGTCGCAGGGCGCGCATGAGGACATAGCGGGTCTGCGGCATCGGTCCCTCGTTGGCATCCACCAGCAGAAGCACCGAGTCCACCATGGACAAGACGCGCTCGACCTCGCCGGAAAAATCGGCGTGCCCGGGGGTATCGATGATGTTGAACAGGTAGTCGTTCCACGAAACGGTGCAGTGCTTGGCGCGAATCGTGATGCCACGTTCGCGTTCGAGGTCGTTGTTATCCATCAGCCGGTTGGCCACTTGCTCATTGTCGCGGAACAAACGCGCGGCATGAAAGATCGAGTCGATTAATGTAGTCTTGCCGTGGTCGATGTGGGCAATGATGGCGAGATTGCGAATTCGAGAGGCGTCGGTCATGAGTGTTCTAAATTCCTATCGCAGTGACTTCCGTGAGTCTTGCTGATTGTATCCGGTCTTCCGCCGGATTTGCGCAAAGTCAGCAGGACGAGGCTGATACGCAGATAGCCCCACTTTTGCGAGAAGAAAATGCGAGCCTGTATCGGCTGGGTGAATTCATTTGCCTTCATAGAGTTGCGGGTCCGGAAGTGGCAGGAGCTTCCGGACGGGAATCGCTGCACTGAAACCACCTGCACCTGAGTACATGACTCCCCACGAAAGATCAGTGTCGGTGGTGAGAACTCGCTGATGTAGAAGATATCAACTCGACATGATGAATTTCGCAACAGGTCCATGAAGAAGTCGGACTTCATCGGGAAGACCCGATTTTGGAGGCCGGGCGATAAGCCCCAATGCTCGCGCCGTCATCTCCATCACCCGAGCGTAAAGGGCATACTTCGGCAAGCGTATGATTTGCAAGATGTTGCCGACGCCGGAAGAAGAAACCCTGACAATTCCAATTGTCACCAAATTGTTCTCAAGAATGGGATTTTCCAGTCCGACCCGGTTCAATGTAGGGATCTTTTGTCATGTATTTCTGTATGACAACCCGTGGCCGCGATTTGTCGCGGCCGAAAAACGAAGATCCCTGACGAAAGGGTAGCGTCAAGGATGCCAACCTGTACTGACATCGGCGGAAAGCTGTCCGACTGAGCTGGACAACGCCTCCGCCAGCTAGCCGACTAGGCAGGCGCTGAAAACGCCGACAACCAAGTTCGCTCCCGGTTGTCGATATATCCAAGGAGGAGCCAGGGCGGGCTCCCGTTGCGCAGGGTCGTTGGGCATTGCGTTCGAATCACGATGAGATTGAAGGCGCGGTCGCTCATGCCGAAATGGCATACACGTGACCAATGGCAGGCTGAAAGTTGAGATTCAGCGGCACAATTTCGATTGTTCAATTGTTCGAGGAATGGAGTCAGAGGAAGCATGTCAGTATCGGTCAGCCAGACAGCCACCGCCGGAACCATGACCGTCTTTGAGAGTGCGCAACGCGCCAGCGTGCGGGCAACCGCCGCCACGAAGTCGCGTTCGTTTTCGAAGCTGATCTGGGCAAGCCTCTATGTTGCGACCCTGGCGTTTGTCGCCGTGCAATTGGTTCGTGGCTGGGACTTCTACACGACGCCGCTGACCATGCGCCCGCATCATGCCGAATACGCGGTCCTCCGCCCGGCGGGTTCGCTCGGGGTGGTTTATGGAATTGCCGGCGCGGCGATGATGACGTTGATGTTGTTGTACTCAGTGCGGAAGCGTGCACGGCACGCCTCGCACTTGGGCACGCTGCGCCAGTGGCTGAATCTCCACATTTACCTCGGGATCATGGGGCCTCTCTTTATCGTATTGCATACATCCTTCAAGATTCAAGGACTGGTGGCCGTCAGTTTCTGGTCGATGGTAGGTGTTGGGCTCAGCGGATTTTTCGGGCGGTACCTCTATCACCAGATCCCTCGCAGCATCCAGGGCGCTCAGCTCAGCATGCAGGAGCTTGAGGAGCAGGGCGATGAGATTGCCAACCAGTTGCGTTCCGACTTCGGCCTTACGACGGAAACCATCGCCAAGATCGATCAAATGGGTGTGGCGGACCTGTCCGAGGACATGGGGTTCTTTCGACTGTTTGGTTCAATGATCAAGAGCGATCTCGATTCGGTAATCGGATTCCGGGTGCGGCAGGCCGAACTGGCCCGTGCCTTGAATCTTCCCGAGGAGCATCTGGATGAATTGATGGACCTGACGCGAGCGCGTTTCAAACTCAAGCGCCGCACCCTGATGTTGGGGCAGGTCAAGCAAGTCTTCCACTACTGGCATGTGATCCACAAGCCGTTTGCGATCGTGATGTACGTGATCATGGGCGTGCATATCACGGTGGCGCTGTGGACCGGCTACGCATGGAGTGTGTAAGCGGAATGGGCCCAAGCCTGGGGGGGTGGCGGCGATGGTCCCGAAACTGGGGCTGGCATTCGTGATGGTCCTTATGATGACGGCGGTGTCGAAAGCACAGTTATCACCTGGAGATCTGCACCGTACTCATGCGTTTCTCGATGGACTGGAGAATTGCAAGAAGTGTCACGACAGGTGGCGTGCCGAACCTGCCATCAGACGGGCCACATCGCCGATACAACCAAGGTCTCCCTGCTGGGGGACAAGGTTGATCTGGGGCGGACTTTTCTCGGCCTCGGCCAGGCGTGCCTCAGTTGTCACACCGACGAACATCGCGGGCAGCTGGCGCTCACGTGCCGGGATTGCCACACGATGGCCGCCTGGAGACCAGCGCCGGCGTTCAATCATGATAAGACAAAGTTCCGGCTGACCGGCGCGCACAACACGGCTCCCTGTGCCAAGTGCCATCAGACGGTCGTGGATCATCGCACGCCGGAAGACTCGGCGTTTCTGCGCTTTGCCGGACTCCGCTTCTCGCTGTGCACAGACTGCCACAAGGACGTCCACGTCGGCCGGTTTGGCGGGGCTTGCGAGAAGTGCCACAGCACCACCAATTGGCGCACCACCGACAAGGCGAATTTCGATCACAATAAGACCCGCTATCCACTGGCCGGGCTGCACACGAAAGTGGCCTGCGAGAAATGCCACAAGCCGGGGCAGCCGGTGCGCGGCGGTAAGTTCGAGCATTGCACCGATTGTCACGCCGATTATCACAAGGGGCAGTTTGCCAAACGCGCCTCGAAGGGCGCCTGTGAGGAGTGCCATTCCGTTGACGGATTCACTCCGGGGCGTTTCACGCTCGCGCAGCACGACTCAACGGACTATCCGTTGCGCGGTGCCCATAGTGCCGTGGCTTGTAACGCCTGCCACAAACGCAACGGTAACGATACCAAGGCAGCGACCATCCGGTTCACGTTCAAGTCGACCAAGTGTCTTGCCTGTCATGCGGATCCGCACAAGCCGCAACTCAAGAAGCTGATAGCGGCCAGCGGGTGCGAGTTCTGTCATGTCGAGAGCAGTTGGGACAAGGTGAATTTCAATCACGACAAGACCGAGTACCCTCTGTTGGGACGGCATCGGGATGTCGCCTGCCGTTCCTGCCACAAGGCCGTAAAGGAAAACAAGATCGATTTCCGTACGCTGCCCAAAACGTGTGCGGAGTGCCATCAGGATCCCCACCACGGCCAGTTCCTGGTCGCGGCGGCTGGAGGCCGCAAGGACAGCGCCAAAACCAACTGCGAGCGCTGTCATGTGCCGAAAAGCTGGATCGCCGAGCGATTCAATCACAATACCGATGCCACCTATAAACTGGAAGGCGCCCATCTGCGCGTTCCATGCGGCGGGTGCCACAAGCCGGTCTCTTCGGAAACGGGAAATTATGTGATTTACAAGCCGCTCGATTCGGCTTGCAAGCGCTGTCACGCCGGTGCCGTGACCAACGAGGGGTTGAAGAAGGGATGAAGCGCCCTTTCATCGTCATCTTGAGTGCGGTCCTGCTGCTCACTGGCTGGGCGGCGTCGACTGTTGCTGAGACGAAGAACCCACATGGTGAGATCAAGTGGGATTGTCAGAAGTGCCACACGCCCGACTCGTGGACCCAGATGCGCAAGCCGCTGACGTTTGCGCACGATGAGACAGACTTTCCGCTGATCGGTTCGCACCGTGCCACCCGATGTGCCGGATGCCATCGCGACCTGGTGTTCTCCAAGGTCTCCTCCGCCTGCTCCGATTGCCACTCGGATCCGCACAAGGGCCAGATGGGACTGGCGTGCGAGAAATGCCACACGTCGGAGAACTGGCAGAACCGGGAAGACGTTTTCAATCTGCACATGCAGAAGGGGTTTGCCCTGTCCGGTGTGCACGCGATTGCAGACTGCAATTCCTGCCATCAAGGACAACACCCCGAGCAGTATGCCACGACGCCGACGACCTGCCAGGGCTGCCATATGTCGGACTACACAGCGACGGGCAACCCGAACCACGTTCAGGCGGGATTCCGTTTCGATTGCGAGTCATGCCATTCACCTCGCGCAGTCAGTTGGACTACGGTGACATACGAACACCCGTTACCCTTCCGATTGGAGGGGGCGCACCGCGTCACCGATTGCAATAGCTGCCATGCCACCACATATGTGGGAACTGAGAACACGTGCTTTGGTTGTCATGAGAGCGACTACCGGGCCGCGGTGGACCCGGATCACGTGCAGGCCAACTTCGATCAGGATTGTACGACCTGCCACGTAGTGGCCTCATGGACACCGGCCCATTTCGATCACAGCCACAGCCAGTTTGCGCTTACCGGTGCTCATGAAACTGTTGCCTGCAACAAGTGCCACCAGACGACCTATAGCGGCACCACGGCGAGTTGCTACGGTTGTCATCAGCAGGAGTTCGTGAAGACGACAAAGCCGAATCACGTGACCGGCGGGTTCCCGACCGATTGCCAGACTTGCCATACATCGGTGGCCTGGTCACCGGCGACGTTTGATCACAGCCGTACACGATTCGCGCTGACTGGCGCTCACGTGTCGGCCACCTGTGACAAGTGCCATGCCTCCGGATATGCCGGGACGTCGATGCAGTGCTTCTCCTGCCATCAGACGAATTTTACGGCCGCCGTGGATCCCAATCACGTCCAGAACAAGTTCGACCATACTTGCGAGCAATGCCACACGACGACAGCGTGGACGCCTGCGGTATTCGATCACAGTGCCACCCGGTTCCCGCTGACGGGAGCACACCAGTCGGTTGCGTGCGCGCAATGCCACACAACCGGTTATGCCGGCACGCCAACCACCTGCTATTCCTGCCACCAGCAGACATTTGCTGACGTGAAGGATCCCAATCACGTCACGGATGCGTTCGATCATGACTGTCTGAAGTGCCATACGACCGTGGCATGGCCGACCACGACATTCGATCACAATCTCACCCAGTTTGCGCTCACCGGTGCGCACGTATCCGTGACCTGCAACACGTGCCACAAGTCCGGGTTCGATGCTACGGTGTCAGCGTGCTACGCCTGTCACCAGACGGAGTTTGCGGGTACGACCGTGCCGAATCATGTGGCGAGCGGATTCCCGACCGAGTGCCAGGTTTGCCACACCACGATGTCTTGGACGCCGTCCAGCTTCGATCATTCCAAAACCGCGTTCCCGCTGACCGGCGCGCACCAGGTGGCGGTTTGCAGCAAATGCCATACGGCCGGATACGCCGGGACTCCATCGGATTGTTACTCCTGTCACCAGACGGATTACGCCGGCATGAAGAATCCCGACCACGTGCTGGGCAGCTTTGATCACAATTGCCTGACGTGCCATACGACGGCAACCTACAAGCCGTCGACTTTCGACCACTCGGCGACGAGCTTCGCGCTGACCGGTGCGCACCAGGCAGTGGCGTGCAATCTCTGCCATGCCACGACGTTCGCCGGGACACCCGGAGACTGCTATTCATGTCACCAAACTACTTTTGCCGGTGTGAAGGATCCTGACCACGCGGGCAGCAATTTCGATCACGATTGCCTGAAGTGCCATTCGACATCCGGGCGGACTCCCGCGACCTTCGACCACAACCAGGCGCGTTTTGCGCTGACCGGGGCGCATCAATCGGTCGCCTGCACGCAATGCCATGTCACGGGATTCACCGGCACGCCATCCGATTGTTACTCGTGCCACCAGACCACTTTTACGGGTGTGACAGATCCCAACCATGTCGCGAACAACTTCGACCACAATTGTCTGAAGTGTCACACGACCGCCGCGTGGCTGCCGGTGAACTTTGACCACAGCGCCACCGCGTTCCCGCTGACCGGGGCCCACGTGTCGGTCACGTGCAACACCTGTCACAAGACGGGATTCGCGGGCACATCGTCCACGTGTTACGCGTGCCATCAAACGGACTTTGCGGGCACAACGAAGCCGGATCACACGGCTTCGGTCTTCCCGACGGAATGCCAGATCTGTCACACGACCGGCGCCTGGACGCCATCGGTCTTTAACCATTCCGCCACCGGCTTTGCGCTGACGGGCGCGCATCAGACGGCAACGTGTGACAAGTGCCACGCGTCCGCGTATGCTGGGACGCCATCGGACTGTTACTCCTGCCACCAGGCGAACTTTACCGGCGTGGCCGATCCGAATCACGTGACGAACAACTTCGATCGCAATTGCCTGAAGTGTCATACGACGACCGCATGGCTGCCGGTATCGTTCGACCATAGCACAACCGGATTCACGCTGACGGGCGCCCACATTGCGGTGACCTGCAATACGTGCCACAAGACCGGATTTGCCGGAACGTCGTCGACATGCTACTCATGTCATCAGGCGAATTACGCGAATACAACGCAACCGAACCACGCCAGCTTGGGCTTCCCGACCGAATGCCAGGTGTGTCACAACACTTCGGCGTGGGTTCCGTCGAATTTCGACCACAGCACCACCGGTTTTGCGCTGGCCGGGGCTCATCAGGCGGTGACCTGCGACCAGTGCCATGCATCAGGTTACGCGGGAACGCCGACGGATTGTTACTCGTGCCATCAGTCGAATTTCACGGGCGTGGCTGATCCCGATCACGTAACAAACAACTTCGATCACAACTGTCTGAAGTGCCATTCGATGAACGCCTGGCTGCCGGCTAGCTTCGATCACAGCACGACCGGATTCGCGCTGACCGGTGCCCATGCCGCGGTTGCCTGCGCCAACTGCCATGCGACGGGCTACAATAACACGGCATCGGACTGCTACTCGTGCCACCAGAGCAACTACACAGGGGTTGCCGATCCGAACCACGTAACGAATAACTTCGACCACAACTGTCTGAAGTGCCATTCGACGTCAGGATGGTCACCGGTGACGTTCGATCACAACGCAACCTCATTCCCGTTGACCGGCGCCCACGTGGCCGTGACCTGCAATACCTGCCACGAGACCGGATTTGCAGGAACGCCTTCGACCTGCTACGCCTGCCATCAGACGAACTATGCGAGTACAACCGCGCCGAATCATGTGTCATCCGGATTCCCGACCGAATGCCAGGTCTGTCATACCACGTCCGCCTGGACTCCGGCGAGCTTCGATCACAGCACGACCGGATTCACGCTCACCGGCGCGCACGTGCCACTGGCCTGCGTGCAATGCCATGCCTCGGGCTACACGAGTACCCCGAACACCTGCTATGCCTGCCACTCGGGCGACTTCGCCGGCGTGACAGATCCGAATCACGTGACGAACAGTTTCGACCACGACTGTACCAAGTGCCACACGACGGCGGCGTGGAACCCCGCGACGTTTAACCACAGCGCGACATCGTTCCCGCTGACCGGCGCGCATGCTGCGGTGACCTGTATCCAATGCCATTCGTCCGGCTATGCGGGGACGCCGATGGCCTGCTATTCGTGCCATACCGGCGATTTCGTCGCGGCCAGCGATCCCAATCATGTCACCAACAACTTTGACCACGACTGCACCAAGTGTCACTCGACGGTCGCATGGTCGCCGTCGACCTTTAATCACAGCACCACCGTCTTCCCGTTGACCGGTGCCCACTCGGCTGTGGCCTGCAGTCAGTGCCATACGACCGGCTATGCCGGTGGGACGCCGACGGCATGCTACTCATGCCACACCGGGGATTTCGCCGGGGTCACTGATCCCAATCACGTCACGAACAGTTTTGACCATGATTGTACGAAGTGCCATACGACGACGGCCTGGTCGCCGGCGACCTTCAACCACAGCACGACCGCGTTTCCGCTGACCGGCGCGCACACCGCCGTCGCGTGCATCCAATGCCATCGGTCCGGGTACGCCGGAACGTCGACCGCGTGCTATTCCTGCCATGCCGGTGATTTCACAAGTGCGTCGTCGCCGGGCCACGTCTCGAACAATTTCAGTCACGACTGCACCAGGTGCCACTCGACGTCCGTGTGGTCCCCATCGACATTCAACCATAGCGCGACTGTCTTCCCGCTTAAAGGTGCGCACACGACGGTCGCCTGCATCCAGTGCCACACAACGGGCTATACCGGCGGGACGCCGACCGCGTGTTACTCCTGCCATTCGGGGGACTTCGCCGGCGTTAGCGATCCGAATCACGTGACGAACAACTTCGATCATGACTGTACGAAGTGCCATTCCATGACCGCATGGTCGCCAGCGACCTTCAATCACAACACAACGATCTTCCCGCTGACCGGTGCGCATGCGGCGGTTGCGTGTGTCCAGTGCCATTCGACAGGGTATGCGGGCACGCCGACTGCCTGCTATTCGTGCCACTCGAGTGACTTCACTGGTGTATTGGATCCGAATCACGTCACCGGGAATTTCGACCACGTTTGCACCAAGTGCCATTCGTCCACGGCGTGGAGTCCGGCATCGTTCAATCACAGCTTGAGCAGCTTCCCGCTCACCGGCGCGCACACGACCGTGTCCTGTATCAATTGCCACCGGACCGGTTACTCCGGGACACCGACCGTCTGTGATGCCTGTCACCATTCAGATTACACGGGAACAACAAACCCCAACCACGCCGCGGCTCTTTTCCCGACCGATTGCATATCATGCCACACGACAACGGCATGGTCGCCATCCACGTGGAATCACGATACGCAGTACTTCCCAATCTACTCGGGAAACCACCGGGGCAAGTGGTCGAGCTGCGCGACTTGCCACGTCAACCCAGCCAACTTCGCGACGTTTGAATGCATCTTGTGCCACGAACATTCAAAGACGAACACCGATGCGGACCACTCGGGTGTCCGCGGGTACCAGTATTTGAGCACAGCGTGTTACAATTGCCATCCGAGGGGCAGCAGTTGATGAGGCCCCGGCTGCGCGTTTCTCAGAATGGACTCATCGGCTTCGCGGGACTGCTGGCGGGCGTCGTGTGTTCGATGGTGGCATCGTACGCCGCGCAGTCGTTGACGCCTTTCGCGGTCACTTATATCTCGATGGAGCATGTGTACCTCGGTGGCGGCCGGGGCGCGGGACTCGCGATTGGCGACACGCTTTCGGTGAAGCAGGGGGACAGTCTGGTTCCCGTCCTCGAGATTGTGTCTGTATCCACCCACTCCGCCTCCTGCAAGAATCTGCGGCCCACTGGCCGGGTTAAGGTAGGGGACTCGGTATTCATCGTTTTGCGAGCGGTCGATAGTACGGTCGCCGCCCGGCCGTTGAGCAGTGATCTGCGGACTCGCCGTGACACTGATCTCCGCCATGTACCGACGGGTGCCGCGCGCAGAGCATCGGTCCACCCGACAGGCAGTTTCTCCCTGTTGCACAATCAATGGTGGGATCGGGGGAGTTCGGCCAGAGACTTTGCGCAAAGCACCGGCGACCTGCATTTGCGGATTCCGCGTTTGTGGGGAACCGGACTGACCGCCGTTCTGCGCGCCAACCTCCGGCGAGATTTCGGGAATGCGAGCATGCGGTCGGGCGGCCAGAAGCAATGGACCGACCGCTTGTACGAGATGTCCATCGTTTACGACAGACCGAGCACCGGGATCAGTTTCTACGCGGGGCGGGTGATGGTTCCGCGGCTGGCAACGATCGGGTACTTCGATGGCGTGGCCATTGAACAGGGGCTGAGCGAAACATTCCGCGTGGGGATCTTTGGCGGCATGGAACCCCGCTGGCATTATCTGGATTCACGTCCCCAGTTGCAAAAATACGGCGGCTACTTCGCGCTCACGACCGGCAACTTCTCTGGAACGCACTTCGATTTGATGATGGCCGCTGCCGGGGAGTTTCATGCATCGATTGTCAGCCGGGAAGCGCTGCATGTGTCCGGGCATGTGGGTTCGGGCAATCGCTGGGATATCAGCCACGCGATTGAGCTTGATCTCAACTCCGGATGGCGAAAACAGAATGCGCAGACCGCACTCTCTCTGTCGAGTCTGTACATCGATGGACGGTACCGGCTGACGAACTGGCTGACCACGGGCGTATCGTACGACAACCGTAAGAACTACTGGACTTATGAAACCAGGACGATTGTCGACAGTCTCTTCGATACGCATGTCCGAGAGGGAATCCGAACCCGTGCCGACCTGAACCTGCCGAAGGGATTCACCTTTCGTGGCAGTCTTGGGTATCGCAGCCAGCGCGGCGAGCCGGATCAGTCGACGTCCTACACCGCGGGAATCGACAAGCGCGGATTTCTGGGCCGTCGCGGTTCGATAGGCTTCCAGTTGTCCAGCTTCTCCGGTTCAACACTGAATGGGCGTGACTTGTCATTGCGCGTTGGCCAGGGCTTGGGAGCCAGCAGCACGTTTGATGTGGCTGTGGGGCAGTACTCTTACCGAACCACCGGCATAGGTTCGGTGCAGCTCAACCAGTGGATTGAATGCAATGCACGCACCGGTCTGGTGAGGACCGCGTTCCTCAGCCTGAACTACCGGTATAGCACTGGCGAGGACATCATCGGAAATCGCCTGCAGGTTGGATGTACGTATTCGTTCTAAGGGCAGTGAGTTTATCAGAGAGTCGGTCAGGCAGAAATGATGGAGCATATTTTCATTTGGGCGAGTGCGGGGCTCTTGATTGTCATGGTGTTTGTCCCGTACTGGCTGAGCTTCCGGAGACGTCACACCGTCGCGGCGACGCATAAGAAGGAAGCGCAGCAATTGGGGCTGGACAAACCGCGGGCCCAATACCCGCTCATTGACAGCTCTCTGTGCATCGGCTGCGGATCGTGCGTTCGGGCCTGTCCGGAAGGTGACGTTCTCGGCGTGGTCTACGGTACAGCCGTCGTGATCAACGGCGAACGCTGCGTGGGACATGGCTGTTGCGAACGGGTCTGCCCGGTTGGGGCGTTAAAGGTCGGGTTGGGTGATGTCAGTATGCGTGAGGATATCCCCATCATGACCGATTTGAATGAGACGACTGTTCCCGGTTTGTTCATCGCTGGTGAGTTGGGCGGGATGTCGCTGATCAAGAACGCAATTGACCAGGGCCAGATGGTGGTCGGTGAGATCGCCTCACGCATCAGCAAATCCGCGACGCCGGATGGGATTCTCGATGTTGTGATAGTGGGCGCCGGCCCGGCGGGGTTGAGCGCCGCCCTGGCTGCCATCAAGCACGGAATGTCCTATACGATTCTCGATGAGCATCCGCCCGGCGGCACGATTCTGCACTATCCCCGCCGCAAGCTGGTCATGACGCAACCTGTGGAGATTCCACTGTACGGATGGTTGAAGAAGAACGAATACTCGAAGGAAGAACTGCTCGAAATCTGGCAGGACATCATCGGCCGGTTCTCCATCTCCATCAGTTCCGGTGCGCGGGTTGAGTCGGTGACCAAAGTCGGCGAGTGTTTCGAAGTTAAGACCTCGCAACAAACCGCCCGCTCGCGGCATGTGGTTTTGGCCATGGGGCGTCGTGGCACACCGCGGAAGCTCGATGTGCCCGGGGAGGACCTCGCCAAAGTCACGTACAAGCTCGTGGACGCGCAGTCGTACAACGATTGCCATTTGCTCGTGGTCGGCGGCGGCGACAGCGCCGTGGAAGCAGCGGTCGGACTGGCGCGTCAATCCGGGAATACGGTGTCGATCTCCTATCGCAAGGGGAGTTTCTTCCGCGTTAAGAAGAAGAATGAAAATGCCATCACCTCACTCATTAGCAGCAAGGGGATTCGCCCTATTTTCGATTCGCAGGTGCTTGAAATTCGAGAGAAGACCGTACTCTTGAGCACCAAAGACGGGCAACTCGAGATCCCCAATGATTACGTCTTCGTGCTGGCCGGCGGTGTGCCGCCTTTCGCTGCGCTCAAGCAGATGGGTGTCACATTCGGCGGACAAAACAAAGACACGAAGAGTGACAAACCTGGACCAGACCTGCCCAGCAAGACTCCGGGACCGAAGCTGCAGACGCTCGATGCGGTCAAGGCACGCAGTCGTGAGCGGGCTGCGTCGAATCAGCCGCCAGTTGCCGCTTAGCCATTACGTTGCGATCGACCACCATTCTTAATGGCCGGCAACTGATCCGCCATCACCGCGTGGTAGTGGCGGAGCACTTGGGGCCCACGGGACAAGGTAGTCGGATCCAACCTGCACACGGAAATCAATCACGACGTGCGCCTGGGCACATTCAACATCGTACTGATCGTTGATTCCATCAAAGTCGGTATCTCTGGCATCGCAATAGCAACTCACCCAGCCGTGCAGATCGGCGGTGATCCCGCCGGCGACGATATCTCCGATCTGAGTGCCCCATTCGGTCAAATAGACTTGTCCCGGATTGGTGATGCCGCACGCGCAGCCGGGCTTCTCGGGGTTACCCTCAAACGTAAACGTCAGCGGTGCGCTCTCCCCGGGAGCAGTACAGCGTTGCCGGGTGGTTGAGAAGAAGGCGATGGCACGTCCGGATTGCGGGCTGCAGGGCCAGTTGATAAACGGCCCCACTTGAACCGCCTCGGCACCAGGTATCGACTGGACTTTGAATCCCATTCGTACTGCGTCGAAGTTCGAGTACGATGATCCCCGCACGCCGACCAGCATGAAGAACTCGCCGGTACCAGGGTCGCACGGTATGACGACAGGCGCACTGAGTCCAACGCTGGGG
>JACRMA010000027.1:0-23710 GCA_016235085.1 Candidatus Zixiibacteriota bacterium
CAAAGCCCTCAAGTGCTGCCGCAAGGAGTACGAGGTCATCATGACCAGATCCATCGAGTTCGACTTCAACAAGTACGATATTCGTGCGGACGCCAGACCCATCCTCGATACCGTGGCGATGAAGATGGCATCCGATCCCGATTACATGTGTGAATTGGGCGGCAACTGTGATGGTGTGGGCTCAACCGACTACAACATTGTCTTGGGCCAGAAGCGCGCCGACGCCGCCCGTGGATACTTGGTCAGCTACGGGAAGATCAATCTCGGACGCATGCAAATCCGAACCTTTGGCAAGGACGCGCCAATTGCGACAAACGATACCGATGCGGGTCGCCAGAAAAACCGTAACGTGACCATCAACATCCTTAGCTACAAACAGTAGCTCCTCTAATTCGGCTGGTCGCAGGGGTGGAACCACGTTCCACCCCTGTTTTCATCTCCAGGGGGAGCCGTCTTTCACTCCTGTTCGTTTTTGCACCCTGTCCACTTCGTCAACTTCGTCCACTTGGTCCACTCCGTCCATTTCCCCTGGAACTCCGCCGAAACCGTCGGTGTATAATCCCGCTTTGGAAGGCCGCGTGCAGCCATAAGTGCTTGCGGCGCGGCTCTTTAGGAGAGCGGCTGTCCCATGACACGAATCGTGCTTGATTTTCTCCGAAAATCACCTAAAATCGCCAGACCGTCGGCGCGGTTTTGCACGACGCCATGATGGCATCCCAATGATCGAAGTTAGAAACCTGACCAAAGACTACGGCGCGAATCGTGCGATCGAGAACGTGAACTTCACGGTCCCGACCGGTCAGATTTTGGGTTTCCTGGGCCCCAACGGCGCGGGCAAAACGACGACCATGAAGATCATCACCGGCTTCATGCCGCCGACTGAGGGACAGGTCCTGGTCGACAACATGGATGCCATCGATCACTCGCTCGAAGTCCGCCGCAAGATCGGCTACCTGCCCGAGAATACGCCGCTGTACACCGACATGGACATCATCGGGTATCTGACGTTTGTCCAGCGTCTGCGCGGACTGCCCAAATCGGAACACGCTGTTCGCACCAAACGCATGATTGAACTCTGCGGCCTGGGCGAGATGCTGAAAAAAGACATCGGCGAACTTTCGAAAGGATACCGCCAGCGCGTCGGCGTCGCCCAGGCAATGATCCACGATCCGGAAATCCTCATCCTCGACGAACCCACCGTGGGTCTCGATCCCAATCAGATCGTCGAAATCCGCGATTTGATCAAGGAACTCGGACGCGCCAAGACCTTGATTCTCTGCACACATATTCTGCCCGAAGTCGACGCCACGTGCGATCGGGTCCTGATCATCAATCGTGGCAAAATAGTCGCCGATGGCAGCCCCGGCCAACTGCGGGCAGCCGCCAGCGGCCACTACCGTTTGACCGTTGAGATCAAAGGTCCCTCCGACCAGATTCGCGCCGCGCTCGTGGGAATCTCCGGCGCCGCCCGCGTCGCCATCGCCGACCGCGATGGGGCAGAGCCCCCGCTGGCCGGCTGTGCCAGATTCGTCGTCGAGTCCGCTCCCGGGAAGGATCTCCGTGAGACCGTCTTCGGCATCGTGCGGGACAGGCAATGGATTCTGCTTGAGATGCACCGCGAGGCCACGCGGCTTGAAGACGTCTTCCGCCAGTTGACCGTCGGCGCCGACGCTGGCTCCAGCATGGGAGGCGACTCGTGAACGCCGTGCTGGCCAACACTTGGACATTCACCATCAAGGAGCTGAGAAGCTTCTTCAATTCGGCCGTTGCCTATGTCATTCTGACCCTCTTTTTGTTCATCACCGGCTGGTTCTTCGCCTCCAATCTCTTTCTGGCCAACCAGGCCGACCTGCGCGACATTTTCGGCGCGATTGTTCCGATGATTCTCCTATTCTTTGTCCCCGCGATTACAATGCGCATGATCGCCGAGGAAAAGAAATCTGGCACCATCGAATTGCTCGTGACGCTCCCGGTGCGCGATGTCGAAATCGTCCTGGGGAAATACCTCGCGGCCCTGATCCTGCTCGGCTCCGCGCTGGCGCTGACATTCGCGTATCCACTGACGATTTCCCTCTTGGGAAGTCCCGACCATGGTGCCCTCGTCGGGGGGTACCTGGGATTGTTCCTGATGGGTGCCGCGTACCTGGCGATTGGCCTGTTCACCTCGGGTCTGACGCCAAATCAGATCGTCGCCTTCATCACCGGCTTTGTCATCATCTTCGTTCTGTTCATGCTCGACAAAGTCATCGTCGTCTTTCCGGCGACAATCGCTTCGATTCTGGAGTACATCTCCGTCGGCTATCATCTCGAGAATCTCGCGCGCGGCGTGATCGATTCGCGCGATGTGCTGTATTATCTGTCGTTGATCGGGCTGTTTTTGTTTCTCGCTGTGCGTTCGTTGGAATCACGGAAGTGGCGTTAGGGGTTCGCGGGACGTTTTATGGCAATGCCTCAGGGATTACGGAAAGGACTGGGATCGCTCACTTCGGTGCCGATTGTCATCGGCCTCGTCGTGGTCATCAATCTGCTGGCTCTGGCGTTCTTCTTCCGCATCGACCTGACCAGTTCCCGGCTCTACTCGCTCTCGGATGCATCCAAGAAGCTGGCCCGCTCGCTCACCGATCCCGTAATCGTGAAGCTCTATTTCACGGAGGATCTCCCGGCTCCATACAACGCCAACGCCCGCTACCTCAAAGACCAGCTCTACGAATACCGGGCCTATTCCGGCGGCCAACTGCGATTCGAGTTTATCGACCCCATCCGTCAGGAAAAAGAGGACGAAGCTCAAACCGCCGGTGTTCCGCCTGTGCAGGTCACGATCTACGAGAAGGACAAGGCCGAGCAGAAAAAAGTCTACATGGGCGTGGTCTTCCTCTACGAAGACAAAAAGGAAGTCCTCCCGCTGGTTCAGTCCACGGCCAACCTGGAATACGAGATCTCCAGCGCCATCCAGAAGATCACCTCAACCGTCGTGCCCAAGGTCGGGATCCTCGGCGGCCATGGGGAGTCCGGCTCCGACAAACTCAAGACCGCCGTCCAGGTGTTGAGCAAGCTCTATCGAGTCGAACCGGTCACGATCACACCCGGTGAGCTGATTGACTCGTCCGTATCGGCGCTGTTTATCATCTCGCCCGCCGACTCAATTCGTCCGTGGGATCAGTACGCCATCGACCAGTATCTGATGCGGGGTGGGAAGATCGCGGCCTTCCTCGATCCGGTCACGGTGGACCTGCAAAACCAAACCGCGTCAGATCGCCACACCAACTGGCCGGCGTTCCTGGCCCCGTATGGTATTCGCGTTCAACAGGCACTGATCATCGATGCCCGCAATGCGCAGATCGGCGTCGTGCAACAACAGGGCTACTTGCGGATTCAGAACCTCGTTCAGTATCCGTTCATGCCGCAGGTCTTCAACTTCAACAAGAAACTGCTGCTCGGCAAGGGGCTGCAGGGCGTCGATCTCCCGTTCGTCAGTCCGGTTGATTCCGCCCTCGCCGAATCGCTCGGTTTGGAATTCAAGCCGATCTGCTGGTCATCCGAGCACTCTGGCATCCGGCGCGCTCCGTACTACATCAGCCCGATGCAGGAATTCCGCCGCGAAGATTTCAACCTCGCGGGTCAGGTCCTCGCTGGGACGATTCAGG
Organism: Candidatus Zixiibacteriota bacterium; assembly: GCA_016235085.1. Taxonomy (GTDB): domain Bacteria; phylum Zixibacteria; class MSB-5A5; order WJJR01; family WJJR01; genus JACRMA01. Next base: position 3,645 of record JACRMA010000027.1, read on the forward strand.
GTGTCTTCAAAACCGCTTTCCCTGCGGGTGCGCCGCCCGATTCCTCGGTGAACTCGGCGGTCGTGCCCCCGACGTTGCAGGAGAGCCCGCTCACCCGTCTCGTGGTTGTCGGGGATGGCGATTTCTGCAGTGATCAGTCGATCCGCAATCCCTCGAATGGCACGCTCTTCCTCAACATCGCCGATTGGCTGACCCAGGAGGAGGGGCTCATCACGATCCGCTCCCGCGAGGTCACCACCCGCCCGCTGGAGGAGCTTTCCGATGGTGCCCGGCGGACAGTCAAGTACGCGAATATCTTCGGCCCGCCGATCCTGGTGATCCTGTTCGGCGTCATGCGCTGGCAGACCCGCCGCCGGGCGCGCCAGAACTGAAATACAAGAACCGATTCAGACTATGTCCCGGAAACTACTATACCTTGTCGGCCTCCTGGTCATCCTGTGGGGCATCTGGTATTTCTATTCGGCCTCGGAGCGGCGCACCCTGTCCGTACAGGAAGAGCGGGACTTCTTCTGGGCCGATTCGACCAAAATCGATTCCGCCGATGTGAAGTTCGCCACGTGGACGCACCTGGCCCGCCACAACGGCGAATGGATCGTCTACATCCCCGGCGGATCGGTGCCGGCCGACAGCAAGAAGCTTTCCGATGTGATCCGCACCAACAACGAGATGGTGCTGGAGAACTTGATCTCAACCCGCCCCGACAAGTTCGACAAGTTTGATGTCGACACCTTGCGCGGCGTGGTCATGCATCTGTACTCCCAGGGCAAACCGCTCGCGGAATTCGTTCTGGGCAAGGTGGCCTCTGATTTCCGGCACACCTACATTCGGCGCCTCACTTCGGACTCGGTCTTCATGGCCCGGGGAAATTTCCAGCGCATCTACAATCGCGCCCCCACCGATTGGCGTTCGAAGATGATCTACACCTACGATTCCACTCTCATCGATACGATCCGCTGGATCGAACCGGGCCGCGAAGAGACACGGCTGATTCACATGCCGGACAATTCATGGATGGTCTGGAAACCGGGATTGGATCGGCCCATGCCCGTGGATACAACAATCGCCAATCTCAAAGTGCGGATGTTCAGCCCGCTCCGCGCCGATGCGTTTCCCATGGACAACAGCCCGGACATTCCCAAGTTCGACACGCTGGGTCTCCAAGTCATTGTTCACACCACGGACGGACGCGCCGACACCCTGGTCTGGCGCAAGTTTGCGGAAACGGAAACTCAAGGCACGTGGGCCATGCGTCCCGGCCGCCCATTCCCCGTCTATATCTTCTTCCGGAATTCCTACGATCGCATTCTCGGCCGCTTCGAAACTCTCGTAAAACACGACTCGGCGTCGACCGCCTCGCCAAAAGCCCCGTAGCAGCGACACATCATCGCCCAAGTCGCAAGGGCCTGTTGAAAAAGGCCGGACAGGAGTGTCCGGCCTACCAATTGGTGGCGATATCGGTAGGCCGGACACTCCTGTCCGGCCTCTCAAATCACGACGGTGATGCCTTCTCATTAAGCCCATAATTCCCGGGGCCCATCGCGCTTCCCATTCCATCTTCTTTCTTCATCAGGCGGCACGTATCGCCCTCCGTATCTCATGGGATCGCATCACCCTGCCCGTTATATTCCCGCATCATGATCCTTGGCCTTGGCATCGACCGAATCGAAATCGACCGCGTCCGCGCCGCCTGGATCCGCCACCGCGAACGATTCCACCGCCGTGTCTTCACCGACGACGAATGGGCCTACTGCCTGTCCAAGCCCGATCCTGCCTCCTCGATGGCGGCGCGATTTGCCGCGAAGGAGGCCACCATGAAGGCTCTGGGTCTTGGCTGGGGCAGCGGCATTCGGTACCGTGACATCGAAGTCAGACGCGGCCCCGCCGGCGCACCCAGCCTCCGGCTCCACGGCCACGCGCGCGATCTCGCTGCCTATCGCCAGGCGACCAACATGGTCGTCAGCCTCAGCCACGATCGCACCCACGCGATGGCAACTGTCATTCTGGAAAACTCGTAATCACTTCTGAACCGGTTTGTCGCTCCATGGGGAGGGCGATCCGCCGCGGCGGACCGCCGAGCCTCTTCGCGGTAGCAATGGTGCGCCTACCCTAAGACTACCTACCGCACGCCCTTGTCATGCACCGCCAGCGCAATCCCCACCTGCTGTACCGCCTGCTTTTCCGATTCCAGCAACTGCGTTAGCGTTTCGACTCCCTGCCCCTTGCGGGTGGGGTTGGCCCAGTTGGCGCGCACCCGGTCCATGACATCGGCTCTGCGCATTGCGTCATACATCAGCGTGTCCAGACGGTCGAGCGACTGCGTGGCGTTGTGGAAGAAGTACAGCGCCAGCCGTAACGGCTGCGACAGCGAAGTATCAACCGCCAGGGCGGTCAGCCGCTCGACGACCCCGACTGTATAGTCCCGGTTGGATCGCGCACGGCGGATTCCCAGTGGGTCCAAACTGTCGACCGGCGGCAGGAGCGGCGGGAGTTCGGCGCTGGCGTTCAGTTTCTCGCGGACTCCCCGAATGGAAAGCGGATACGGGGTGACACCCTCCTTCTCATTCCCGGTCACCGAGGCCGTCACCGTACGCAGCCACCCGTAATCATCCACCTGCATCTTGCTGCTGAGGAAGCTGCTGTCAGGGCCGTGGATGGCCCACCCGAGATTCGCCGTGGGATCATCGGTCCACCACACCAGTGTCCGTATCCGCTCGGATTCATAGACGATCTCGCGCTGCTCCCGCCATTGCACCAGCCACCAGGGATCAGCCTCACGCCGGTCGTACCCGTAGATGATCGGCGCTGCCGGGGCGTTGAGCAGAACCGGTGCCCCGCCCGCCACCGCGCGTGCCATCACGTCGCTCAAATCTTTCGGTTCAGCGGTGGAAAGCGTCTCGAAACGCAGGCTGTTCCGATGAAGCAATTTCTCGATTTCGATCCGCTGACGCTTCGAGTTCGGTCTCTGCTCGGCGAAGACCATCGGCCATTCGTGAGGGGAGAGGCTCGACAAAAGCGGCGAAGTGATATCAAAGCCGATCCCGAAGTACCGGCACAGCCGTTCGACGGAACGCGCGATATGCCCCACCGGTGCGTCGGTGATCGCGATTCGCGCCGACCTTGTCTCCCATTGATCGATCTGGGCGAATGTCGGCGGCGGGGGAAGCGGAATCTCCGGCGCCTTCTTCACAACCGCCACCGTGTCCGCAGCTTTGGGCTTTTTAGTGCTTTTCCGCGATGAACGTTGCTGCGCAGAATCACCTTGGTCCGGCCAGACCAGTGAAATCAAAAGACACACCAGCGCCATCACCAGTGCCGTGCCTGCAATTCGATTTGTCTTCGTTGGATTCACACCGCCTCCCTGGGGATACGAAGTGTGAGTTGGTGGGGGAGAACGATTCGCCGCGGCGGACTGCCGAGCTTATATCCCCGTCGAAGGAGGCCCGGCAGACGGATCGCCTTCCCTCAGTTCCTACAACGAGATCGACAACCGCTGAATAATCTCAAATCCCGCCATATCCAGCTTCTCACGCGCAAATGCCCCATCCGATGAACCAGTCCAGTACCGTCCGCCCACACCGAACGATGATCGTTCGCCCAAGCCGATATCGAATCCTCCGCCGAATCCGAGAATACGGGCGGCGTCCTGGAATCGCGGATTGTCCGCGGCATAGCCGTTGGCCATCAGCATCTTGGTGTCGAACGACACCCAGCCCGACAGCTTCCCAGCGAGCAGATGATGAGCGGCGAGATGGAATCGGAAATCGTTCCCATTCGTGTTGCTCGGTTCGGTGATCGGATCGGGACTCGACGGCAGTAGAATCCGGTCCTTGCCGCGCTGGATGAACCGCGCCATGGCGTCGATTCCGCCCCGCGCGGAACCCGTCCGCGCCACCACCCGCGCCTCCAACTGCATTCCGTCGCCGAAGACTGCGTTTCCATCGACTTTGTCATCGGTGGAATAGATGGCCAAAAGGTCGAATCCCAGATGCCCGTGATTTTCCCAGTCGCGTCCGATTCCCGCCGTGCCGATGATGCGCATCCCCGGCTGGTACTCGCGATCGTCGTCGTACGGAGTGTACTTCGTGAAATAGTGCGCCGCACCGGCGAACCCGAGAACCCATTCGGACGTGGGCAGGGCAACCCCCGCTTCACCGAACACTTCAAGCCCCTCGCCCGGAATCTTCACCGGGAAATTGAGGAAGTCGGCCGCCAGCCAGGGGATCAGCGCACGCTCGGTGGCGTTGAGCTTGGTCTTCCCGGTGGGCACCGACGCTCCCGCGGACAACACGAACTGTCCGTCGGCCATCGTGTGCGTGAGCTGGAATTTCGAATCGTTGAGCCCGCTGATTTCCGGACTGTCTCCGCCATCGGCCGCGGAGCGCGATGCCGCCGACCACAAGCCCAGATTCCAACCGTCGGCCAGCCGGACTTTGAGCAGAATCGGGACAAACAACTGCGACACCGTCAGGTCGGTCGTGTCTCCGCTCAACTTCCACGACAAGTAAGTCAGATTCTCCGAAATCGAGGAACCCCGGCCTGGACCCACCTGCGCGTTGGCTGCCGAACTCGCCACCACAATCGCTGCCACGAGGCAGATCGAATTCCGCCAGCGTTTATTCATCGAACCGCCCGTCAATAATCACCGATGACTGTCCGGAAACCGGTGGCGTGTACGGATTGTCGGACGATGCCGGCGAACCCGCTCCCCGTATCAGACCGCCGTTCTCCAGCAGCGTATTCAAACGTGAATCGGTATTCGGAGTCTCCATCTGCCATTCCGTCTCGTCCGACGTCGTGGCCGAGAACTGATCCAGTGACTGGGGCGTCGCGGAGGCCGAACTGCCGGACAAATACCCGCTCTCGGTCGCATGCTGCCCCGCGGCGGTAAACGCGGGGTCAATCGTATGTGCCCGGTTGAATTCGCGTTGCGCCTTGTCAAACTCGCCCCGGTCCTGGTAATCCAGTCCGCGCGAAAACGCCAGGAACGCCGCCAGCGAATCGGTCGGCATCTTGGCAATAGCGGCGCGCTGCTCGGCGGTCAGCTTGAGATTCATCTTCTTGAGCACGGCGAACACCATGTCCTTCTCCATGCCCATGACTTTTGCCAGTGCGCCGACCTGTTCGCCGGGCATCGACACTTCACCGGTTTTCGCGCTGACCAATTGCGGATCTATCCGCAATCGGTCTTGCGGCAATGACGAGATGTCCCCGCCCAGCACTCTGGCGGCGCCGAGCAGTTTCCCCATGCGCGGTGCGGTCGTTGAATCAAATGCCGCCGAACTGGAGAGTTTGAGTTCGTCGATAACCCGGTCGATGCGCAAACGCTCCACGACCTGAAGTTTCGGGACTTTGGATAGATCGGTCACCATGATTTCCGCGAGCCCCTTGGCCAGCGGACGCAGCGAATCCGGCAGCCGGTCGGCGTTGAAGTACACCACGCCAATCGTGGAATCGGGATATCCTGCCGGAGAAAGCTCTTTCTCCCGGGTCATCGCGTCCTGTGCGAACGCTTCGGCACGCTGCAGTTTCAGCGCAGCAATGCGCCGCTGCGTATCGCGCGCCATGGCCGTGTTTGGTTTTCGGTCGACGTAAACCTGGTAATACCAGAGCGCCCGATCCAGATTGCCCTGCTTCTCCGCCACGAACCCCAGGAAAAGGTAGGACCCGTACAACTTGTCATCGAGCACCAGTGCCTTATTGAGCGCGTCAACGGCATCCGTGTCGTGGCCGGCGTAATAATGCGCCTCGCCCAGCCGGGCCCAGATTTTGGCATCCTGAGGCCGCTCCGTGGTCGCAATTGTCAGGACACGGATCGCCCGGTCGTAGTCGCCCGCCTGCATCGCCCGACCAACCACGCGCTCCCGGCTCGCCGCGCAACCCAGCACCAGCATGGCCGCGATGACCACCCCGATCCGGGCTCGTGTTTGTATCCTCATCCTGCTCATGGTCCTTCTCAGTCCGATCCATCCACTTGATCCACTTTGTCCACTGCTTTTCCGGTCCTCATCCCCCAATCGCGACCACCGGTCCCAACGCACTCATCCGGTCCTTCGCCGCATCCAACTGGGGATAGAGCGCCAGCGCCTGCTTGTACGCCTCGTAGGCTTCGGCGAACTTCTGCTCGTCCTCGAAATTCAATCCGCGCGTGTACGCCAGCACCGCTTCGATCGGCTGCCCGGAGTTCGCGTGGATCGCTTCTTTCTGTTTTTCCTCGACGGCGAGGCTCAGGTCCGATGCGATCTTGATTGCCAACTCGCCCTCGAGCTGGGCCAGCTTCTTGGGATTGCCTTCGACATGGTCGGCCTTGATCAATTCGCCGGTCTCGGTCTTGATCAGTCGGGCATCGATGCGAATCGTCTTCTTGTCGCTCTTGATAAACCCGCCCATCAAAAGCGTATGGGCGCCAAGGAGTTTTCCCACCCGTACGGCGCTCTTCTGGTCGAAATACTCCGACTGCTCCATCTTGATTTCATCGAGGATGTACTGTATCCGCTCACGCTCGACCACCTGCAGCCCGCTGATCTTGGCCAGATCGGTCACCAGCATGTCCGCAAGCCCCTTCGACAGCGGATCCAGCGTCTGCTTATCCACGATGGAATTGTTCTCGAAATACAGAACCGCCAGAGTCTTGATTCCGGGGTCCGATCGCTCCGGAGGGCCGTTGCGCTTCCGTTCCTCGTCGACCTTAAACCAGATATTCCGCAGCTGAGGCGGCTCCAGCTTGATATTGAGCTGAAACTTGGGGTCGATCTCGAGAATCTTCTTCAAGTACGTTTCCGCCTGATCGGCGAAATTCTTGCCGGCGGACGCCTTCGCCAACAGCAGATACGCAGTCTTCGCATCGGCATCGGACAGCTTCTGCTCTTTCGCCAGCGTCGTCAGCAGGTCGATGGCGTCGCCGAACTTGCCCCCGGTGTACAATTGCTGGGCTTTGGCGAGTGACTCCGCCGTGTCTGCCCACAGCAATCCCGCTGTGGCAATCACCGTGATCACCAGAGCCACTCCGAGCGCCAGGACATTCCTGTACTTCTTCATAGCGATTTCCTCCCTTGTCAGGTCACGGCTTGTCGCGTGTCCATGGGATTATACTCTCCGGCGGCATTTATGACAACCATGTTCATCATGATATTCCCGGCGATTTTGGCCCCCAGGCCGATCTCGAAGGACCATTTGGCGTTGCTCCGCCGGCAGAAATCGCCGGAATTCTGCCCTCGTTGAGATGGATTCCCGGGGAGAAGGCGGCTCCGGCATGAGATCTACCTCGGCACCATTTCAAAATCCACGCGCTGGTCATGGTTCGGCTGGATCACGATAATCTGTGCTCCGCCGCGCATTACGTAACGCTCGTGCTTGACCGCCACCTCGTGCGGCCCCACCGGAACACTCTCCAGACGCCACGGCGTTCCCTGCCCGGTTGCGACCCCATCCACCCAGATATCCGCAAATCCGGCGTCCGCCGGAAGTTGCGCCGCAATCGTCAGACGCCCGGTCGATGATCCAACGAACAAGTGCTTCTCGACGGGAGCCCCAGTCTGGCCAACCGTCACCGTGTCGGTCCAGCGGCTGCCGCCGATCCGCCAGCGGATTTTGTGCCGGCCGGGTGTCACCGTTTGCTTGAGCGGAAATGCGCCGGAAATCGGACGCTCATCCAGCAACACTTCGTCAATCCGGTCGCGCTCGGTGAACGGTTCGACATTGATGAGCAGATTGGCGGCCACAGGCGGAGGTGGCTTGATTTTCGTTGTCGTGGTGTCACGGGTGCTGTCCACCGGCATGACATATGTCGACGTCAGCGGGACATCAACGAACAGCCGGCTGCCCGCAGGGGCGCTACGCACCACTGTTCCTTCGAACATCTTCTTGCCGTCAGGATCGTATCCGCGCAGCGCAATCGTGAATGAATCGGAGGGGGCAATCGAGAAATCCGTTTGAATCGTACGTCCGCTCGCGGTGATCGTATCCACTGCCGTCCCGGAATCCGGATGCACCCTGGTCAGCGTTATCGTCCGCACCCGGCCGCGCGGTACGCGCTCCGGCATTGTCGCCTGCACCGACACCTGCACCGGTTCCACCTTGGCGGGTGTGACGACCGTCGTTGTGTCAGGCGTCACGACCACCGTCGTAGGGGGAACGGCATGTTTTGGCCATAGCAGATAACCAACCACCGCGACCGCTACAATCGCGAGGCCCGCAACCCACGGCCACATGCGGCGAGAACCGTCGCTGGTTGGTTCCTCCGGCGGAGTCGGCGCCGGGCGAGCGGGCATTGGACGTGCCGTCGGGGGCGATGGCACCCGTTTCGATGCGGTCGGCGGAGAGGGCATCTTCTGCGGCAGGATCGTCTGATCCTCGGGCGACGGCCTTTCAACGCTTGTGGGAGGCGCAGGCGCCGGGACTCGGTAACTCGTCCCCTCGTCCGCCTCTCCCGCCAGCGCCGGAAGCAGCGCGGCACTGAACTCGTCGGCGGTCTGGAAGCGGTCTGCCGGGAGTTTCGCGAGCGCTTTCACGATCACCGCATCCAGGGCAGGGGAGACCCGGCCATTGACCGATGACGGCATCGGGGGTGCATCCTCCAGATGCATCCGCATCATTTCGTATTCGCTGTCCGACGCAAATGGCCGGCGTCCCGCCGCGAGCTCGAACAACATTACGCCGAGCTGGTAAATATCCGTCCGGCCATCGACTTCCCCTGCCCGAATTTGTTCCGGCGCCATGTACGGCAATGATCCCGTCGCCGTCCCAGTGCGTGTCTGCGAGGACGCTCCGAGTATCTTCGCAATCCCAAAATCAGTGACTTTTACCCGGCCGGCGTGGGAAACCAGAATGTTCGAAGGCTTCAGATCGCGGTGCACAACCCCCTTGGCATGGGCATATGATATCGCGGCGCAGACCTCGCCGCTGATCGTCCCGAGCCGGTCGAAGGGGAGAAGCCCCGACTTCTTGACGATCTCGGCCAGATCGAACCCGTCAACGTACTCCATCACGATGAAATGCTGATCGTTGGCCACCAGGTAGTGCAGCAGGCGGGCGATATTCTGATGATCGAGACGCGCCAGCGATTTCGCCTCGGTCTGAAGCCGGTCGAGCAGCATCGGATCGGCCAGCAGTTCCGCCCGCAGTGTCTTGAGCCCGACAATGCGGTCCAGCCGCTCGTCGACAGCCTTGAAGAACATGCCCATACCGCCCTCGCCACGTTTCTCGAGAATGCGGTAATCGCCGAATGTTTGACCGATCACAGAATCACCAGATGCTGCTCAATCGATGGCGTCATGCCCCTGCCCACTCAACCCCAAATCCCTGCGCGCCAAACCTACCCACCCACCCCAGGGCTGTCAACAAATGTTATCGCCGGTTTCCCGCGTTCCCACAGAGCAAATTCCCCAAATGGGACAGATTGTCTCCCATCTCCCGGTCCGGCAGTGGGGACAGGGGGAATGCGAATGTGGCGCGGCCGCTGGCAGTGAACGAGATGTGGCGCGGGCCCGGGAGTGAGGGGAATGTGGCGCGAGCGCCGGCAACGCAGGGGATGTGGCGCGGGCGCCCTCGCCCGCGTTCACCGCGCAGCGGTGAACCCCTTTTGCTCTGGTGCCTACCCGATAGGGTGGGAAATCTGTGTGGTCCGCTTGGATTCGAATTCGCGGCGCGGATGGTCAGAGGTATTCCTCTGATCTGCTTCGTTCTCATCCCATCGAGGCAGACCTCGGAAGAACTCCTACTCTGGCGGGTGGGGCACCCCGGGAGAACGGTGCTCGTGACATTCCCCAGAGATCGCAGTCACGCAAACCGAACTGCGCCAGGAAGCCGCCGTAGGTATTGCATACGCCCTCTCACTTCGGCGAGAAGCGCTTCCTTGGCTTCGCGTGCGCCTCGTTCTCGAAAGGCGGATGCCCTCCCGTAAGGGAATGGGCGTATGCAATTCGCCCCTACCAGCGTGCAGTGACCTCCGGAGTCTGTTGAAGAACCTGCAAATCCGCGACCCGAGGAAGTGAAAGGTGAGCAGATTCCACCCTATTTGTCCGCCTCGCAGGGAATTCGTCGGGTGGGCTCCGCTCTGGTGCCCCACCCGGAGGGTGGGACTCTTCGTTCGCGCTGCTCACGTATTAATTCGGTGAAGAGCAACAATCAGGCACTGGCTTCAACCTCCTCGCCCTCCCTCGCGCGATACTGTAAGGATGCCGGTTAGCTCACCGGCTCGGCGGGCATCGCCACCATCTGACTCTTGAAGGCGAAGTCGTCACCGAAGTACAATTCAAACGTGTAGAAACCGGCCAATGGCGAGCCATGGTAGTGGCCGTCAAACGGAAGCGTGTACAACCCGGGCTGCTTCACACCTTCCTGAAGAACCAATATGATCTCACCTGTCACGCTGAGAATGCGCCCCTCAACAGTGACCGGCGTGTAGACTGTGTAGCTGATCGATGATCCCACCCACACGGGCCATTGCTCCACAAATAGGTACAAGTCGACCGGAGGCACCGGCTTCTTCGCCGAAGTGTCCGCCACGCCATGAGCCGGCAATAACAGGGCCGCAAACACCAGTGTCGCGGCAATGCCCGCCAGACTTCGTGACCGCTGTAAACCCGCACGTCCCGTCATTCGGCACTCACTGTTTCAATACTCGGTTTCGGCGGGTCAGCTTCGTTGGCGGCCGTCGGTCCCCGCAGGCCATACTCGTGAAGTTTATTGCGCAATGTCCGCGATGAAATCCCCAAACGGTCTGCGGCCTTGGTCTGATTGTTTCCTTCGGCCTCGAGGGTCGCCAGGATGAGATGTTTTTCCATCTCGTGAATCGACATGCCCGGTTCCACCGTGTTCGTCTTGGGGCGCGGCCCGCCCGTGACCAGCTCGCGCGGGAAATCATCCGGGGTCAGCAACTCAGCCGACGCAACGACCACGGCTCGTTCGATGAAATTCTCCAGCTCGCGGATATTCCCCGGCCAGGAGTACTGCTCGAACAACCGAACCACCGCGTCCGATACACGGCGCAAAGGACGCCCGTTTTCCGTGCAATACCGCCGCAGGAAATGCTCCGTCAGCGACGGTATGTCGGCAGGACGGTCGCGCAATGGCGGCAGATCGATGTTCACCACGTTGATCCGATAAAATAGATCCTCGCGGAAATTCCCCGCGGCGATCTCAGTGGGAATATGGCGGTTGGTCGTCGCGATCACCCGGACATCGATCGGCACCCGCTTGTCCGACCCCAGACGCTGAATCTCCCGCTCCTGCAACACCCGCAGCAGTTTCGCCTGCAATGCCGGAGGAATCTCGGAGATTTCGTCTAAGAGCAGCGTCCCGTCCGACGCCGATTCAAAGAGACCTTTGCGCTGGCGGATTGCGTTGGTAAACGCTCCCTTTTCATGCCCGAAGAGTTCGCTTTCGAACAACGTCTCGGGCAGGGCCGCACAGTTGATCGCCTCGAACGGTCCCTCGCGGCGCGGACCGCGATAGTGAATGGCGCGTGCCACCAGCTCTTTGCCGGTCCCCGATTCACCGGTGATCAGGACGGTGGCACGCGAACTCGTCACGGCGTCAATCATCTCGAACACACGCTTCATTTGCGCCGATTGCCCGATCAACTGATCGGCGGCAAACCGCCGCCCGACCGCCTCGCGCAGCATCCGATTCTCGACTTTGAGGCGGCGAAACTCCAGAGCCCGGCTGACAACCGCTTCCGTGGCGTCCGCGCCAACCGGCTTCACCAGATATTCGAAGGCGCCGGCCTTCATCGACCGCACCGCGTCGCCGATCTGCCCGAAGGCCGTGATGATGATCACGACCGTGTCGGGAGCGGCCTTGCGCACGCGATCCAGAAGTTCCAGCCCGTCCATCCCGCCCATCTTGACGTCGGAGATGACGAGATCAAACTCGTGCTCCCCGATCCGCTCCAGGGCTTCTTCCCCGGAGTAGGCGCGCTGGACTTCGAATTTCGATTCAGACAGAATGGCGTAGAGAAAATCATTTACCAGCGGGTCATCATCGACTACCAGAATGGACGCGGGCATCGGGGTTCCTTCGGTTAGGCCTCAGGGCAGATCGACTTGGACAGTGGTACCGTTGCCAGGCTGGCTGGTGATGGCAATCTGGCCCCCATGCGCCTCGATCAGCTTCTTGCAGGTCGCCAGACCCAGCCCGGTGCCTCTCGTCTTGGTAGTGGTGAATGGCGCGAAGACCCGATCCGCGATTCGTGGATCGATCCCACCGCCGTTGTCGGTAATCCTCAGCCGAAGGCCACCCGACTGGGGTTGGGCTTCGATCTCGACGATACCGCTGCCCCCAGTTGCATGCTCGGCATTCTCCAGAATGTTCCAGATCGCCTGCCGCAGACACAGCCCATCGCCGTGACCTGGTGGCAGCGATTCCGGGACGCGCCGGACAAAGCGCAGCCGGGCTCCACGGTGCCGCGATGCCTCGGCGAATTGATCCACCGTCGTGCCCAGGAATCGGTTCCAGTCCAATGGGCGTTTCTCGACGCGCGGCTCCCGGGCGAATTCCAGAAGACGCTCAACGAGCCCATTCAAATGCCGCGCTCCCGTGAGAATGTTCGACGTCATGTCCTTCAAATCCGGATCATGCTCCGCTTTCCGGGCGAGAAGCTCCGCGAAGCCGGAGATTCCCCCCAACGGATTGCGGATCTCGTGGGCGACTGTCGCCGACATCTCGCCCAATGCGGCCAATGTCCGCATCCGCGCCATCTCGGATTGCATCGTTTCCACTTGTGTCACGTCCGAGAAAACTTCGATCGCGCCGCCGATGCCGGCCCCCGAGGCATCGCCATTGCCCGGATGAAAGTCCAGCCGCGCCGTCGAAACCGAGATCACCATTCCCCGAACTCCATTGCGGCTGATTTCCCGGCGTATCCAGTTCACGGGATCGGCGCCGGCCGCGCAGGCGGCCGCGCTGGCCATATCGTCTTTGCGCGAAGGCCACACGTCGTAATAATGCCGGCCAATCACGTCCTCCGCCGCGACACCAAGCACGGAGGCCGCGGCCGGATTGAACAGTTGCACCACCCCGTGGGCATCCACGGCAATAATTCCCGACGTTACCCCAGCCACAATTCGATCGAGATACGTTGCCAGCCGCCGGTTTCCATCGGAACTGGCACGAAGTGCTTCATTCGCCACCGCCAACTCGGAATTCAACGAGGCATGCCGCCGTTCCAGCTCGGCATAATCCGCCTGCAACCGGTCGATCATCCGCGTGAACGCTTCGACCGACCGTTGCCAGTCCTCGAGTGGGACTTGAACCGCGTCCGCACACGGCTCCGACAAGGTATTTGGACTAGCTTCCATTGCACCCCCTCCCGAGCGCAATATATCGGGGGCCTTTTCGTGCGCAATATTTAAAGGGGCCTGCCGGCTATAGTTTAGTCGGTGGCCTGACCGCCGGATGACTCACCTCGATGGCATTGAGGCTTGGCAATTCGGACGTGATTCGACACTCCATCCAGATTCGTTGACTTGACAAACTGAGTCAGTTCGGCGAAACGTCACAACCCCATGTTGGGGTCTTGACCGAAGTGGTAGCAGACCCATCCGATGAGCGCCCGCCGTTCCAACTCGTGCTTTCAGCAATCTTATTACGTAGTGGATGTTCAAAACGCGATGATCGTTGTACTTGATTGATTGGCAATGGCTTAACTGTGATTGCGGGGTATGGTGGGGCGCCGGCCGATTCAGTTCGCTCCGTTGAATCCCAAGGATGGCCTCCGATGCCCTACGACGACGCCGTCTCTTTCGTCCGGCCGGTCGCGCTCGACCGGTACTGGCGCAATTCCTCTTCGATTGTGTGCACCTTTTCACGAAGCGAATCGATCTGTGTGTGAAGCGCGCACTCCTTGATCACACGGTCCACGACTTCCTTCAGTTCCTGAAGCTTGAATGGCTTGATGATGTAGTCGCTCGCGCCCAAGCGCAGTGCCGCGATGGAGGAATCGATGGTGGGATATCCCGTCATCACGATCATCGGGGTGCTGGCTTGAATCTGGTGCAGTTCACGGAGCGTCTCGATGCCGCTCTTGCCGGGCATCTTCAAATCGATCAAGACCACGTCAAAAGGGGACTGGCGGTATTCGGCGACCCCGGCGTTCCCGTCGGCCGCAGTAACCACCACGAAATTCAATTTGCTGAAGAAATCCCGCAGCAAATCTCGGATGAAAATTTCGTCATCAATGACCAGTATGCGCCTTGCCACGGTGTCATTCATTGCTGGGAGTCTCCTGCTGGGGGAAGAGGTGATCGCAAAGGGATGTGCCGGGCGACCGCCGCATCCACGGCCCGCCGCAAATGGGTCAGATTTACCGGCTTGACGAAGTAGTCGTCCACACGCCGGCGCAATGCCTCGATTGCACTTTCCAGCGATGGATGGCCCGTAATCAGGATGATCGGCAGGTCTTTGTCGTCGGAACGAATCCGCTCGGCCAGTTCCAGACCGTCGATGTCGGGCATCTTCAGGTCGAGAATGACCGTGTCGAAGCGGCTCTCTTCCAGGAGCGCTAAGGCTCGCTTGCCGTTCTCCGCCACCGAGATCTCGAACTCACGGTCGGCAAAATAGTCGTACAGCAAGTCCCGAATCAGCAACTCATCGTCCACGATCAGTAATCGCGGCTTGGATTCCATGGCGCCTCCATCGGCGCGAATCATGTTGCACGACCCCTTCAATTCTTCACCAGCTCCGATACGGGGCTCGCTTCCACCGACTCGACAGCTTCCTTCTCGGTGGTGTGAATCTCAAACACATTGCTTAGCTGGGTGATTGCAAAGATCTCCTGGACATACGGAGCGAGTTCCGAAAGCACCAGGCGGCCGTTCACCAGGCGCACGTCTTTCAGAATCGACACCAGTGCACCCAGCCCGGAGCTGTTGATGAAATCAACGCCCTTCATGTTCAAGACGAGCAATGTGCGCTTCTCACCCAGACGCTGGCGCACACAGTCTTTCAGATTGTTCGAACTGACCAGATCCAGACGTCCCGAAATCCGAACGACATCCACCGATTCATGCTTTTCCACGCGATAGTCCATTTTGTGTTCTCCCTGCTCACTTTGGCCCACAGCTGTTCCCACTGCCACTCCTGCTGCTACAGAATGTGATTTGCTTCGTGCAGGTTCATTCCCCGAGAACGTCATGCGAACCAGCGTGCCGCCCTGGCGACGTGGTTCGATCGAAAACTCGTGCGCCATCATTCGGATGAGGGACAGGCCGCGGCCGTTCGTCTGCTCCCAGTCAATCGGGGCATCCGGCGGTGGAACCGCCCATGGACTTGGTCCCCGGTCACCGATTTCGGCACACAACCGATCGGCATCGGTCCACAGCCGCACCAGGACTGTCTTCTCGGGGCATGTGGCATGGGCATGGATGATCGCATTGGTGATCGCCTCAGTGACCGCAACCGCAACTCGATGTCCCGACGCCGAATCCAGCCCCGCGCTCTGGGTCCATCGGTTGAGCACGGGATGTACGTCGTTCAGCGTCTCCAGACGGCTGGGTAACTCCTGTTCGTAACGAAATGGCTGTTCGGTCACGATTTGTCCTTCCCGAACTCCACCAGGACAGCCGTCACATCATCTATATAATCGGCATGCCGGAAACCGTTCTCGAGTTCTGACCGCAGTGATTCCAGGATTACCGCAGATTTCTGCCCCGCCTGCCGAGCCAGGAATTCCCGCAACCGGTCCCGGCCGTACAGTGTGCCACCGGAGTCCGCCGCCTCGATGATCCCATCGGTGTAGGCCAAAAGCCGGTCCCCCGGACGGAATCGCTCGTTCGATTCCCCGTACTTGAAGTCCGGGAACTGTCCGAGAAACACGCCCCCTTTACCCAACTCCCCAATGCTGCCATCCGCACGGTGCCAGATGTATGGGGCAGGGTGCCCCGCGTTCGTGTACGAAATCGTCGACGATTTCGTATTGATGCTGGCCAGGAAGAAGGTGATAAACATGTCCTTCTGTCCCGTCAGATCCTCGCAGACAATCCGATTGATCTCGTTGACGATCTCCGATACCGATCCCGTGCGTTTCGCGGCCGCGCGCACCACCGAACGCGCCGCCGTCATCAACAACGCCGCCGGCATCCCTTTTGAGGAGACATCACCGATGGCCAGCAGAAACGAGTCGGTCCCCGGATTCGGCAAAATGTCGAAATAGTCGCCGCCAACCTTCCGGGCCGGCACATAAAGCGATTCAATCGTGGCGCCACCAAAAGTCAGTTTCGAATGCGGCACCAGCGTCTTCTGCACCTGCGCCGCCAGCGCCAGTTCGTGATCCAGAACCTTCTTCTCCACCGACACGGCCAGGAGGCGCGCGTTTTGCACCGCAACGGCCGCGTAATTCACCAGGGTTCGCAAGACCGTCCGATCATGCTCCGTGAATCCACCACCGCTGTTCTTGTTCACGACGACAATGCAACCGACCGTCTCGGACTTTGTGCCAATCGGTTCGCACAGCACTGTCTCTATGCGCAGATTGATACCGTCAATCGCCACCGGCGGGCCGGAATAGGGCGAAAGCAGCGCCCCCTCGTTCGTGTCAATTGTCCTTTCACAGACCGGTTTGCCGCTCCGCAGGATGAGCGGCAATACCCGATGATCGAGTCCCCACGATACCTGGGATTTCAATCCATGCGGCGTCTTGAGAACGATCGCACCGACCTGGCCCTCAACCATGCGAAGTGCCATCTCCATCAGCGCCGACAGAACCTCTTCGAGATTCATAATAGACGCCAGCATCGCGCCCATCTGCGCCAGATCGTTGAAATCCGCCGCGCGTTGCTCGAGCTGAAGCTCTAACTCCTGAACACGCGTCTGTATCTCTGGGGAGGCAACCAACGTGGTGTCTTCGAGTGTGTTCACAGACCGATATCCTTTCAACGGCAATGACTCCGTTAAGAGTATCGGCCTCCCCAGGCGGAACTGAACGCGCACCCAACTTCAGCGCCGGACAGCGCCATCTTGCAAGTTAAAATTGGCAGGATTCTTGCACCGCAGTGGTGGCAGGCATTTGTCCATCGGTGGCACGGGCTTCCAGCCCGTGCGTCCACGTGCGGGATTGGGTGGGCTCCGCCCACCATTTTTCGCGGTAAGGTCTTTGCGCCCTGTGAGAGCCGGGCCCAACGTCCCTGGCGGAGAGGCTGCTTACTTTCCGTCCTCCGCTGCGGTCACCTCTTCCGGCTGCCGGATCGCGTCCCGATACAAATCAAACACCGCGACGAACACCGATGCCACCACCGGCCCCAGCACCATGCCGAGGAAACCGAAGACTTGCAGCCCGCCCATGATGGAGAAAAACAGCAGCATCGGATGAAGCCGTGTGTGGCCAGAGAGCAACAACGGCTTCAGGAGATTATCGATTTGCGAAACCACACCCAATCCCCAGGCCGCCAGAATGATTCCCTTTATGACCGACCCTTGGAGAATCAAAATCGCCGCCGCCGGCAGATACACCACGAATGCCCCCAACAAGGGCACCAAAGTCAGGACCGTCATCACCACGCCCCAGAACACCGGCGAGGGAATCCCCATGATCCCAAACATGATTCCGCCCAGCAACCCCTGCAGCGCCGAGACCGCCAGTCCGCCATAGATCGTCGCCCGTACCACGTCGGTGATATGTTCCAAAATCTTCCCCGAACGCGCGCGGGGAAGAGGAATCGACTCCGAGAGCACTCCGGTCAACGCGCCACCGTCCTTGAACAGGTAGTACATTGTCATGAGAACCAGCAGAAACTGCAGGATCGTACGCCCGATATTGGCCAGAAGACTGGTGGTTTGTGAGACGACGGCCGTCGAGACCTTTCTTCCCAGCGCATCCAACGCGGCCTTGTTCAAATCCAGTTTCGACAAGTCTACCAACCCCTGAAGATGCCGGGTGAGCGCCTGCACCCAGGGCTTCGAGTTCAAATCCATCCAGTCGGACCCCTGCGCCGCAACTATGCCCTCCACGCGCGCATACAGCCCCGATACCTCACCGACCAAGGCAAAGCTCAAAAAGACTAATGGCACGATGATCACCAGCGCGACCAACAGCGTCATGAGAAACGCCGACAGCCCGGCACTTTTGACCCGGGAACGCATCCAGCCATTCAGCGGCTGCACGGTAATGACCAGAATCACACCCCATGCAATCGGCGCGAAAAACGGCGCCATGATGCGGAAAAACAGCCAGAACACGCCCGCCACCAGCGCCAGCACCGCGGCCGCGAACACAGTCTCCCGTTTGATGAGATCCGCCATCTTTGCCACCCCTCTCCGTTCTTTGCACGACTCAACCGGAAGTTAAAGCGACGCCAACAGTCAGCAAGCACAATCCGCGCGGCCGCCTGGTTGGCCATGTGGCGTGGGCGCCCTCGCCCCAATCACGCGAAGTGGTAATCGTCGGCAGACGGTTGTCTGTTCTACAACTCGGTTGCGATATCGGTGGGTCGGATACTCCTGTCCGCCCACGCGTTTCACAACTGTGATGATGGAGCAGATCGACCCCGGACCTCGCAATCAACCACCCATTTCGTCATAATTCTCCTTGACAGCCTCAGGTCGCCTTTTATCTTCCCGCTACACTGGGGAAGGAGGTGATCCAATGGGTTTATGTAGGATCAGTGAGGTGACCGAGGTTTAGCCCCGGGCGTCATTGAGGGAGCTTCAGGCTCCGATGGCGCGCCGATGGGCTTGATCAATCCCAACGGTTCGCCGATAGAATCCCGTCCCGTGCCTGGCATGGGGCGGGGTTCTTCTTTTGCTAACGGCAACATCACTGCATACATTACGTCCCGTGGGTTCGGGCCTGTTCGGGGAGATTCCAATGGCTCGCGCAATGAGAGTTGCCTATGACAAGGTCCCGGTCAAGAACCTCGGCGACGTCTGGTTTGCCGTTGGCCCGAGAGGTATCTGGCGCGTAGATGTCGGCTGCACAGAGATGGATTTCGTCGAGCAATTGATCCACTCCGGTGTCACTGTGGTAAAAGACCGGAGGGCCACGGCTGAGACGCGCCGCAGCCTGACCGAGTTCTTTGCTGGCGACAGGAGCTCATTCCAACTCAAACTCGACTGGTCCCGTGTGGATGGGTTTACCCGCAAAGCTCTGCAAGTCGCCGCGAGGATTCCGCATGGACAAACCATGTCGTACGGTGAAATCGCCGCTCGTGCCGGCTGCCCCGGTGCTGCGCGCGCCGCCGGTACCGCGATGAGCAAGAATCCATTCCCGATTTTCGTTCCCTGCCACCGTGTAATCAAATCCGATGGTTCGCTGGGCGGCTACGGCGGCAACCCACAGCACAAACGCTTTCTCCTGAAACGCGAAGGCCTCGACCCCGAACATCTGTCCGTAGGCGCCGGCTCACGCCACCGTTCCCGATAGGAGCCGCCCCTCTCCGCTATGCTTCTCATGCGTCCCATCCCTCCCATTCTTCCCACGCGCCCCGCTCCCGGGAGGCTGCGTTAGCCTATGCCGCACCCCGACACCATCGTCACCGTACTCCTCACGCTGGTAATTGTCCTCCCGCTGGCGCGTCTCGGTGCCAGTGGCGCCACTCGCTTAAACCAGCCGGCCGTGATGGGCGAACTGGTCTTCGGAATCCTGATCGGGAATCTGGTGCTGGTCGGCGTCCACTGGTTCGAGCCGATCAAGATGTCGCATACGATTGAAATCCTCTCCGAACTTGGCGTGATCCTGCTTTTGTTCCAAGTCGGATTGGAATCAGACCTGTCCGAAATGATGAAGGTCGGGCTGTCTTCACTCTTGGTCGCTGCGTGCGGCGTGATTGTGCCATTCGGACTCGGCTGGCTCGTGGGAGCCTGGTTCTTCCCCGACGCCTCTGTCTACATGCATGTCTTTCTTGGAGCGATCCTGACTGCGACTTCCGTCGGGATTACGGCGCGTGTCCTCAAAGATCTCGGCCGGACGCAGACTAATGAGGCTCGCATCATCCTGGGTGCGGCGGTCCTCGACGACATTATGGGTCTTCTGATTCTCGCCATCGTCTCCGGCATCATCATCGCCGCCGGTGGCGGGCAATCGATGTCCTCTCTGGCGATCATGTGGCTGGTGGCTAAGGCGGCTCTCTTTCTCGTTG
>JACRMA010000027.1:23811-31899 GCA_016235085.1 Candidatus Zixiibacteriota bacterium
CGTTGGTTCGGTCGTCCTCAGTCGCGTGATCTACCCCTGGATGTTCCGCGTGGCAAACTACCTGCGTGTTCATGGGATGTTGCTCATCACCGCACTCTTCACCTGCTTTCTGCTCTCGTACCTCGCTGCCCAGGCCGGCCTCGCGCCGATCGTCGGTGCCTTCGCCGCAGGCCTGATCCTGGACGAGGTATATTACCGCGATCTTCCCAACCTGGCAGAGCACCATCTCGAGGAGCAGCTCGACCCGATCGCACTTTTCCTCGTTCCCATCTTTTTCGTCCGCATGGGTATGGGCGTCGATCTCACCACCTTGGGACACACGTCGCTTTTGATCTTTGCCGCAATTCTCACGATCGTGGCAATTGCGGGAAAGCAATTCGCCTCGCTCGGTGTGGTGACACGCTCGACCAACCGCTGGATCGTCGGTATTGGCATGATCCCGCGTGGCGAGGTCGGCCTGATCTTTGCCAGCGTCGGCATGGGCCTCAGTTTGGCCGGGGAGAGGATCGTGAGTCCCGAAGTCTACTCCGCCGTTGTGATCATGATAATAATCACGACCCTGATCACGCCGCCGCTTTTGTCCTGGTCCTTCCGGCGGTCGGGACCAGCTGACGCGAATGACCCACAATGACACCCGCATGACATCCCCGGGGGCTTCGCTCGCCGGATGCGTACAAATAACCCGCCGCCGGGCAACAATTTTGCCCCCGTTGGTGTACTAGGAGATACGCCGGATCCGGAAGCGGAGATTGTGACAAAAATCACCTGCTTTGACACCCGCATGACATCCACTAATTTCATCCTTATTTCTTGCGCGAGCGTCGCCGATCCCGCGTAAAGGATGGACGGCAAGGGGATATGTCGATGATTTCATTCGGTGTAATCGGTGCTTCAATCCGCGGGGGAAGTCTCCGCCTCCTGGAGGCGATGACCGTCCCCGCCGATTCCCGCGCTACGGTCCTAACGGCGCTCAAGGAGGCGTGCGGTTTCGCAGAATTGACGCCGGTCTTTACCTGCAATCGCGTCGAATTTTACTACATCGCCCAGGAAGGACCCGCCGGCAACGTCTACCGCAACCGGCTCCTGGATTTCTTTCTGCGTGGCCGTGAGAAGGTGGAATTCGGTCCCGCCGACATCTACGCCTATTCCGCCTTCCGTGCGGTCAAGCACCTGTATCGCGTCTCAGCATCTCTCGACTCGATGGTCGTCGGCGAAGCCCAGATCCTCGGCCAGGTCAAAGACGCGCTTGTCGAAGCCCGCACCCTGAATCTGATCGGTCCGCGCCTCGAAGCCATCTTCGCCGAGGCGTTCCGGGTCGCCAAGAAAATCCGCCGCGAGACACCGCTCGGCGAACACGCCGTCTCCATGGCCACACTCGTCTCCACCGCCGTCGATGAACACCTCGCCAAATGGGGGGCCGCAACCGTGGCCATCGTCGGCGTCGGTCCCATGGCCGGCAAACTGGCGGATCACCTCCGCACCCAGGACGGCGTCAAAATCGTATTCATCAATCGCACGGTGGCCAAGGCGCAAACACTTGCTGAGCAGTACTCCGGCCGCGCCCTCTCGCTCGACCAATTCCTCGCCCAGCCGCCCGATGTCGACATCCTCTTTTCCTCGACCAGCTCCGCCGATCCGCTCTTCGATCAGGAGAAGATCGACCGCATCCGCTGGGAGCGCAACGCGCTCTCGCCGCTCCTGTTGATCGATCTGGCGATCCCGCGCGATATCGACCCAGCCGTCGGGAAATCACCCAATGTCATCCTGCGTGATATTCCCTATTTCCAGACCATCGCCGACTCCAATCGCCGCGCCCGATTTCTCGCCGTCGACCAGGCCGAGCAGATCGTCGAACTCGAAATCGCCCGTGCCCATCGCGAGAACGCCGAGCGCCAGTTCCGCCCGGTTTTCGCCTCCACCCTCAGCGAAGCCCTCGCCTTTGCCCGAACAGGCCTTGACAAACTCTTCGCCACACGCTTGGATCACCTCAGCGCGGATGACCGCGCCGCAATCGGCTACTGGGTGGAGAAGCTGGTGCGCTACACCAACCAGCTCCCGGTGGGGGCGCTCGCCGAACAGGCCGACACCTCCCGAGGCGATTGCTCGATGATCGCCGGATACGGTTGCATGCAGACGCGCCCAATGCCAGAGGTCCAAACCGATGATCCGGTCGCCAATCGCTGTGCGCAAAAGCAGGGGAGAGCGTGCATCCTCGACGGGCACGTCGATGAGTCGGCCGCCTGCGGTACGGAGTCGCAATCCGAATGAAACTTGGGACACGCGGTAGCGATCTCGCTCTGTGGCAGGCCCGCCTTGTGCGGGCCTTGTTGCTCCAGAAGGCCGGTGTCGATGCCGAATTGGTCATCATCAAAACGCAGGGCGACCGCGATCAGGTCGCGACTTTTGACAAGATGGAGGGGAAAGGATTCTTCACGAAAGAGATCGAAGAGGCCCTCCTCAATCAGTCTGTCGATATTGCCGTCCACTCCCTGAAGGACCTTCAAACCCGCATGCCCGATGGCCTGATGTTGGGTGGTTTGATCGAGCGCGCCGACCGGCGCGACATGCTGTTAGCCCGTCCCGAGGCGGTTGATGAGTCGCTGACGCTGCACCTGAAGGATGGCGCCACAGTGGGAACGACCTCCGCGCGCCGTGTCGCCCAGGTTCGATTCCTCCGTCCCGATCTGAATGTTGTCCCTCTGCGCGGAAACGTCCCCACCCGGTTGCGCAAACTGCGCGAGGGCGAATTCGATGCGATTCTGATTGCCACCGCCGGCGTCGAACGGCTGGAACTGGCGCTCGATGGACTGCGCGCCTTCCGCCTGCCGGAGACCGTTTTCGTCCCGGCTCCCGGCCAGGGGGCGCTCGCGGTTCAAATCCGGCAGGGAGACCCGGCCGCTCAGGCGGCTATTGCTAAGATTGCCGATCCGCTTCTCGCCGATGTCATCTGGCTCGAACGCGAGATTCTGCGCCGCCTCGAGGGCGGCTGCCTTCTCCCGCTCGGCACCGCCGTTGACCACGTCGGCGCCTACTTCCGCCTGCGTCTCTTCCTCGGCACCGCCAATCCGCGCGAACCACTTCGGGTGGTTGTCGCGGGAAAGAACAAGGAAGAACTGGCGGAGAGCGCTGTGACTTATCTCCGTGGCGAGGCGCCTCCGACGAATTCGCCGAGCGATCGTTTCGGGATTTGGATAACCCGTGAGCCGGCGCGCGTCGACGAGTTCTGCGCCGATTGCGACCCCGACCGATTCGAGATCTCTGCCATTCCCGTCTTTTACGCGGTACCGGCCGGAGACCCGGTGCAGAAAGCCCGCATCGCGAGTGATATGGCCAGGTACCAATGGGCCTTTTTCACCAGCCAGACCACCGTCACGGAGTTCGCCCGCCTGCTCTCCGATGCCGGCGTCACTCTTCCCGCCCATGTGCAAATCGCTGCCGTCGGCAACAAGACGGCACGCGCGATCAAAATGCCAGCGAAAGCGGCCTGCAGTTGGAACGTTTTGTCTGTTACGACACAATCCAGCATCCCGATCTCGAGCAGACCCTTCTGGCCCTGCCCGATCCCGATGTCGTGGTCTTCACCAGTCCCAGCGCCGTGAAATTTCTACTGGCCTGCCGGACTCTGCCCATGCATATCCACGCCGTGTCGATTGGCCCGTCGACCACGGATGCGCTGATTGCCGCCGGATTTCCCCTCGTGTGGGAGGCAGTCGACCGGTCACTTGAAGGCCTTGCGGAGGTAGTCCATGGACTATTCCCAGTTTAGACGTCCCCGGCGGTTACGCCGCAATCCGATAATCCGAGCCATGGTCGCCCAGACCAGCCTCTCCGCTGACCGGATGATCCAGCCCTATTTCGTGGGACAGAACCAGCCGGCTCCGTTCCCGATTCCGGGCATGCCGGGAATCCTCCGCGAATCTCCCGATCAGCTCCGCCGCTCAATCGCCGCCGACCTCAAGCTGGGCATCAAACGCATCATGCTCTTCGGCGTCACCGACCACAAATCCCCGGGAGCGGAGTCGTCCTACGCCGACGATAACCCCGTCCTCGTTGCAACCCGCGCACTGCGCAAAGAATTCGGGTTCGACCTCTTCATCTCGGCGGATGTCTGTCTGTGTGCTTACACCGATTCCGGCCACTGCGGTGTCATCCGTGGGACTGAGATCGATAATGACGCCTCGCTTGCTGTCCTCGCCCGCATGGCGGTCAAGCTGGCCGAAGCCGGCGTCGATTGGGTTGCCCCATCCGACATGATGGACGGCCGAGTCGGCGCGATCCGTCAGGCGCTCGATGCCGCTGGATTCACCGGCACCGGCATTCTAGCGTACACGGCGAAATACGCGTCGTCCTACTACGGCCCATTTCGTGGCGCCGCCGAATCCGCACCCCAGCATGGCGACCGCAAGTCCTACCAGATGGACTGGCGCAATCGCCGCGAAGCGCGCGTCGAAGCCCAGCTTGATCTCGATGAAGGCGCCGATGTCATCATGGTGAAACCGGCATTGTCCTATCTGGATATTATCGCCGATCTGGCCGAATCGACCGATGTCCCGATTGCGGCGTACAACGTCTCCGGCGAATACACCGCCGTCAAACTGCTCGCCAAAGAAGGATTCGCTGCCGAGCGCGACTTGGTTCTCGAGAACCTGACCGCCATCACCCGCGCCGGTGCCTCCATCATCCTGACTTACCACCTGCGCGACATCCTCCGCGAGAAGTGGCTCTCTTAATTGGTCCGATAGGCCCTATAGGTCCTATGCTTTCTTGAAAGGACGCCCTCCACCCATGCCCACCTCTGACTCTCTTTTCGCTCGCGCCACCAACGTTATCCCCGGCGGCGTGAATTCGCCCGTTCGTGCCTTCGGTGGTGTCGGTGGAACTCCGCGCTTCATCAAGAGGGGAGAGGGTTGCCGGCTGACCGATGTCGATGGCCGCACCTATATCGATTTCTGTCTGTCCTGGGGACCACTGATTCTGGGACATGCCCACCCGCGCGTCCTGGCCGCAATTGAGCGTGCTGCCAAAGACGGCACTTCTTTCGGTGCCCCAACCGAGGCTGAAGTTCTGCTCGCCGAGAAAGTCTGTGCTCTCGTCCAGCCGGTCGAACAAGTCCGCTTTGTGTCCTCCGGCACCGAAGCCACCATGTCCGCAATCCGCCTCGCGCGCGGCTTCACCGGACGCGACCTGATCATCAAGTTCGCCGGCTGCTACCACGGCCACGCCGACTTTCTGCTCGTGCAAGCCGGCTCCGGCCTCGCGACGTTCGGCACTCCCTCATCCGCCGGTGTGCCTGCGGGCATCGGGCGATCGACACTCGTCGCGCATTACAACGACCTCGCCTCGGTGGCCGCGCACTTTGATCGCTTCCCCAATCAAATCGCCTGCGTCATCGCCGAATCGGTTCCCGCCAACAATGGCCTGATTCTCCCGGAGCGGAATTTCCTCCGCGACCTCACCGACCTGGCGCATCGTCATGGCGCCCTCATGATCTCCGATGAAGTCATCACCGGCTTCCGTCTCGGATTCGGTGGCGCCGCCGCGCGATTCGGATTTACCCCCGACCTGATGACCTTCGGCAAAATCATCGGCGGCGGCCTGCCCGTCGGCGCGTTCGGCGGACGTCGCGACATCATGCAGCATCTGGCGCCGTTGGGTAAGGTCTATCAAGCGGGAACTCTCTCCGGAAATCCGGTCGCCATGGCCGCCGGTCTTGCTGCCCTTGAAGTCATCGAAGCCGAAAATGCCTACGAACGCCTGGAGCAGATGGGCGCGAGGTTCGGAGCCACACTGCGTCAGCAGGTCGATCTCGAAAGTCTGGGTGTGGCGCTGACCCGGATCGGCTCAATCTTCTGGCTTTACCTCGCGTCCTCGCAGGCCCCAATTGACCCGGCCGCCCTGGACACCGCCTCCGCGGCCCGCTATCGATACCTGTTTCACTTTGCCCTGGATCATGGTATCTATTTGGCGCCCTCGGCCTATGAAGTGGGCTTTCTGAGTCTGGCCCACGACGACGACGCGCTGAACCGCGCCGCCGGGATTCTCGCCGAAGGTTTGAAGACTATGCCGCCTTTGGGTGCAACTGCGCCATGAGATCACTGACCACCAGACAACCCCGCCGTATCGCGGTCATCTTCTGGATCATGACCGCGCTTTTTGTCGCGCAGATGACCTGGTGGATCATCTTTCAAGTAACCAATGTCCCCGGCGATATCATCGCCCTGGAGCGCTCTCTCGATTTGGAGCGCTATCTGGCTGCCGATTCCTGGCAAACCTGGACTGGTCGCTTGTCCGATTCTCTAAGTGCCTCCTGGTCGAGCCTGACGGAGGGGGAAGTACTGGGCGGCCGCTTGAGCGGTCTGCCGGCTTTCACAGCGATCGAGCTGGAAGGGGAGAGCGGGCGACGAACCATTCCCGGTTCCAGCAAAGAACCTGCCATTGGATCACTGACGATACCGATCAGCCAGAATCGCCCGACCATCTACTTTTCGACCGAGGCCGCCCGGGACTGGCTCCGAAAATCTTTCCCCGGCGTTCTCTATAAATCCGGCGCTGATTCTTCGCAGTCTCTGCGCGATGCCATGACCATTGCCCACCTTTCCACCGACCCGGCCAGGGCAGAATTGATCCTCGAGGGACGGCGCGGCCGGGTGCGGATGTTCGTTTCCGAGGGGATCTTCTTTCTCCTGCTCATTCTGATCGGTGCGTTGTCCATTCACCGCGCCCTGCGCCAGAGCGCTGCACTCGAACGTCAGCAGCAGAATTTCCTGGCGGCGGTTACGCATGAACTCAAATCGCCGCTGGCGTCGATTCGTCTCTTCTCCGAAACTGTCAGCGCCCGTGAGTTAACCGACGCCAAACGCCGTGAGGTCATGGACAAGATCACCCAGGACGTCATCCGTCTCGAGGGGATGGTCGACGATGTCCTCGAAGCCGCTACCTTGTCCCGGGAGACCTATCACCCGCAGCTCGTCGACACAGACTTGTCTGCCGCGATTCAATCGTACAGCGAGCTGTATCGCCCCCGCGCCGAGCGCGCCGGAATCCGCTGGCAAACCCAGATCCCTCCCGGCCTCCGCGCTCGCACCGATTATCGCCACCTGCGCCGCGCGGTCGGCGCGGTTCTCGATAACGCGATCAAATACTCGCAGCATGTCACCGGTGACAAATCAGTTCAGCTTGGCTTGACCCGCTCCGATTCAGAAGCGATTATCACGGTGGCCGACCGGGGTGTTGGCCTCTCGCCTGCGGATCAGAAACGTGTTTTCGAACGGTTCTTCCGGGCAGGTGACGAAATGACCCGGCGCGTCGCCGGTTCCGGACTGGGACTGTATCTGGTGCGGGAAATTGTCGATGCACATGGCGGACGGGTGAGTGTCCACTCGGATGGCCCCGGTAAGGGCACAACCATCGAAATCCGCCTGCCGTTGATCACGGCCTGAAGGACTGCCGCCGTATGGATCGAACGATTCTAATCGTTGAGGATGAAGCCCACATCGCCGAGGGGCTGCAGCTCAATTTGGAGATGGAAGGGTACCGCGCGATCGTGGTTGGCGATGGCAACGCCGCGCTGGAGATTTACCGAACCGCGCCGATCGATCTGATTCTCCTCGATGTCATGCTCCCCGGTATCTCTGGCATCGATGTCTGCCGCCAGATTCGCGCCGAGGCCGGACGGGTTCCGATTCTATTCCTGACCGCCCGCGGCGAGGAGGACGACCGCATCCTGGGTCTGGAGGTTGGCGGCGATGATTACCTCACCAAGCCCTTTTCACTGAAAGAACTTCTTCTGCGCGTCAAAGCCATCTTCCGGCGGCAGGCCTGGTTTGCCACCCCTGGACGGGTGCCCGACGAGTTCCACTTTGCCGGCAGCATGATCAACTTCAAGACATTCGAAGGAGTCGGCCCGCGGGGACCGGTGTCGTTGACCCGCAAAGAATGCATGATGTTCAAGTTCCTCGCCGAGCATTCCGGCGAGGTCGTCGCCCGTGATGCACTGCTCGATGGCGTCTGGGGCTACGATGCCTACCCAACCACTCGTACCATCGACAATTTCATCCTGCGCCTGCGCAAACATTTCGAAGCCGACCC